>JBJMWF010000260.1:0-10416 GCA_045810265.1 Vitreoscilla sp. | reverse complement strand
CTGCCGGAAGGCGGCCGCATCACCGTCTCGGCACGGCGCGATGGCCAATGGCTGAAGCTGGCGGTATGCGACGACGGCCGCGGCTTTCGCGAGAGCTCGGGCGCCGGCACTGGGCTGGCGAACATCCGCGCCCGGCTCGCGCTGTTGCACGCCGAGGCGGCCACGCTCTGGCTGACGCAGAACGCCGAGCGCGGCGTCACGTCCACGCTCGTGCTGCCGGCCACGCGCGCCATGGAAGAGACGGCGGCATGAACACGGCCGCACGGCTCACGACAAGCGGGGACGACGATCCCGGTCACCCGCGAACGACCGGTTTCGCGCTGGCGGTCCTGCGTCGGTTCGACGCGCGAACGCTCGGGTCGGCGCTGGCCATCCTGGTCGTGGTGGACGTCCTGGGCAGGATCTCTCGCGTCGGGATGGCCAAGCGCTTCCCGGTCCCGGCCACCCATGCGCAGAGCGAGCTTCTCGTCAACGCGCTGTTCGTCGGCGCCATGGCCGTGGCGATGCTGGCCTGTGACGAGGCCGTCGCCCGTGGCGCACGCCGCTGGAGGACCTATCTTCTGGCCACGCTGGCTGCTTGTCTGGCCGCTACCTGGATCCAGTACGAGGCGCTGATCGCCCTGAGCTGGGACGACATGGGCCATCCAGGCGACGACTGGGTGCAGCCGCTGGGCGTCTTCTCCTCGCACTGGCTCTATTGCACGATCGCATGCGTCGTCTACGTGAACCGCCGCACGGCGCATCTGGCGGGGCGCCGCCTGCACGAGGCGGAACTGGCGCGCGCGAGCTCGCGACGCCGCACGCTCGAGTCGCGCCTGCAGGCCATGCAGGCTCGCGTTGAACCGCAGTTCCTGTTCAACACGCTGGCGCAGGTGCGCGAGCTCTACCTGCGCGATGCCCAGGCCGCCAGCCGCATGCTGGAGGACCTGATCGCCTACCTGCGCGCGGCGCTGCCGCACCTGCGCGAGTCCAGCTCCACACTGGGCCAGGAGGTGGCGCTGGCGCGTGCCTACCTCGACATCATGCGCATCCGGCTGGGCGAGAAGCTGAGGTTCGAGATCGAGCTGCCGCAGGCGGTCGCCGGGGCGCGCATGCCGCCGATGATGCTGCTACCGCTGATCGACCACGCGCTGGTCTACGGCCTGCAGCCCGGCAGGCCCGGCGGCGACATCCACATCGCCACCCACGTGCGCGACGGCCGCATCGTGCTGGCCATCACCGACAGCGGCGCCGCCTTCCTGCCCGACGCCCAGGCCGACGACCTCGAGGGCATCGCGCGCCGGCTGCATGCGCTGTATGGCGACGACGCCCGCTTCGAGCTGGAGCGCATCGTCGAGCGCGGCACCCGCGCCACACTGGAGATTCCCTATGAAATCGCCGACGGCCGTCATCGCTGAAGACGAGCCCCTGCTCGCCGTCGAATTGCACGACTGCCTCGCGAGCGTGTGGCCGGAGCTGGCGATCGTGGCGCAGGTCGAGAACGGCATCCAGGCGATGCATGCCCTGCAGACGCATCGCCCCGACATCCTCTTTCTCGACATCGAGATGCCCGGCCTGACCGGCCTGCAGGTGGCGGCACAGGCCAGCCGCCAATGCCACGTGGTGTTCGTCACGGCCTACGACAAGTACGCGCTGGCCGCCTTCGAGCAGGGCGCCGCGGACTACGTGCTCAAGCCCTTCTCGGTCGCGCGGCTGACCACCACCGCGCTGCGCCTGAAGGAGCGCCTGAGCGCCCGGCCGGCCGATCTGGACGGCCTGCTGGAGACGCTCAGGAACCGAGACGCCGCATCGCGGGCGCACCTGCGCTGGGTCAAGGCCTCGCAAGGCCAGAACGTGCGCCTGATCACGGTCGACGAGGTGCTGTTCTTCCAGTCGGACAGCAAGTACACGCTGGTGGTGACGGCCGATGGCCAATCCATGATCCGCAAGTCGATCGCCGAGCTCGCGCAGGAGCTGGATCCCGAGGCCTTCTGGCAGATCCATCGCAGCACGATCGTCAATGTCAATGCCGTCGCCGCCGTGCATCGCAACCGCAACGGCACGCTGGAGCTGAGGCTCAAGCGCCACGAGAGCCGCCTGTCGGTGAGCGTCACCCATGCCCATCTGTTCAAGCAGATGTAGCCGCAACCGGCGGCCGGCCGCGCCGTGGGCGATGCTGGGCCTGCTGGGCGCCGTGGCACCCGCCTGGGCACAGGGCCAGCCGATGGACGACGCACCCGGCAGCCAGCACGTCGTGGTCACCGGCTCGCAGCTGTCGGCCATCGACATGGAGTCCGCGTTGCCGGTGCAGGTCATCACGCGCCAGGACATCGAGCGCAGCGGCGTCACCAGCGTCGAGGAACTGGTGGCGCGCCTGGGCGTGAACGTGGGCAACGTCAGCCACGCCGTGAACATCGGCAACGAGGACAATCCCGGGTTCACGGGTGTCTCGCTGCGCGGCCTGGGCGAACGTTCGACGCTCGTTCTGCTCAATGGACGCCGCCTCAGCAATTACGCTTTCAGCAAGGAGACGGGCGTCGGCGTCGACCTCGGCCAGATCCCGGTGGCGGCGATCGAGCGCGTGGAGATCCTCACCGACGGCGCCTCGGCGATCTACGGCAGCGACGCCATTGCGGGCGTCGTCAACTTCATCATGCGCTCGGAGTTCAAGGGCGTGGAAGCCAGCATGCAAGCCGAACGCCCGCAAGCGCATGGCGGCGGCGGCACGGACCACCAGACGGCGTCCTTCGGGCTGGGCAGCAATGCCGTCGATGGCTTCAACCTTTTCGCCACGCTGGACCACCAGCGCGAGCACGCCTTGGCGGCGCGCGATCGCGCGTTCGCGGCGGACTTCCGGCCAGGGCTGCGCGTGGATGGCACGACAGCCGCCAGCCTGCCCGCCAACGTGCCCCTGGGCGGCGGCCTCTTCGCCAACCCGGCCGCACCCGGCTGCACCCCCGCCACGGTGTTCGTCCATGGCGGCTGCTTCTACGACGTGGGCCGCTACAACGACCTGCTGCCAGAGACCGAGAACCTGGGCGGCCTGCTGCGCGCGACGCTCTCCTTTGCGCGTCACGGCCAGGCCTACGCCGAAGTACTGGCCTCGCGCCAGCGCGTGCGCGAGTCGATCGCACCGACCGCGGTCAACTTCCAGTACTACTCGTCGCGTCCGGACTGGGTGATCCCGGTCGGCAGTCCGTTCTACCGAGCTCTGCCCGGTGTCGATGGTGACATCGTCGACCCGTCGTATCGCGCGATCTCGCTGGGACCGCGGGTGCGCCGCAACGATACGCAGGCCTGGCGCGCGCTGGTCGGCTGGCGGGGCGAAGCGGCAGGATGGGAGCTCGATGGCGCGCTGATGCAGTCGACCACGCACTCGGCGTCGGTCCTGGTCAGCGGCTTCGTCGATGCGGACAAGCTTCAGGGCGTCCTGGCCGCCGGGATCATCGATCCGTTCGCCGATTCGGGCCCCACCGGCGACGCCGCGCTCGCATCGACGCTGATCCATGGATCGACACGCGAGGCTCGCGGCACGACGCAGGGCATCGACTTCCATGCCAGCCGCGATCTCGGCGCCTGGCGCGGCGGCATTGCAACGTTCGGCTTCGGCGGCGAGGCGCGGCACGAATCGATGCGAGACAGCCCCACGGCACTGTCCCCGTTGACCGTCGGTTCGCACTACCAGGCCTACAAGTCCGGCCAGCGCGACGTGCAGGCGCTGTACTTCGAGGCCATCGTCCCGGTCGCGCCGCAGATGCAGGCGCAGCTGGCCGCGCGCGTGGACCGCTACAGCGACTTCGGCACGCACCTCAGCCCGAAGTTGTCGCTGCGCTGGCAACCGGTTCCGGCGCTGCTGTTGCGCGGCGCGATGGGCACCGGCTTCCGGGCGCCGTCCCTGCCCGAGATGTTCACCGCGCAGACGAACGTGACCGACGAGGCGGAGGTGGACGATCCCGAACGCTGTCCGGTGACGGGGCTCGCGGCGGACTGCCCGCCAGTCGTCAACTTGCGGGCTGGAGGCAACCCTGCGTTGCGGCCCGAGACCTCGCGCGACCTGACGCTGGGCATGGTGATCGCTGCCAGTCCGGACAGCGCCTTGCAGCTCAACGCCTGGCGCATCGTGCAGAAGAACCTGATCGGCGAGCTGGGCGACGATGCGCTGCTGGTGTCCACCGGCAGGTACGACGGCACGTGGGTCGTGCGCGGCCCGGTCGACCCGGCGTATCCAAAACTGCCGGGCCCGGTGCTGGAGTTGATCGAGACCAACGAGAACCTGGGCAACGCCACCACGATGGGCATCGACGTCGACCTGCGCAGCGCCATCCGGACAAGCAGCGGCAAATGGTCCGGTCACATGGCCGGGACGTTCCAGGCGAAGGCACGCTGGCAGCACACCCTGGCGCTGGGCTGGGAGCGCGGTGCGTGGCACGCGACGGTCGACGAGGTCTGGAAGGCCGGCTATCGGGACGGGCAACCCGGCCTGGACGGCCGCCAGCGGCGCGTGGCGCCGTACAACGTCTGGGGAACGCAGCTGGGTTATGGCGGCCAGGCAAGTCCCTGGCAGTTCGCCGTCGGCGCCAAGAACCTGTTCAACACCGACCCGCCGTTCACCAACCAGAAGACGCTGCCGCAACGCGGCTACAACTCCGCGATCGCCGATCCGCGCGGCCGCGTCTGGTACGTGCAAGCCACGTGTCGCTGGCATTGAGCCGCAGGCCCGCGAGCTTCGTCGCGGCCCACACGGATTCGCACCGCCATTCGCCGGATTCGTCGCCTGGCGCTCGCAAGCGCCTCGCGGCATGCGCATCCTGACCTTGAGCCGATCTTCCGATGGCCTGCCAGGGTCCCCGGGACGGCTTTTACAGCGTCAGATTCCAAACATCCAGGAGAGCCATCATGAATCACCTCAAGACCCTTGTTTCATCCGCGGCTTGCATCGCGGGCACCCTGCTGGCCAGTTCCGCGAGCCAGGCCCAGGACGTGCAGCCCGCCTGCGGCTCGGTCACGTCCCTGCAAAAGCGCGTCGTCGAGCGCGCCGACCAGGGCATCGAATCCCTGCGCAGCTTCGTGTGGACGGCACGCGTGACACACGGCATCGAGATGGAGGACGTCAGGACCGGGCTCGACACCTGGCGTGCCGCCCTGACCTGCCAGAAGGAGGCCGCCGCGGCGGCCGCAGCCGCGGTCGCCAAGGCGCGAACCTCGGAGCCGGCGGGGTCCGTCGACCAGGTCGCCGCTGCCAACCGCTGAGAAAAAGAAGCGGGGACGGCTCCCACCGTCCCCCAAGGACAATCCCGCGACGACGCCGGCAGGCAGGCGCCACGGAAAAGGCAAGGCTTACAGGCGGGCGCTGAATTCGAGCTGGAACCGGCGGGGGTCGCTGACCGACGCGGTGTAGGGCACGCCGACGGCCGCCGACAGGTTGCTCAGCCCCGTCACGTAACGCTTGTCGAGCAGGTTGTTGACGATCAGCGCCACCCCCCAGCGGTCGGCCGGTGCGGACCAGCCGATGCGCGTGTCGACGCGCTCGTGTGCCTCGCCGACGCGGAACGTCGGCGTCGACAGGCAGTTGCCCTGCGCGGTCGAGTCGTCGTTGCAGCGCGTGGCGCCGATGTGGCTGCCCTGCAGCGACCATTCCGCCTTGCCCCCGGCCAGCGGCAGCGTCAAGTCCACGCCCGCGGCCAGCGACAGCGTCGGTGTGCCGTAGGGCTGGCCCGTCAGGTCGTGCGCGCCGGGCAGGACGTTGTGCTGGCCCTGGTACTTCTGGTCCATCCACTCGCCGTTGGCGAACAGGCGCAGCGGCGCGGCGATCTGCCAGTTCAGCTCGGCGTCCAGGCCGGTGGCCTCGACGTCGCTGACAGTCACCACGTAGACCGGCACCGTCTGGCTCTGGTCGAGGGTGATCGACTGCAGATTCTTGAACAGATAGTGGAACAGCGCCGCGCTGTAGCTCACGCCGGCGCCGGCGATGCGGCCCTTGGCGCCCACTTCGTAGCTGGTGATCGTCTCCGGATCGAAGCGGCCGCCATTGGCCTGCGTGCTGACGGAGTTGAAGCCGCCGGCCTGGTAGCCGCGCGTGATCGAGCCGTAGATCATGGTGTCGGGCGTCAACTGGTGGTCCAGCACCAGGCGCGGGCTGGTGTTGTGCCAGGTCTTGCTGGCGTACACCGGTGCGGCGGCCCACTCGGGATTCGCGAATTCGATGTTGGTGACCTGCAGGCCCTGCGCCAACCCGCTCAGGGCGTCGGCGGTCGGCTGGTCGAGCGCGCCGGCGCCGACCAGCGCACTGAAGAAGTCCGGCGACAAGGCCGCCAACTGCGCATCCAGGCCCGGCGCGGAGCGCAGCGGGTTGTACCAGCTGAACTTCTTGGTGTCCTGCGTGAAGCGCACGCCGGTGGTCAGGTTGGTGCGGTCGTCCAGGTGCCAGATGACGTCGCCCATCAACGCCTCGGAGTGCGCAGCGAGCGTGTTGTGGATGCCTTCCTGCCAGCCCTGGCCCAGCAGGTCGAAGCCGGGAATGCCGGCCTCCTGCCCGATGCCGGTCAGCAGGCTGAACGGCGGCGCGGGCAGGCCGGCGCCCTGGCCATTGAGGATCTGGAACAGCACCGGATCGAGGGTGGTCGTGTTGGTGTCGACGCGGCTCAGCTGCGAGGAATGCTCGCCGGCGAAGCTCGCGCCGACCAGCCAGTCCGCCAGCCGGCTCTTGCCGTTCAGGCGGAACTCCTGCTCGAAGGTCGTGCTCTTCTCGAAGTTGCCCGTCGCCAGGTAGGTGGCGGGGTTGTCGGTGCCGTCGTTGTCCTCCAGGTTGGCCGAATTGAAATGGCGCCAGCCGGTGGTCGACGTGAACGCCAGCCGGTCGCCGAGCTGGTGCTCGATGCGCAGGTTCAGGCCGTTGAACAGGCGCGACTCGACGCCGCCGATGACGTCGTTGCGCAGTGGCTGGTGCCGCGGATCGAGGTAGGTGATCGAGCCGTCGGCGTCGTAGGCGCCCGCGGCCCAGGCAGGCCGCGGACGCTCGCGCAAGTCCTCGTGTTCCCAGGTCAGGACGACGCTGGTGTTGTCGGAGGGCGACCAGCGCGCGCCCAGCCGCGTGCCCCAGGTATGCGCCTGGGGATTTTTCCTGCCGTCGGTGTCGTTGGTGGCCCAGCCGTCGCTCTTCTCGCCGACCGCGGAAAGGCGCAAGTCGAAGTCCTCGCCCAGCGCGCGGTTGACGACGCCCTCGGCGTGCACGGTGCCGTAGTTGCCGACGCGCACCAGGCCAGACGCCAGGTTCTGCCCATCCGGATCGTTGGTGACGATGGAGATCGCGCCGCCGGCGCTGTTGCGGCCGAACAGCGTGCCCTGCGGGCCCTTGAGCACCTCGACCCGCTTGACGTCGTTGAAGTTCAGCAGCGCGCCACCGGTCTTGCCGGTGTAGACGCCGTTGACGTAGACGCCCACCGGTGCGTCGGTACCGATGCCGAAATCCCCGTTGCCCAGGCCACGCAGCGAGTAGCTGGGCTGCGTGGGCTGGCTGGCGTCTATCGTCAGGCCCGGCACGAAGTCGGCTACCTGCGCCAGGTTGACGGCACCCACCTTGGCGATCTGCTCCGGCCCGAGCAGCTGGATCGCGATCGGCACCTTCTGGACTTCCTGCTTGCGCCCTTGCGCGGTCACGGTGACCACCTGGGTGTCATCGGCGGCGGCGGACGCCGCAGCGTCGGGCGCGGCCGCCTGCGCGTGGGCGTCCGCGCTCGCGAGCACGCCCGCGAGCGTGGCCACGGCAAGCGCGATGGAGGTGCGATGGCGGGCGTCTGGTCGTTGCATGTCAATCCTTCCTAGGAACGTCGGTCTGGTCTGTCCGGCAATGGCCCGGCATGGCGGCGATCCAGTCGCGGATCAGCTGAACGCCTTCCCGATGCACGGTGTTGCGGCCCAGCTCGGGCATCATCACGCCGCCTTCCGTGCTCGCGAGCCGGTAAGGCAGGATGGACTCGTCGGGCTTGCCCGGCACGATGTCGTGGATACGGTCACCCGTTCCCTTGCCGGCGGCCACCGAAGGCTTGCACAGCCCCAGCGACCAGTCCGCCGGGCCCAGCGCGTCCAGCCGCAGCGCGGTGTTGCCGGCGGTGCCGCCGGTCTGGTGGCAGTGCGCGCAGTTGACGTCCAGATAGCTGCGAGCGCGTTCGGCGATCGGGGTGCTCGCGTCGCGCCAGTCGGCTGCACGCGGCAAGTCGCCCGCGGGAACGCCCGTGAGAAAGCCGGTGCGCACCCAGCGCGCGATCTGGTTGTCCGCGCCGTCGGTGTAGGCCAGCGTGCGGTTCAGGTTGCGCGCCTTGGGACCCAGCGGCGTGAATTCGCCGCCCTTCAAACTGGTGACGTGGCACGAGGCGCACTGGTTCTCGTTGGGCACGACGTAGGCGAACTTCTGTCCGTGCCCTCGCATGTCGACCAGGTCGAGCGCGCGCTGGTCGCCGGTGCGCTGCAGCTGCGCCTCGCTCTGGTCGGCATTCCACACGTAGGGCAGCGCCGTCCACCCGCCGGCGCGGCGCACGAGCAGGCGTGTCTCGATCAGCCGCACGCGCGACAGATCGAGGCCCGCGGCGGGAGCGCCCGGCTCGGCGTCGTCGGTCTGGAGCACCGCATCGGCGGCGCCGGCGGCGCGCGGGTAGTAGAAGGTCTTGGACAGGATGGTGCCGACCGGGAAGTCGAAGGCCTGGTCGGCGCTGTACTTCGCGGACTGTCCCGCCGGCATCCACACCGTGCGCAGCTTGTGCGCGTAGTCGCTGAACAGCGGCGTGACGAGGTCGTAGGGCAACACGCCCGCGTTGGGCGCCAGGCGGCCGCCGGAGACCTCCAGCACATGCCAGTCGGACAGGTGCTCGGGTCTGCCGTCCGCGATGAAGTTCACCGGTGCCGGCGCGCGCGAGCAGCTGCCCAGCGCCACGATCAGGCACAGGGCGGGCGCGAAGGCGAGGCGAAGGCGCATCGAACGGGATCAGATCGAGGCGGCGGAGGCCGGCCCGGCGACGGGCGGGGCCAGCATGACGGCCGGCAGCGGCGCCAGCTTGCAGCGCAGCGCATCCGTGACCAGGTGCGGGCTCTTGTACTTGTTCGGTCCGTCGGCGTCGAGCACGCCCGAGGCGCTGGCGTCGACGCACAGGCGCTCCTCGGGCACGCTGGCGCGCGCGGCGTCGACATAGCCGTCCCAAAGGACATCCGGGAAGTGGCCGTTCAGGCCGAACATCGCCGTCTTGAGCACCTTCAGGTCCATGCCGTCGGGCGAGTCGCCGCCGCCGGCAAACCGGTTGTCGTGCACATGGATGCCGCGCGGGTAGGGGTCGTAGCCGGGCTGCACGCCCTTGGTGCTGAAGTAGCCGGTGGAGAAGTAGCTCGAGATGATGACGTTGGCGGTCACGTTGTTGGTGACGTCGTTGTCGAAGATCTCGACCAGCGAATTCGAATTGACCACCACGCCCGAACCTGCCGGCACGCTGGCCACCGCCGTACCCTTGGCGCCGAAGTTGCCGAGGTTGTTGGCATCGACCCGGTTGTGGAACACGCGCGTGCCGTGCCCCGGTTGCGACAGGTTGGGCATGTTGAACACGAGGATGCCGCCGGTGTTGCCGGTCGCGACGTTGTCGTGCACGTCGGCGGCGATGGTGTTCTCGATCTCGATGCCGGCCACGTTCTGTTCGGCGCGGCAGCCGCGCACCACGACGTTCTGCGACTGCCCGACATAGATGCCGGCATCGGCGGCGCCGAACGATTGCGAGTTCTCGATCAGCACGTTCCTGGTCTTGACCGGATACAGGCCGTAGGCGCCGTTCGTCGTCTTGGGGCCGTCCGTCCAGCGCACGCGCACGTCGCGGATCGTGATGTTCTCGCCGCTGTTGATCTTGAGCGCGTCGCCCTTGGTGTCCTCGATCGTCAGGCCCTCGATGCGGAAGTCGCTCGCCTGGGCCAGCAGGCCCTCCGGCCCGGCCACCTGGTTGCGGAACGACAGGATCGTCTGCTCCATGCCCGCGCCGTGGATCGTGACGCCGTTGACGCGCAGCGACAGGCCGCGGTCCAGATGCCAACGCCCGGCGGGGATCTCGATGACTGCGCCCGGCTTGGCATCGAGCT
The DNA here is from genome assembly GCA_045810265.1 of Vitreoscilla sp. Lineage (GTDB taxonomy): Bacteria > Pseudomonadota > Gammaproteobacteria > Burkholderiales > Burkholderiaceae_C > Scleromatobacter. The sequence goes on along the minus strand of JBJMWF010000260.1, from coordinate 330 downwards.
ACTGGCCCTGCAGCTTCTTGGCGAATTCGACGTCCACGGGCAAGTCGCCCGCGCGCACGTTCGGATCCGGAGCGGGTTTGCTGCAGGCGGTCAACACGCCGGCGGCGGCGATGGCCAGGGCGAGCAGGCAATGGGACGTGCGGATCGGGTGCATGGCGGGACCTCGCTGACACGACAACCCAAAAGATAGCAATGGCTACCGTTGATGGGGTCGGTGCTTTCCCTGTGTTGCAGATCGCAAAGCCGGAACACCATAGTCATCGCTACTGTATTGGCCGACACCGTCTTGCCTGCACGTGGATACACTGCCTTCGAGCCACCCCGAACCTT
>JBJMWF010000259.1:0-23443 GCA_045810265.1 Vitreoscilla sp. | reverse complement strand
TGCGCGTAGGCGCGCGGCGCCGCCTGCGCCAGCGCGGTGACGGTCAGGTCGGCCATGCCGGCGATCTCGCGATGCGTGGTGCCCTGGGCGCCGGCGAGCACGTAGACCGGCCGCTCGCAACGGTCGCGCGCGACGTCGGCGCGGGTCATCACCACGGCGGCGGCGCCATCGGTCACCAGGCAGCAGTCGCGCACCCCGAAGGGATCGGCCACCAGGCGAGCGGCGCAGTAGTCCTCGAGCGTCAGTGGCTCGCGCGAGAAGGCCTCCGGATTGAGCTGCGCCCATTGCCGCGCCGCCACGGCCACGGCGCCCAGCTGCTCCTTGGTCGTGCCGTAGCGATGCATGTGGCGCGCCGCCGCCAGCGCGTAGGACGAGATCGGCCGCAGCGGGCGATACGGTGACTCCCAGGGCGAAGGCCGCGAGGCCTGCACCAGCTTGCCGGTGCTGCTGCGCTGGTTGCTGCCGTAGGCGATCAGGGCGACGTCGCACAGGCCGGCATCGAGCGCCATGGCCGCCAGCATCGCGTGCACCTGGAACGAGGATCCGCCGGTGCGGTTGTTGTCCAGGAAGCGCGGATGGATGCCCAGCATCTCGGCGAAGGTCAGGCCGGACAAGCCGTCGTCGGTGATGGCCACGAACAGGCCGTCGACGTCCGACGGCTTCAGGCCGGCCGAGGCCAGCGCCATGACGCTGGCCTGGTGCGCCAGCTCCATCGAGCTGTAGCCCGGTGCCGCGCCGCAGCCGAAGGTGGCCGAGCCGACGATGGCGGTCCTGCCGCGGGGAAATCGTTCTGTCATGGCGGACCTCAGGCGGGGACGAAGACGACGAGCGACTGCTCGCCCTCACGCACGATCCGGGCGGCGACGGCCATGCCGATGCGCACCGACTCGGGCGCGATGCCCTCGACGCGGCTCATCATGCGCGGCCCCTCCTCCAGGTCGATCAGCGCCACGTTGTAGTTGGGCGTCGGCGGCTTCTGGCGAATGGTGGTCGTCGAGTAGACGGTGCCACGACCCGAGGCCGGCACCCACTCCAGATCGGTCGCGCCGGTGCCGGGTTCGGCCACGCGCGGGTAGAAGACATAGCCCCCGGTGGAGCGGCTCTTCTGGATCATGAAGCGGCCCGCGGCGACGTGCTCGAAGTATTCCTGTTCGGGATTCATCGTGCGCCCTGCCTCAGCCGTGCATGGTCAGGCCGCCGCTGACCGAGATGACCTGGCCGGTCATGAAGTCGGTGGCGGGCGTGGCCAGGTAGACCACGGTGTGGGCGATCTCGACCGGTTGCGCCAGCCGCTTCAAGGGGATGGCGCGGATCAGCGCGTCGCGCAGCTTGCCTTCCGGGATCGTGCCGTTGAAAAGCGGCGTGTCGGTGGGCCCGGGCGCCACGCAGTTGCAGGTCAGGCCGGCGCGCGCCGTCTCGCGCGCGAGCGACTTGGTGAAGGCGATGATGGCACCCTTGGTGCCCGCGTAGAAGGTCTCGCCGCTGCTGCCCACGCGCCCGGCGTCGCTGGCCACCGTGACGATCTTGCCGCTGCCGCGCTCCAGCATCCTGGGCAGGAAGCGATGGATCATGCGCACCGGGCCGATGTAGTTGACCTTGGCCAGCAGCTCCCAGATGTCGGGCGTGTTGTCCAGGAAGGGCATCACGCGGTCCAGCCCGGCGACGTTGGCGATGATGTCCGGCGCGCCGCCGATGGCCTGCATCACCTGGTCGACGAAGCGGTCGATGCTGGCGCCCTCGGTCAGGTCCAACTCCACGAATTCGCCACGCCCCCCGGCCTGCCGGATGGCTTCCAGCGTGGCCAGGCCATCGGCCACGTTGCGATCGCCGCCGTGCACGATGGCGCCGGCGCTGGCGAACTGCAGCGCCGTGGCGCGCCCGATGCCCGAGGCGCATCCGGTGACGACGACGGTCTTGCCGCTCAGGTCGGTGACGTGTCGCCACGAGGTGTCGAGGGGGTCGCTCATGAAGGTCTTCTCCGGAAAAGTGGGTTACAGCAACGGAAGTTCGGCGGCGGCCTCGACCACCTTGCCGCTGCGGCGCAGGAAGGCGACGATCAGGGCGCGCGCCTCGGGCGTGTCGATCAGCTGCCCGCCCAGTTCGCGCTCGAGCGCGAAGCCGGTGGTGGGTGGCGACGAGGCAGCCTTGATCAATTCCTTGGCCGCACGCAGGGCAGGCGCGGGCAACGCGGCGATGCGGCGGGCGAGCGCGCCGGCGTCGTCGGCGATCGAACTGCGCGGCACCGCCCACTGCACCAGTCCGAGCTCGCGTGCCGTCGTTCCGTCGACGACCTCGGCGCCCAGGATCAGGCGACCGGCCACGCCGGCGCCGCACAGGCGCGTCAGGCGCTGCGTGCCGCCCAGGCCGGGAATCAGGCCCAGCCCGACTTCGGGCAGCCCCAGCTTGGCCTCGGCAGCCGCGATGCGCAGGTCGCACGAGAGCGCAAGCTCCAGGCCACCGCCCAGCGCCGCGCCCCCGATCTCGGCCAGCACCACTTGCGGCAGGTTCTCGAGTCGCTGGAAGACGGCCTGCAGACGGGCGATGTAGCTGGACAGCCGCCGTGCGGGCGCGCGTTCGGTCGTCCAGGCATGGATCTGTGCCAGGTCGGCGCCGGCGGCGAACACCTTCTGGTTGCTGCGCAGGTGCAGCACCGACCAGGCCGCGCTCGCGCCGAGTTCGTCGAGCACTTGCTCGAACGCCGTGCCCCACTCCTCGCTCAAGGCATTGACCGGCGGACGGCACAGGGTGACGGTCGCGACGCCGTCCTGGATCGAGGTCTCGAACATGTTCAGGCCTGCGCGCGCGCGGAGTCCCGCAGCGCGATCTTGTTGACCTTGCCGGTGCCCGTGCGCGGCAGGTCGTCCATCGTGACGACGCGCTTGGGGCACTTGTAGCTGGCGATCAGGGACTTGCAGTGGGCGATCAAAGCGTCGTCGCTGAGCGACTGGCCCGGCTTGAAGACCACCACCACGCAGACCACCTCGCCCCACTTGGCATCGGCCACGCCGATGGCCGCGCAATCCATCACCGCGGGGTGCGCCAGCACGGCGCTCTCGACCTCGCGGCTGTAGATGTTCTCGCCGCCCGAGATGATCATGTCCTTCTTGCGATCGACCAGGAACAGATAGTCGTCCTCGTCGAGGTAGCCGACGTCGCCGGTGTGGAACCAGCCGTCGCGCAAGGCGTCCAGCGTCGCCGGCGTGTTGTTCCAGTAGCCGTCGAAGCGCTGGTCGGTGAAGGTGAGCACCTCGCCCGGAACGCCGACGGCGCAGTCGGTGCCCGCATCGTCGACGACGCGGATGCGGGTGCGCGGCCCGGGGTGCCCGACGGAGGCGATGCGCTTGACGTCGCGATCGTTGCCACCCGGCCGCACCTCGTGCGCGAACATCATCGTGCCGCCGGTCTCGGTGGCGCCGTACTGCACCGACAGGATGGGCCCCAGCCGCGCGATGGCGCGCTGCAGCAGCGGCACGGGCACCGGCGCCGCGGCCGTGACGACGTTGCGCAGGCTGCGCAGGTCGACGTCGGCAATGGCCGGCGAATCGAGCAGGGCCTGCAGCATCGCCGAGACGACGAAGGTGAACGTGACGCGTTCCGCCTCGATCGCCTTGAGCACCTGCGTCGGATCGAAGCCGCGCTGCAGCACGATGCAGCCGGCATGCCAGTAGACCTGCAGGGCGTAGCCGATGACGCCGACGTGGAAGGCCGGGGTGGCCAGCAGTGCGCGCGTGTCGGAGCTGAATTCGCTCGCGTAGGCACCGCCTTCGGCGGTCGCGACCCAGCGCCATTGGCTGCGCATCGCGCCCTTGGGGCGTCCCGTGGTGCCGCTGGTGTATACCAGGGCGCCGAAGTCGTTCGGCTGCGACCGGAACGGCGGGCCGCCGACGGCGCCGCGCTCGACCACCCACTCGAAGCCGTGCGCCCAGGACGGCGGCGTGCCGCCGATGCAGACGTACTGCTCGATGTCCGGCAGGCGGCTGCGCAGTTCGGCCACGAGATCCGTGTACTGCGCCTCGAAGACGAGGACGCGCGGCGCCGAGTCCCTGGCGATCCATTCCAGCTCCGGCACGGCCAGCCGGAAGTTCAGCGTCGAGACGATGAAGCCGGCCCAGTCGCCGGCGCTCAGCAGCTCCAGGTACTCCATGCAGTTCATGGCCAGGATCGCCACCCGATCCTGCCGGCGCAGGCCGATGCGGTGCAGGCCATCGGCCAGCTGCTTCACGCGCGACAGCAGCGTGCGATAGGTATGGCGCCGGTCCTCGAAGACCAGCGCCTCCTTGTGCGGATAGAAGCGCTCGTTGCGTTCCAGCAGTTCGCCGATGGTCTGCATGTCGATGTCCTGTCCCGTGGCCGCGTCAGACCGGCGTGTCCTGGCTGAACTCGGCCGGCCGCTTCTGCAGGAAGGCGTCGATGCCCTCCTGCCCCTCGGGGCCGGCGAAGCCGATGAATTCGAGCGCCAGCGAGGCATCGAAGATCGGCGCCGCCTGCCTCAGCCAGTGGTTGAGCGTGTGCTTGGTCCAGCGCAGCGCGGCGGGCGCGCTGCGGGCGAGCTTCGACGCCACCTCGACGGCCTTGGCCTCGACCTCGTCGTCGGGCAGCGCCATCGAGATCAGGTTCATGCGCTCGGCCTCCTCCCCGGTGAATGTCTCGGCCGTCATGAGGTAGTACTTGGCCTTGGCCATGCCGCACAGCAGCGGCCAGATGATGGTGGCGTGGTCGCCCGCGGCGACGCCGATCTTCAGGTGTCCGTCGGAGAACTTCGCATCCTTGGAGGCGATCGACACGTCAGCCAATATCAGCAGCGCCAGGCCTGCGCCCACCGCCCATCCGCGCGCCGCGCCGACGATGGGCTTCCTGCAATTGATCATGCCCATCACCAGGTTGCGCGATTCGGTCATGGCCTGCATGCGCAGCGCGTAGTCCTCGCAGACCTTGCGCTCGTGGTGCAGGTCGCCGCCGGCGGAAAAGGTCTTGCCGTCGCCCGTGACGATGACCACCGAGACGCTGTCGTCGGCATCCACGTCGGCCCAGATCTCGGACACCTCCCGATGCATCTGCGCGTCCATCGCGCCCATCTTCAGTGGCGACGCGAAGGTCACGCGAAGCACGCCGGCATGGGGCCGGTCGAACTTCAGGCGGGTGTATCGGGCGTAACGGTCCGGCGCTTCTTTCATGTCTCCATCCTTGGTGCCGACCCCGGGATTTCCTTGGGCTGTCGGGTTGACTGTGACTTGCTCTGGCGTTTATATTACCGAACATCGTTCAGAAATGGAAGCGCAAAATCGGCGCTCCGGACACCAGCCGAACAGCACGCACCCGAGGAAAAGCATGGAAACAGTTGGTTTGGGGTTTTGCTTCGAAGACTTGCCCCTGGGTCGGCAGTTCAAGACCATCGGTCGCACGGTGACCGAGCCGGACATCGTCAACTTCATCAACACCATCGGCATGACCGAGGTGCTGTTCACGAACCTGGACTTCCTCAAGAACGAGGCCGGCTTCAAGGGCCGGCTCGCGCCCGGCTCGCTCGTCTACTGCTTCGCCGAGGGCCTGCTGGCGCAGTCGACCATGCAGGGCACCGGCTTCGCGTTCCTGGGAATGCAGCTCGATGTGAAGGGCCCGACGTTCGCGGGCGACACCATCCACGTCGAGTGCGAGGTGACCGAGGCGCGACTGTCGGAGACCCGCCCCGGCCGCGGCATCGTGCGCACGCGCAACCGCGTCCTGAAGAACGGCGACACGCTGGTGCTGGAGTACACGCCGCTGCGCATGATCAAGTGCCGCAACCCGGGCCAGGCATGACCGTCGCCCCCGCAAGCAAGCTGCCCAACGCCGGCCCGCTGACCGGCGTGCGCGTGCTGGACCTGACGATCAACGTGCTCGGCCCGGTGGCCACCATGATCCTGGGCGACATGGGCGCCGAGGTGACGAAAATAGAAACGCCGGACGGAGACCCGAACAGGCAGAACGGCCCGGCGCGCCATCCCAACATGGCGGCGATGCACCTGAACATGAATCGCAACAAGCGCAGCGTGACGCTCAACCTGAAGCGGCCCGAGGCCCGCGAGGCGCTGTTCCGGCTGGTCGATTCGGCCGACGTCTTCGTCCACAGCATGCGGCCCGCCGCGGCCGAGCGGCTGGGCATCGCCTATGAGGAGATCGCGCGCCGCAACCCGCGCATCATCTACGGCTACGGCTGCGGCTACATGCCCGGCGGCCCGCGCGAGAACGACCCGGCCTTCGACGACGTGGTGCAGGGCGAGGCGGGCATCGCCAACCTGATGCTGCGTTCGGTCGGCCAGGCCAGGTACCTGCCCACCGTGCTGGTCGACAAGTTCTGCGGCTACACGCTGGCCTCGGCCATCGGCATGGCGCTGTATGCGCGCGAGCGCACCGGCGTCGGCCAGCTGGTGCGCGTGCCCATGCTCGAGACCATCGTCGCGTTCAACCTGCAGGAGCACCTGTGGGGCGGCGTGTTCGATCCGCCGCTCGGTTCGGGCGTCGGCTACGTGCGCCTGCTGTCGCAGCACCGCCGGCCGTACGAGACCTGCGACGGCCACATCTGCGTGCTGGCAGTCAACGACGAGCAGTGGCGCCGAATGCTGCCCGCGATCGGCCGGCCCGAGCTGCTGCTCGACGAGCGCTTCATGACGGTGGACGGGCGCATGCGCAACATCGACGCGGTCTACGGCGTGGTGTCCGACCAGATGAAGACCCGCACGACCGCCGAGTGGCGCGGCGTGCTCGATGCGATCGACGTCCCGAACGGCCCGATGGCGCGCTTCGAGGACATGCTCAGCGACGCCTATCTCAACGAGATCGGCTTCTTCCATCGCTACGAGCATCCGAGCGAGGGCGCGATGCTGACGACGTGCGTGCCCACGCAGTTCTCCGCGACGCCCGGCGGCCTGCACCGGCCGCCGCCGCGGCTGGGTGAACACAACGACGAAGTGCTCGGCGCGATCGGCTATGGCGCCGCCGAGATCGCCGTCCTCACGCGCTGAAGGCGACAACGTGACCTACGAGCAGATCCTCTACGACGTCCGCGATCGCGTCGCCACCGTCACGCTGAACCGCCCGCAGGCGCTCAATGCCTGGACCGACGTCATGGCCGAGGAGGTGTGGCAGGCCATGCACGCCGCCGAGCGCGACGACGGCGTGCGCGTGATCGTGCTGACCGGCGCCGGCCGCGCCTTCTGCGCCGGGGGCGACGTCACCGGCTTCAAGAGCGACAACCCGCGCGCGCTGCTGGACAAGCTGCCGCGCCCATTCGACTTCAGCCGTCGTCCCGACTACCAGAGCCGCGCCGCCTGGTTCCCCGCCATCGCCAAGCCCATCATCGCGATGCTCAACGGCGCGACCGCCGGCCTCGGCCTGGTCCATGCGCTGTTCGCAGACATCCGCATCGCGGCCGACGATGCCGCGATCACGACGGCGTTCGCGCGCATCGGCCTGGCCTCGGAATACGGCATGGCCTGGGCGCTGCGCAACGTCGTCGGCCATGCGAACGCCGCCGACCTGCTGTTGTCGGGCCGCAAGATCCGCGGCACGGAGGCCCTGCGAATGGGCCTGGTGAGCCAGGTGCATGCGCGCGACGAGCTGGCCGCGGCGACCCACGCGTACGCCAGCGAGATGGCCGATTCGTGTTCGCCGCGCTCGCTGCGCATCCTCAAGCAGCAGCTGTGGGAGTTGCCGTTCCAGAGCCTGCACGAGGCCGTGGCCGCCGACAGCATCGCCATGCTGGAGGCCAACACCTGCGAGGACTTCCAGGAAGGCAAGCGCGCCTTCCTGGAGAAGCGCCCGCCCCGCTTCACCGGCCGCTGAGGGGTCGACCATGGATCTGCACGAAACCCCGCAAGACCAGCAGTTCCGCGCCGAGGTGCGGCGCTTCGTCGCGGCCGAACTGCCCGCGGACATCCGCGCCAAGGTGCTGGGCTTCCTGCGCGTCGAGCGCGAGGACTACGTGCGTTGGCAGCGCATCCTGGACGCGCGCGGCTGGGGCGCCCCCGGCTGGCCGGTCGCCCATGGCGGCTGCGCCTGGAACGCGGTGCAGCGCAACATCTTCGACGAGGAGTGCTTTTGCGCCGGCGCACCGCGCCAGATGCCGTTCGGGCTGTCGATGATCGCGCCGGTGCTGATGCAATACGGCACCGCGCAGCAGCAGGCGCGCTTTCTTCCGCGCATCCGCACCATGGACGACTGGTGGTGCCAGGGCTACTCCGAGCCCGGCGCCGGTTCCGACCTGGCGTCGCTGAAGACCCGGGCAGAACGCGTAGGCAGCGGCGCCGACGCGCACTACGTGGTCACCGGCCAGAAGACCTGGACCTCGTTCGCCCACTGGGCCAACTGGATGTTCGCGCTGGTGCGCACTTCCAACGAGGGAAAGCCGCAACGCGGCATCTCGCTGCTGCTGATCCCGATGGACAGCGCCGGCATCAGCGTGCGGCCGATCAAGACCCTGGACGGCGGCCACGACGTCAACGAAGTCTTCCTCGACGGGGTGCAGGTGCCCGCCACCAACCTGATCGGACTCGAGAACGACGGCTGGACCATCGCCAAATACCTGCTGGGGCATGAGCGCACCAACATCGCGGGCCTGGGCATGTGCAAGCGCCTGCTGCGCCGGCTCAAGGAGATCGCGCAGGGCCAGACGCGGCGCGGCCGGCCGCTGATCGAGGACGCCGCGTTCCGCGCGCGGGTCGCCGCCGTCGAGATCGAGGTGCTGGCGCACGAATGGGGCCTGGCCAGACTGATCTCGCTCGAACAGGCCGGACGCGGCCTGGGCGCCGAGCCGTCGATGCTCAAGGTGCGCGGCTCGGAGATCCAGGCCCGCCTGGGCGAGCTGCTGATGGAGTGCGCCGGGCCCTACGCGCTGCCCTGGCTCGAGGAGGCGATGGACTTCGGCCACGAGGGCCCGACCGCCGGCGGCGCCGAACTCAATCCGCTCGCCGGCCTGTACCTCGACCTGCGCAAGGTCGCCATCTACGGCGGCACCAACGAGATCCAGCGGGGGTTGATCGGCAAGGCGATCGTCGGCACATGAACTTCATCCATACCGAAGAGCAGCAGATGCTCGCCGACACCGTCGCCCGCTTCGTGGAGACCGAGTACGGCTTCGAGGCGCGTCGCAAGCGCCTGCAGGCCTCGGGGCGCGAGGCGCCGGGCTACAGCCAGGCGCTGTGGACGCAGCTTGCCGATCTGGGGCTGTTCGGCCTGAACGTTCCGGAGGCCCACGGCGGCATCGGCGCGGGCCCGGTCGAGACCCTGATCGTGATGGAGGGCCTGGGCCGCGGCCTGGTGCTCGAGCCCTTCCTGGCCACCGGCGTGATCGCACCGCGCCTGATCGCCACGCATGGGAGCGCGGCGCAGAAGGACGCGCTTCTGCCGGCCATCGCCGCCGGCCGCCTGCGCTTCGCGCTCGCGATGCTCGAGCCGCGCTCGCGCTTCGACCTGGACGAAGTCGCGACGACCGCGCAGCGCACCGCCGGCGGCTGGCTGCTGCACGGCACCAAGGCCGTGGTGCTGCATGGCGACAGCGCCGACAAGCTCATCGTCACCGCACGCACGCCGGCCACGCCGGGCTGGCCCGACGGCATCACGCTGCTGCTGGTCGATGCCGAGGCCGCCGGCGTCAAGCGCATGGGGTTCCCGACCATCGACGGCCAGCGCGCCGCCGAGATCCGGTTCAACGGCGTGCGCGTGTCCGACGCCGACGTGATCGGCGAAGTCAACCGGGGATTGCCGCTGGCCGAGTGGGCGGTCGACCAGGGCCTGGCCGCACTCGCCGCCGAGGCGGTCGGCGCGATGGACCGGCTCACCGAGCTCACCTGCGAGCACCTGGCCACGCGGCGGCAGTTCGGCCAGGCCATCGGCAGCTTCCAGGCCTTGCAGCACCGCGCGGCCGACATGCGCATCGCCGTCGAACAGGCGCGCGCCCTCGCGCTGATGGCGGCGGCGCGCGTCGATTCGGCGGACGCGGCGCAACGCCGCGGCGCTGCGTCCGCGGCCAAGGCGATGGCCGGCAAGTCCGGCCGCTTCGTCGGGCAGCAGGCGACGCAGCTGCATGGCGGCATGGGCATGACCGACGAGATGGCCTGTGGCCACTATTTCAAACGACTGACTGCCATCGACATGAGCTGGGGTGACTCCGAACACCATGTCGAGCGCTATGGAGAACTGCTGTGACCGAAAGACACCCCGAAGGACAGATCGTCGTCGAACAGCGCGGGCCCGTGCTGCTGATGGGCGTGGATCGCATCGAGAAGCGCAACGGCTTCACGCCGCGCATGTTCCGCGAGCTGGGCGAGGCCTACACGCGGCTGGAGAACTCGCCCGACCTGTTCGTCGGCCTGCTGTACGCCAAGGGCGACCACTTCTCGGCCGGCGTCGACCTGCCGCTGATGGCCGAATACCGCAAGTCCGGCACGCCTTACGTCCCGCTGCAGCTGGTGGACCCGGGGCAGATGCGCGAGCCGTATCGCAAGAAGCCCGTCGTCGCCGCCATGCAGGGCCTGTGCTTCACGATCGCCATCGAGCTGATGCTGGCGGCCGACGTCGTCTTCGCTGCCGACGATTGCCGCTTCTCGCAGCTCGAGGTCAAGCGCGGGATCATGCCCGGTTACGGCGGCAGCTTCCGCTTCGTCGAGCGCGCCGGCTGGGGCAACGCGATGAAGTGGCTGCTCACCGGCGACGAGTTCGACAGTGCCGAGGCACTGCGCATCGGGCTGGTGCAGGAGGTGGTGCCCGCCGGCCAGCAGTTCGAGCGCGCCCTCGCCTACGCGCAGCGCGTGGCCGAGCAGGCGCCGCTGGCGGTGCAGGCGACGATCGCCAACGCGCGCCTCGCGCTGGGCCAGGGCTGGATGCATGCGGCCACGCATGCGACGGCCATGAACACGCAACTCTATGCGACCGAGGACGCGGCCGAAGGCCGCAAGTCGTTCGTCGAGAAGCGCACGGCCAAGTTCGTCGGCCGGTGAACGGGAGACCATCGATGTTCCAGACCGACCTGCTCGCGGGCAAGCGAATCCTCATCACCGGCGGCGGCACCGGCCTGGGCAAGAGCATAGTCCGGCGCTACCTGGAGCTCGGCGCGCAGCTGGTGATCTGCGGCCGGCGCCTGGAGGTGCTGGCCGCCACGGCCGACGAACTGCGCGCCGCCCTGCCCGGCGCCAGCATCGAGACGCTGGCCTGCGACGTGCGCGAGGCCGACCAGGTCGAAGCCATGATGGACGCGATCTGGCGCCGCGGGCCGCTCGACACGCTCGTCAACAACGCCGCCGCCAACTTCATCGCACGCACCGACAAGCTCTCGCCGCGCGCCGTCGACGCCGTGCTGGACATCGTGCTGCACGGCAGCTTCTATTGCACGATCGCCGCCGGACGCCGCTGGATCGAGCATGGCCGGGCCGGCAACGTCATCAGCACCGTCTCCGCGCCGGTCATCACTGGCCAGGCCTTCACCGCCGCCTCGGCCGCCGCCAAGGCCGGGGTGCTGGCGATGACGCGCAGCCTGGCCGTCGAGTGGGGCCCCAAGGGCATCCGCCTGAACTGCGTCGCGCCCGGGCTGTTCCCCACCGAAGGTGCGTGGGAGCGGCTCTACCCGCCCGGCAGCCAGGTGGAACCGCAGGAACGCGGCGTCCCGCTGCGCCGTTTCGGCCATCACCGCGAGCTGTGCGACCTCTATGCCTACCTGGCCGCCGACGGCTCGGGCTACGTCACGGGCGACCTGATCGTGATCGACGGCGGACGCTGGATGCAGGGTGCCGGCGGCCCGACCTTCCGCGCCATGCAGGAGTGGAGCGACGACCAATGGGATGCGATGCGCAAGCGCTGACATCCCGCAACGAGACCAAGGACAAGGAGACAACATGACCGAGAACACCCTCACCGGCGGCCCGCTGGGCCTGCGCGGCAAGACCGCCGTCGTCACCGGTGCCGGCGGCGGCATCGGCCAGGCCATCGCCGAACTCTTCGCGCGCGCGGGGGCCAACATCGTGGTCGCGGACATCCAGGCCGATGCGGCCGAGACCGTGGCCGACGGCATCCGCAGCGCCGGCGGACGCGCCATCGCCGTCGCGGCCGACGTGTCGCAGGACGCCCAGGTGGCCGCGATGATGGATCGCGCGCTGTCCGAGTTCGGCACGCTGGACGTGCTGGTCAACAACGCCGCCATCTTCCCCAAGCGGCCCTTCCTCGAGGTCGAGGCCGACTTCTGGGACAAGCTGCACAGCGTCAACCTGCGCGGCACCTTCCTGTGCCTGCGCGAGGGCATCAAGCGCATGAAGGCGCAGGGCAGCGGCGGCGCGATCGTCAACATCTCGTCCGTCTCGTCGATGCAGGCGGTGGTCTATCACAACGCCACCTACAACGCGTCCAAGGCCGGCGTGAACAGCCTGACCAAGACGACGGCGCTGGAGTTCGCGGCCGACAACATCCGCGTCAACGCCGTGCTGCCCGGAGGCGTGCTGACGCCAGGCGCCAAGGCGGCCGGCGCCAACATCGAGCTCAAGGGACCGATCATGGGGCCCGGCCGCATCCCGCTGGGCAAGATGGGCGATCCCGAGGACATCGCGATGGCCGCGCTGTTCTTCGCCAGCCCGGCCTCGCGCCTCGTCACGGGGCAGCTGCTCGCGGTGGACGGCGGGTTCCAGGTCAGTTGACCGCCATGGACACCGCTGCCCGGCCCGAGTGGCTCTCCTGGGCCCTGGCGCAAGCCCGGACGTCGCATTTCACCGACTCCGCCGGCACGCGCATCCACTACGCCGCCTGGAATAGCGACGACACCAGCAAGCCCGCGCTGCTGTTCGCGCACGGCTTCCTGGGCCACAGCCACTGGTGGGATTTCATCGCGCCCTTCTTCACCCAGCACCATCGGGTGTTCGCGCTCGACTTCTCGGGCATGGGCCGGAGCGGCCACCGCGCGAGCTACTCGGCCGACTGCTTCGTCGACGACCTGGCGGCCGTGCTCGAGGCGATCCGCGTGACCGGCACGCCGGCCAGCACGGTGATCGGCCACAGCTTCGGCGGCGCGCGGCTGCTGCAGGCCTGCGCGCTGATTCCGCAGGCGATCGGCCATGCGATCGTGCTCGACTCGTTCGCGAAATTTCCGGGCGACCAGCTCACGACCTACACCTACAGCCCGGCGCCGGAGCCCACGCCAGAGCGGGAAACGACGCTGGCGCGCTTTCGCCTGCTGCCGCCGCAGCGTTGCGAGCCCGGCCTGCTCGAACACGTGGCGGAGCATTCGCTGCGGCAGGTCGAGGCCGGCTGGACCTGGTGCTTCGATCCCGCGCTCAGGCAGTACCGGCCCGACGCGATCGACCCCGACTTGCTGGGTCGCGCGGACCTGCCGGTCGACTACGTGCATGCGGAAGCCAGCGCGGTCGTCTCCGCCGAGCGAGCGCTGCGCATCGCCGGCGCACTGCGACGCGGCCGCGGCCCGATCACCATGCCGCGCGCAGGGCACCACCTGATGCTGGACCAGCCACTGGCGCTGGTCGGCGTGCTGCGCGCGTTGCTGGCCGGCCAGCGGCAACCCGCGCTGCCCGACTGAGGGCGATGCCATGCGAGCCGGGGCGACTTCAATGTCGGCGTGGAGCCCGGATGTCGCGCTGAGCGGGCTGCTGGCTCGCGCCGCGCAGGCTCGGCCCAGCACCCGCCTGCACTTCTACACCGAGGCGGGCGCCTGCAGCAGCGCGGCCGGCGAGCTGGTCGCGGCGGCCAGCCACCTGGCGCGCGGCCTGCGGTCGATCGGGCTGCGCCGCGGCGATGCCATCGCGCTGCAGCTGCCGACCTCGCGCGAGACCGCCGTGCTGTACCTGGCCGCCCTCGAGATCGGCGCGGTGCTGGTGCCCATCGTCCACATCTACGGCCCGTCCGAAGTTGGCTTCATCCTGCGTAATTCGCGCGCCCGCTTCCTGTGCGTGCCCGAGCGCTGGCGCGGCATCGACTTCCTGGCGCGCGTCGAAGCGCTGGGGCAGCTGCCGGATCTCGAGCGCGTCATCGTGCTGGGCGATCGCACGCCGCAGGGCGGCATCACGCTGCGCGCGGTCGCGGCCCTCGCCGCCCTGGGCGACCAGGCGCCCGCCGCGGCGGACGAAGAGCCGCCCTCGCCCGACGACGTCTGCCTGCTGCTCTACACCTCCGGCACCACGGCCGAACCCAAGGGCGTCCGGCACACCCACCGGACGGTCGGCGCCGAGTGGTCGATCCCCTTCGTCGATGGCGACGGCCCCTACCTCACGCCGTTCCCGGCAGGCCACGTCGCCGGCTTCAACTTCCTGCTGCGGCCCTTCGTCACCGGCACCGACATGGTGTTCATGGACCGCTGGGATCCCGCCCTGGCGGCCGAACTGGTCGAACGCCACCGGGTACGGCTGTCCGGCGGCACGCCTTTCCACCTGCAGGGCCTGCTGGACGCGGCGCGCCGCCACTCGCGTGACCTGTCCTCGCTGGCGTCGTACAGCATGGGCGGCACCGGCGTGACGCCCGAACACGTGGAGGCCGCCGACCGCGCCGGCTTCGCGGGCAGCCGCAGCTACGGACTGACCGAGCACTCCACCGTCAGCGTCGGCTGGCGTGACATGCCGCTGGCGCAGCGCGCGCAGACCGACGGCCGGCTGCAACCGGGAACGCGGGTGCGCGTCGTCGACGAACTCGAGCGCGACCTGCCGGTGGGCGCCCAGGGCGAGATCCTCACGACGGGTCCCGAGCTGTTCATCGGCTACACCGACGCCAACCTGGACGCGCAGGCCTTCACGGCCGACGGCTGGTTCCGCACCGGCGACATCGGTCGGCTGGACGCCTGCGGCTGCCTGACGCTGACCGATCGCAAGAAGGACATCGTGATCCGTGGCGGCGAGAACATCTCGTCGCAGGAGGTCGAGCGCGTGCTCGCCCGGCACCGGGCCGTGCGCGACGTGGCGGTGGTGGCCGAACCCGATCCGCGCTACGGCGAGCGGGTCTGCGCCTTCGTCGTGCTCGATCACCAGGCGCTGCTCGACCTGGACGCCGTGCAGCGCTACTTCGCCGCCGCGGGCATCGCGCGCCAGAAGACGCCCGAGCGCCTGGTCGTGGTCGATGAACTGCCGCGCACTGCCTCGGGCAAGGTGCGCAAGGCGGATCTGCGCGCATTGCTGCGCTGCGGCATCCGACCCGGTGGCCAGCCGTGACCCCCGCCAGGCTCCCACCGCGCCGCCGGAACCCGCCCCGCCGACGTCCCCGGCTCGCCACTGGCATCGAATCCGATACGGGTCGACAATCACCCTGCGAGCAGTTTCAATGGGAACCCGCCTTCGACTGCTGGACACGAGCAAGCCCTCGCGGCGACGACATCATGTCTGAACGTCCCGGTTCGACCATCGATCCAGACCCCGGACAGCCCTCGCCGTCCGAGCGCGAACTGGCCCGGACGAACCGCGCCTTGCGCATCCTGCGCAGCGCCAACCGGGCCCTGATCCATCCGGTCGACGAGGAGACCCTCCTGCAGGAAGTCTGCCGCATCGCCGTCGATGAAGGGGGCTATCGGTTGGCGATCGTCGCGTTCGCCGAACGGAACGAAGCCCGCACCTGGCGGCCCGTGGCGTACGGCGGCTCCGAAATGGCTTTCATCCGTCCCGCCATCGTGAGCTGGGCGGAGGACAGCGAGTACGGGCGCGGCCCCGGCGGCACCGCAATACGCACCGGCCAACCGAGCATCACGCGCGACATCGCGAACGACCCCAAGTGCGCGCGTTGGCGCAAGGAAGCGGCCCGGCGCGGTTATCGCTCGGTGGTCGCCTTGCCTCTGAAAAGCGACGGCGAAGCCTTCGGGGTGCTGGCGATCCACTCGAGCGAGGTCGATGCCTTCGACGCGGAGGAGGTGGCGGTGCTCGACGAGCTGGCGGGCAACCTGGCGATCGGCATCACGGTGCTGCGCGCCCGGGCCGAGCACGCGCGCCTGGAGCAGCAGCGCCAGGCGACCCTGCATTTCTTCGCCAGCATGGACCGCATCAACCAGGCCACGCAGTCGACCAGCGATCTGGAGCAGATGACGGGCAACGTGCTGGACGTGGTGCTGTCCATCTTCGAGTGCGACCGCGCCTGGCTCGCCTACCCCTGCGATCCGTCGACCGACCGCTGGAAGGTGCCGACCGAGCGCACCCGACCCGGGTTTCCGAAGTTCCCGACGCCGGACGTTGAACTGCCGGTGGACCCCGAGATGCTGGCCATGTGCCGGGCGGTGCTGGCGGCGCACGGCCCGGTGACGTTCGGCCCCGGCCTGGCCCAGCCGCTGCCCGGCGACGCGCTCGAGAAGTTCGGCGTCCGCTCCTGCCTGGCCATGGCGATCTATCCGCAATTCGACAGGCCCTACATGTTCGGCCTGCACCAGTGCTCAGGCGCGCGCCGCTGGACCGGAGACGAGCAGTTGCTGTTCCAGGAGATCGGCCGGCGCCTGGCCAGCGGCGTGACCAACATGCAGATGCACCGGAACATGCAGCGCAGCGAGGGCCGGCTGCGCGACAGCCTCTCGCGCATCGAACGCCTGGTCGAATCCAACATCATCGGCATCTTCTTCTGGAACTTCGATGGCCACATCACCGACGCCAACGGCGCGTTCCTGGGCCTGTTCGGCTACGGCAAGGAAGAGCTGCGCTCGGGCGAGGTGGTGTGGAGCGGCATGTCGCCCAAGGCCTACATCGAGGCCGACGCGCGCGCGGCGGCCGATCTTCGCCGCACCGGCACCTGCGCCCCGTACGAAAAGGAGTTCATCCACAAGGACGGCCGCCTGATCCCCGTGCTCATCGGCGCCGCCCTGCTGCAGGATTCGACCGAGAACGGCGTGGCCTTCGTGCTCGATCTGACCGAGCGCAAGAAGGCGGAGGCGGAAGCGACCGCGCGCCAGGCGGCCGAGGCGTCCAACCGCGCCAAGACCGAGTTCCTGTGGCGCATGAGCCATGAGCTGCGCACGCCCTTGAACGCCGTCCTCGGCTTCTCGCAGCTGCTGCGCAGCGAGGCGCATGAACGGCTGACGCCGCAGGAGCTGGTGCAGGTCGAACACATCCACCATGCCGGCTGGCACCTGCTGGGCCTGATCAACGACGTGCTCGACGTCTCGCGCATCGAGACCGGCCAGATGATGGTGCAGCCCCAGGCCCTGGCACTGGCGCCCTTGCTGGAGGACTCCCTGAGCCTGTCGGCGCCCCTGGGGCAAGCGCAGGGCGTGGCATTGGTCGCGCCGCAGCACAGCGGATCGCCGGCATGGGTGCTGGCCGATCCGATGCGCCTGCGCCAGGTGCTCATCAACCTGTTGTCCAACGCCGTCAAGTACAACCGGCCGGGCGGCACGGTGCGCGTGGTGACGGCGATCTCGCCGGATGGCGCCGACGTCCTGATCGACGTCATCGACGACGGCATCGGCATGACACCCGACCAGCTGGCCCACTTGTACGAGCCTTTCAACCGCCTGGGCCGCGAGCGCGGCGGCGTCGAGGGAACCGGCATCGGGCTGGCGCTGACACGCCAGCTGGTGCGGCTGATGCAGGGCCGGCTGGACGTCGACAGCGAGATCGGACGCGGAACGCGGGTGCGCATCACGCTGCCGGCCCACGCGCCCGCTGCCGCGCGCGAGGCGGCGCCGCTCGCGGCCGCGATCGGGCCGGCGGCGAGCGGCCTGGTCGACGACGCCGCGCCACCGTCCGGCGTCGTCCTCTACATCGAGGACAACCCGGTCAACCTGCTGCTGGTGGAACACCTGCTGGCACGCTGGAGCGGCGTGCACCTGGTGCAGGCCGAGGACGGCAGGAGCGGCATCGAGCTGACCCGGTCGCTGCGCCCCGACCTCGTGCTGCTGGACATGCAGCTGCCCGACATGGATGGCCTGGCCGTGCTGCATTGCCTGCGCTCGGACGCGGCGACGCGCGATCTGGCGGTGGTCGCGCTGTCGGCCAGCGCGATGCCCGAGGCGGTGTCGCAGGCGCGCGAGGCGGGCGTCCTGGAGTACTGGACCAAGCCGCTCGATTGCGACCGCTTCCTCGCCGACGTCCACCGGTTGCTGCAGCCGCGCGCGCCGGCGGCGGCGACCACGCCCTGATCGGGCGCGGCCCGCTGCGCCAGTTCAGGCGGCGTCCGCGGTATCCACCCGGAACGCCGCCACCGAGCCGACCAGCTCCACGGCCTGCGTGCTCAGGCTGAAGGCCGCGGCGGCAGATTGTTCGACCAGCGCCGCGTTCTGCTGCGTCATCTGTTCGAGCTGGGCGACTGCCCGATTGACCTGCTCGATGCCGCCGGACTGCAGCGCCATGGCGGCGTCGATCTCGCCGATGATGTCGCCCACTCGCCGCACGCCGGCGACGATCTCCTGCATGGCCACGCCCGATTCGGTCACCAGGCGCGTGCCGCTTTCGACCTTGCTGCCCGAGACCTCGACCAGCGTCTTGATCTCGCGCGCCGCACGGGCGCTGCGCTGCGCCAGGCTGCGCACTTCGGCCGCCACCACGGCGAAGCCGCGGCCCTGCTCACCGGCCCGCGCGGCTTCCACCGCGGCGTTGAGCGCCAGGATGTTGGTCTGGAAGGCGATGCCGTCGATGACGCCGATGATCTCGCCGATCTCGCCGGAGGCGCGGCTGATCGCCGCCATGCTCTCGACCACTGACGAGACGATGTCGCCGCCATGCTGCGCCGCGGTCGTGGCGGCGATCGCCAGACGGTTCGCCTGCTGGGCAGCTTCAGCGCTGCCACGCACGGACCCGGTGATCTGCTCCAGCTCGCTGGCGGCGCGCTGCAGGTTGGCGGCGGTGTCCTCGGTGCGGGCGCTCAGATCCTGGTTGCCGGCCGCGATCTCGCCCGAGGCCGTCGAGATCGAATCGCTGGCACCGCGGATCTGGCACACCGCCTCGCGCAGGCGCTGCGTCATGGCGGCCACCGACGCGTTGAGCGATCCGCTGTCGTTCGCGGCGACGACGATGGCCGTCGTCAGGTCGCCGTCGGCGACGCGCCGCACGCGATCGCGCAGGGTCGCCGGCTCGCCGCCAAGATCGCGCCAGACCGAGGCCACCACGCCGCGCGCGGCCAGGCCCAGGCCCAGCATGGCGACGAGCGCCACGGCGACGTTGGTCCATTCGCTGCGCCGCCGGCTCTCGGAGATCGTGGCAAAGCCCTGGTCGACCGCGCTGCGCGCCGCGTCCTCCTGCGCCTTGAGGCCGGCCGCCATCTTCTTCTGCGCGACCTGCATCTGGGCCAGCGCCGATGTCGCGGGCTGCTTGGCGAGCAGCGTGCGGGTGGCGGCGATGCCGACCTCGCTCCAGTCCTTGAAGGCCTGGGCCAGCGTGTCGACCTGCGCCTTGTGATCGGGCAGCGCCGCCGCCTTGGCCAGCATCTCGGCGATGCGCGCGGCCTGGGCCGCGGCCTCCTCGAGCTTGTCGGCGTCGCCCTCGGAGGCCGCCGACTGCAGCGCCGAGCGCATGCTGTCGACGCCGCGGTCGATGCGCAGCACCTGCTCCAGATAGGGATAGCTGACGAACTGCAGCTGCTCCACCTCGGCGTTCGTGCGCCGGCCCAGGACGGTGGTGACGACCAGTCCCAATCCAAGCAGGCAGGCTGCCGCGACAGGAATCGCCCACATCTTCGATCGAAAATTCATTTTGCGTTCCTTCCGCGGCCAGCCGCCGCGCTCAGTTGATCGTGAGGAGGACCTTGACCGACGCATCCACTTCCGAGGCATCGATGTAGCCGATGGCGTTGGCGTTGCCGCTCACGAACTTCTTGACGTCTCCGCCGCTGGCCAGCGCCTGCGGCAGCTGCGCCGCGCCGCTGAAGACCAGGCGCGACCACAAGGCCTTGACCTGCGCCGCGCTCTTGCCCGTGACCTGGACGTAGAACGCATCGCGCACCGCCGCGCCTTCGGACTGGTCGATGAGCACGGCCTGGCCCGCGCCGGGCAGCGCACTCGTCTTGGCGAGGAACAACTGCGCCACCTGCTCCGCGCTGAGCTTGGCCGCCGGGCTGCTGGCCCCGACCACGACCGCGATGCCGGCCTGCGCGAACATCGGCACGCAGATCAGCGCGCCGGCAAGAAGGCGACGCGTGACGCCGTTGAATCCATGGATTGGTTTGATCATCATCGCCTCCTCAGAACACGAAATCGACGGCCAGCGAGAGGACGCTGTAGCGCCTTCCAGCCACGAAGCCCGCACGCGGATCGATCAGCAGGCCCTTCGAGCCGGGGCCGTTCGACATCCGGTCGAGCTGCAGCTTCGCGTCCGCGCTCTTGGCGAAGTCCCAGCGCAATCCCAGGCTGGCCGACTTCTGGTCCGTCGCGTTGCTGCCGTCGATCACCGCCTGCAGCAGCGGGCTGGTGCTGGTGAGCTTGCCGGTGTGCCTGAGTTGTGCCACGTTGACGTAGGGCGTCCAGGTGCCCAGGCGCACGCCGCCGGTGACGTAGAACTCCCTGGCGGCCGCGCCGAACGAGACGCGCTGCACATGGCCGTACTCGCTGGTCACGAACCAGTCGCCCGGGTCGTAGCCCAGGCCCAGGCTGATGTAGTCGGACGGCCGGTTCTTGTATTCGTAGGCATCGGCCTCGGACGGATTCGCAGGAATCGCGGGCGAACCGGCGAACAACATTCCAGCCGGAACACCGTTTCGGACCAGGCCGAACACGCCGTTGAGGGTGGGCGAACTGACCGACAGCTCACCGATGTGCAGCATGCTGACCCGGGCGGTCACGGCGCCCATGTCGGCCGTCAGGTTCCCGCCCACGATGCGCCGTCCGGTCACGGTTCCGACCGCGAGTTCCTGCTTCGTGCGGCCGGCCAGCGCCTGCAGCTTCAGGCCCAGGTCGCCGACGCTGGTGCGCCAGGTGGCGTCCAGCCCGTCCACATGGTCCAGGCTCAGGCTGTACACCTCCAGCGGCGGCCGCACCCAGGGCTGCGAGTAGCCGATGTTGCGATAGTCCGAGACGACGAACGCGGCGTAAGGCATGCGGCCCAGGCGCAGGTCGACGCCGGCGCTCGTGGCCCACTTGACGAAGCCCAGCGAGAGCTCCGGCGTGTACGACTTGTCCCATTGGTGCCGCGTCAACGCCTGTACCGACGCAGACCATTGTGGGCTGAATTGCGCGTCGACCTGCGCGCCGAGCTTGGAGTCGATGCCCAGGCTCCAGGCGGAGGTGGCGCCGACGCCATCGGGTTGGGCCAGCGAGGCCACGTAGTCGGCCTTGCGCTCCGTCGAATGCACGAGGTCGACGGTTCCGAAGCCGCTGAATTTCCAGCTGGGCCCGTCCTGGGCATGTGCCGCGAGAGGGCCGACGCACAGCCACGCGGCGGCGGCCAACATTGATATCCGATGGTTCATGCAGACGTCTCCTGTGGGCTTGCGGCCCGGGTTGCGATGGGGATGGGTCGTGTCGATTTCGCAGTCCTGTCCGGCACCTGGCCCATGACAGGAAAGATATCGATACGCACCCCATGGCTATCGCCAGATGTGCTGCACTTTTGAGGTTCAATAATGTGATATTGTGAACGTCGTTCAGATATCAATATCGCCGCGCGATGCGCGATAGCGTCTCGGCCAGCCCTCAGACCAGCTCGAGCCGCCGCAGGTCCGCGACGTACTTGCGCACCAGCGCCGGCGTCAGATGGGGGATGTCGCCGTCCGGCCCGATGCCCAGCGCGCGCACCGCGGCGTGGAATCGATCGGCCGGAACCTGCGAGCCGCCCGCGGCCGGCGCGGGACGCGCGAACGCATGCAGCAAGGCCAGCGACGAGTGCTGGCGCCGGGCCTCGGGCAGCGCGCGCAGGGCCGCCTCGAAGCGCGTCAGCCACGTCGCGTGATCCTCGATGCGCTGGATCGGGTGGCCGGCCTCGATCAGCCAGTCGACGAAGTCGTCCAGCGAGATGCCGTCGTCATGCGGATTGGCCACGTGGTAGGTGCGGAAACCGCCGCCCTCGCGGGAGCCGAGCGCGGCGATCGCCTCGGCGGTGAAGTCCACCGGCAGCCCGTCGTAATGCGCCCGGGCGCGCCTTCCGTCGCTGTCCGCGGCATAGAACGATCGCGGCGCGAGCCCACTGGCGACGAGGCTGAAGACCAGGCGCGTGAACATGTCGGGCACGTTCAGCTGGCCGACGTAGCGACTGTGCGCCAGGATCATGTCGGAGCGGAAGACGGTGACCGGCAGCCCGCAATGCTCGTGCGCCTCGCGCAGCAGCACTTCGCCCGCCCACTTGCTGGTGCCGTAGCCGCTGGCATAACGGGCGTCGAGCTCCCGATGCGGGCTGGCGATGCGGATGTCCGCGTCCTCGTCGACGCAGGCGCCCTGGCCACGCGTGGCCGCGGCCACCGTGGAGACGAAGTCGAAGGGCTTCAGGCGCGTGGTGAGCGCCAGTCGGATCAGTTCCGCGGTGCCGACCACGTTGGGGCCGAACAGCTGGTTGTAGGGCAGCACGTGATTGACCAGCGCGGCCGGGTGGACGATCAGGTCGACGCTGGCGGCCAGCCGCGTCCAGGTGACCGGATCCAGGCCCAGGTCCGGCTCGCCGATGTCGCCGGCAAGCACCTCCAGATGCCGGGCCGCCAGGGTCTCGAAGCGTCGCTTCAGGGCGTCGTCGCCGCTGTCCAGGACGCTGGCAATGCGCTGTCTGGCCGATGCCGAGTCGTGGCCGCGCGCGATGCATACCAGCCGGCCGCCGACGCGAGCCAGCCTCTCCAGCCATTCCAGGCACAGGAAGCGGCCGAGAAAGCCGTTGGCGCCGGTCAGCAGGACGGTGCGCACGTCGGCGCTGGCCGGTGCGAGCGCGCGCGCGCCGGCCAGCGTGCGCGCGTCGATGAACTTGTCCAGCGTCAGGTCGCTGGCGCGCACGCAAGAGGGATCGCGGCCGTGCACGGCTGCGAAGCTCGGTCGATTCGAGCCGCCGCACCGCGCGGCCTGGATGTGATCCGCCAGCCGCTGCAGGCTGCTGGTGGGACTGATCACCACGCCGACCGGCACGTCGACGCCGAAGATCTCCTCGAGCAGCATCGAGAACGACAGGGCAGACAGCGAATCGCCGCCCAGGCCCTGGAAGCTCATCTGCGGTTTGAGCAGCGCGCCGGAGATGCC
This sequence comes from Vitreoscilla sp., assembly GCA_045810265.1. Classification (GTDB taxonomy): domain Bacteria; phylum Pseudomonadota; class Gammaproteobacteria; order Burkholderiales; family Burkholderiaceae_C; genus Scleromatobacter. The sequence continues at coordinate 372 of JBJMWF010000259.1, read as the reverse complement.
CAGCGTGGCCTTGACCGCGCGGCCTATCGTCTCCAGAACCGGAGCCGCGGCGCCGTCCTGCCGCAGCGCGTGCAGTTCGTCGGCCTGCCCCTGCGCGATCTCCGCATAGAGTTGCTCGAGCCGCGCGCCATAGCGTTCCTTCAGTGCCGGCCGGCGCAGCTTGCCCACCGTCGTGAGAAGGCCGTTGTCGATGCCAAAGGGTTCCGTCTCGACCAGGAAATCGCGCGGCACCTCGCACGCCGGCAGCCCGGCGCTCGCGGCGACCTGCTTGATCGCCTCGCGCAGCCTGTCCTTGACGCCGGGCGCGCCGGCGTCCGGTCCGAGCGACTCGTGCGGCACGATCACGGCCAGCAGGTAGGCGCGTTCGCTGCT
>JBJMWF010000258.1:0-9112 GCA_045810265.1 Vitreoscilla sp. | reverse complement strand
CAGGTCGGCGATGGCGACCTCGGGACGCGCCCCACGCGAGCGCAGGTGGTCGATGGCCCGGTAGCGCGCGGCCGCGGCCCTCCACGCCATCGGCGAGCCGGCGCCGGCTCGGTACTGGCCAGCGGCCTTCCAGATGCGCACGTAGACGTCCTGCAGCAGGTCCTCGGCGAGCGCGCCGCGGCCCACCAGTTGCGCGACGACGCCCAGCAGCCGCGGCGACGTGGCCTCGTACAGCTGGCGAAAGGCCTGGCGGTCGCCCAGTGCGCAGCGCGCCAGCCAGTCGCGCAGGCGGCCTTCCAGTTCGTCCGCGCCTTTCAGGGCGGCCGCAGTCATGAGGGGATCACTTTCACGAAAGGATTTCCTGGTTGTTCCGGCATGCACGACAGTCGCGGCCGAGTGTGCCGCGCGGTCGCGCATTTGCGCAAGCGGCATGAACCGGGATTCGGCGGGGCTTTGGGCTGAGGTTCCATGAGATCGGAGAGCGGCGCTCCGAAAAGGACCGCCGACATGGGGATTACGCGAACGACGGCCATTCGGATGCGCTGCCGGGCGCGCGACCGTGATCCACGTCACGGGACGTGAGCTCGACAGCGCGGCACGTGGATTGCTGAAACGCAACAAAGGGTCGTCCACCCCGTTGTTCGACGCGCCGAGCAGCCGCCGTGTCTGCTTCAATGGGACGGACCGCTCTCGAAACCACGTCGGAGGTCAACTTGGCTGCAGCGAACGACCCGTCCACCGAGGCCCGCGCCCCGCGGATCCCGATCGCACGCATGCGATCGCTGTACCGGCTCGACGCCGTCACCCAGCGCCTGGCCAAGCTGCAGCAGCAACAGGAGCACGAGCACCTGCGCAGCACCTACGAGCGCATGCTCGAAAAGGGCGCCGACCGCTTCCAGGTCAAGCCGGCCGGCCTGCCGGCCATGGACCACCTGTACGACGAGCTGCCCAACTTCCATGACGCGCTGGACGACGTCAAGCGCCAGATCGCGCTGTGCCAGGACAGCCGCGACGCCCTCGAGATCATGCCCATCCTGCTGCTCGGGCCGCCCGGCGTCGGCAAGACGCACTTCGCGCGCGAGATCGCCGAGCTGCTGGGCACCGGCATGGGCTTCATCTCGATGAGCTCGCTGACCGCCGGCTGGGTGCTGAGCGGCGCGTCCAGCCAATGGAAGGGCGCGCGTCCGGGCAAGGTGTTCGAGACGCTGGTGGATGGGCAATACGCCAACCCGGTGATGGTGGTCGACGAGATCGACAAGGCCCGCGGCGAGCACGCCTACGACCCGCTGGGCGCGCTTTACGGCCTGATGGAACACGACACCGCGGAGGCCTTCACCGACGAATTCGCCGAGGTGCCGATCGACGCCAGCCAGGTGATCTGGGTGGCCACCGCCAACGACGAGCGCGCCATCCCCGACCCGATCCTGAACCGCATGAACGTCTACCAGGTGCAGGCGCCCGACCACGCCGCCGCGCGCGCCATCGCCCAGCGCCTGTACGCCGAGATCCGCGCCGACCATGACTGGGGCCAGCGCTTCGATCCCGCACCGCACGCCGACGTGCTCGATCGCCTGGCCGAACTGGCGCCGCGCGAGATGCGGCGGGCGCTGATGACGGGCTTCGGCAATGCGCGGCTGGCGGGCTGCGACGCGATCCGGCTGGACGATCTGCCTATCGGCAACGCCCGTCGCGCCAAGATCGGCTTCACCCACTGAGACGCTCGCGCCTTCCAAGTCCCAGTCATCCTGCGACCGCGCGCAGGATGACGACTTATCGGCCCCTCCGGCTCACCGGGTGAGCCAGCGGCGCGCCTATGATCCTTCCATGCCAACGACCCTCGACGGGCGACTCGTCGTCGCCATCTCCTCACGCGCGCTGTTCGACTTCGAAGAGGAGAACCGCGTCTTCGAAGGCAACGACGACCGCGCCTACATGCAGGTGCAGCTGGAGCGCCTGGACGTGCCGGCGCGCCCTGGCGTCGCGTTCTCGCTGGTGCGCAAGCTGCTGCAGTTCCGCGATCCGGCGCCGCGCGTCGAGGTCGTGATCCTGTCGCGCAACGACCCGGTCTCGGGCATGCGCGCGTTCCGTTCCGCCAAGCACTACGGGCTGTCCATCGAGCGCGGCGTCTTCACGCGCGGACGCAGCCCCTGGCGCTACCTGCGTCCGTTGCGCGCGCACCTGTTCCTGTCCACCAATGAAGACGACGTGCGCTCGGCGCTCGAGGCCGGAGTGCCGGCCGCGCGCGTGTACCCGCACTCCGCCCTCGCTTCCGCCGCCTACCCCAACGAGGTGCGCATCGCGTTCGACGGCGATGCCGTGCTGTTCTCCGACGAGGCCGAGCGCGTGTTCCAGGCGCAAGGGCTGGACGCGTTCCAGGCGCACGAGCTTTCCAAGTCCACCACACCGCTGGCGGCGGGGCCATTCAAGCCGCTGCTGCAGGCGCTGCAACTGCTGCAACGCTCGTCCACCGACGCGATGAAGGTGCGCACCGCGCTCGTGACGGCGCGCAGCGCGCCCGCGCACGAGCGCGCGATCCGCACGCTGATGGAATGGGACATCGAGGTCGACGAGGCGATGTTCCTGGGCGGCCTGCCCAAGGGCGAGTTCCTGCGCGAGTTCGAGCCGGATTTCTTCTTCGACGACCAGACGCGGCACGTCGAGAATGCCGCCAGCCATGTGCCGTCCGGGCATGTGGCGGCGGGCATTTCGAACGTCTGAGACGCAAGCCCGTGCGTGTCATCCTGCGCGAAGTCGCAGGATCCCCGCTGGCCCATGCGTCGTCCCAGGGGTGGATTCCGCGACTGCGCGCGGAATGACGGCGATCGGTCGGAGCGCGGTCCGAAGGCTAGGCCAGCGCTGATGACGCCGAAGGCCCTGCGGCCGCCTGCGCCGGCGCGGGCGCCGGCAGGCTCGCTCGCAGCGCGTCCACCGTCAGCGCTTCGGGCACGTGATAGAGAAAGCCCTGGGCCCAGTCGACGCCCAGTTCGCGCAGCAGCCCGGCCACGGCCTCGGTCTCGACGAACTCCGCCACCACCGGCTTGTTCAGCAGGCGTGCCATCTCCGTCATCGAACGCACCATGCCGCCATGCACGACGTCGGCGTCCATGTCGCGCACGAACATGCCGTCGATCTTGATCGTGTCGAACGGCAGCTGGCGCATGTAGGTGAACGAGGCGAAGCCGGAACCGAAGTCATCGAGCGCGAAGCGGCAGCCCAGCCGATGCAGCGCATGCATGAACTCGCCGGCGCTCTGCAGGTTGACGATGGCCTCGGTCTCGGTGATCTCGAAGCACATCATGCGGCCGGGCACGCCGAACTCGCGCAGCGTATCGGCCACGTACTGCACCAGCCCCGGCTCGCGGATCGAGACCGCCGACAGGTTGATCGCCACCTGGTCGATGCGGTCGTGCACCTCGGGCATGCTGCCCAGCAGCTTGACGACCTCGCGGATCATCCAGCGGTCCAGGGCGCCGATCAGGTGGTAGCGCTCGGCCGGCGCGATGAACAGGCCCGGCAGCACCAGCTTCTGGCGGCGCGGATCCCACAGGCGGATCAGCGTCTCGATGTGCAGCCCATGCGCGCGGCCATCGGCGGCCGCGGCCAGTGGCGTGACGCGCTGGAAGAAGGCGCGGAATTCGTCGCGCTTCAAGGCGTCGACCAGCACCAGCGCCCAGTTGACGGACTCGCGATGGCCCTCGCCTTCCAGCACCGAGGAGTCGTGCACGCGAATCGAGCCCCGGCCCTCGCGCTTGGCCAGGTAGGCGGCCTCGTCGGCGATGAGCATCAGCTGGTCGAACGAGACGATGTCGCGCGCGATGCGCACGACGGCCACCGACGCGGCCATCTTGAAGCTGCGCTCTTCCCAATGGAATTCGAACTCGGCGAGCTGCTCCAGGACGCGGCGCGCCAGCGCGGGCCCGCCGTCGGGGCCGCAATTCTCGATGACGACGCCGAACTTGTCGCCGCCCAGGCGCGCGAACAAATCCGTCCGATCCAGCAGGCCCGCGACCACGTCGGCGAACTGGCGCAGCAACTCGTCGCCGGCGATGCAGCCGCAGGTCTCGTTGACCAGGCGGAACTGGTCGATGTCGATCAGCAGGAAGACGCCGTCGCAGTCGCCTCGTTGCACGCGCGCGAGCAGCTCGGACACATGCGCGTCGAGCGCGCCGCGGTTGTACAGCCGGGTGACGAAATCGTGCGTCGCCAGGTAGTTCAGGCGATCCTGCATGTAGCGCCGCTCGTTGATCTCCTGCCGCAGGTGGCGGTTGGCGATCGTCAGCTCCGCGGTGCGGTCGCGCACCTTCTCCTCCAGGCTCTGATTGAGCTCGCGCAGCTGCTCGATCAGGTTGCGTCGCTCGAGCTGGTAGCGCACGCGCGCCCGCACCTCGTCGGCGTTGATGGGCTTGGAGATGTAGTCGCTGCCGCCGACCGCGAAGCCCTGGCTGACGTCGTCGGTGCGGGCAGTGACGAAGATGACCGGGATGTCGGCGGTGGCCGGATCGCCCTTGAGCCGGCGACACACCTCGAAGCCGTCCATGCCGGGCATCATGACGTCCAGCAGCACCAGGTCGGGGTGGCCGCGGACGGCCAGTTCGAGAGCGCGGGCGCCGGAGGTGGCGACCATCAGTTCGCAGCGCTCGTCGTCCAGCGTGGCGCTCAGCACGTCGATGTTGTGCGGCGTATCGTCGACGATCAGGATCTTCGAGACTCTTGCGGTCACCACCGTACCCCCGCGTTGCCCGGGGCGCGGCCCGGGACCTGCATCTTGCGCTGTACCGAGTGTAATCACATGTATGCGAACCCTCTGGAGGTTCCGCGCAGATTCGTGCAATGGCACACGCAGCGCATGACTGCGTGCGGCGCGTCTCAGCTCGCAGCGGCCTGCGCGGCATCGAACTGCGCGAGCAACGCGTTGACGCGCTCCTCGAGTAGCTGGAAGTCGTAGGCCTGGGCCGCGTCCTCGAACTCCCGCCAACGCTCGTCGCCGATCGCCTCGGGCGGGATCTGCGCCATCAGCCGGCCGACCGTCCCGAGCTGGCCGCCCGCAGCGGCCGCCGCGAGCGCACGCAGCTGGTCGCGCACGCGATGGCCGAGGCCGGCGGCGAGCGGCGCCTGCGGTTGGTCGGCGTCTGCGAGGCCAGCGGGAGGCGCGACCGGACAGAGCCGGACCCCCGCATGGGCCACCAGCGCGCGGTAGACGTCCTGGAACGGGTAGGGCTTGCCGATGAAGTCCTGGAACCCGTTCTCGATGTAGAAGCGACGCTCATGCTCGAGGCTGGACGCGGACACCGCCACCACCGGCAAGGCCGCGGTGAACGGGTCGGCGCGCAGGCGCGCGATCATCTCCACGCCGTCCATGTGCGGCATGCGGATGTCGCTGAACACGATGTCGAAGCGCTCCGAGCGGCAGCGCGCCAGGCCTTCGAGGCCGTCGAGCGCCTGCATCACGGTGCAGCCGACCTCGCGCAACAGGTTGACCAGCAGCTCGCGGCTGTCGCGGTCGTCCTCGATCACCAGCACGGTGCACGGCGTCGCCGGATCGAGCACCTGCGCGCCCGCGCCCACCGGCGCGCCCGCCCAGGACTGCCGGCCAGGCGGCAGCGGCAGCCAGAAGCGCACCTGCGTGCCCTGGCCAGCCGCGCTGATGACGGTGAGCTCGCCGCCCATCGCACGCGCCAGGTCGCGCGAGAGCGCCAACCCGAGGCCGGTGCCGCCCTTCTCCTGCCCCTGCAAGCCCTGGCGGAAGGGCACGAACAGGTCCGCCAGGTCCGGTTCGGCGATACCCGGCCCGGTGTCGTGGATCTCGAACCAGACACGCTCGGCATGCGTGGCGTCGCGCCAGGCGTGCAGGCCGATGTGGCCGTGCTCGGTGAACTTGAGCGCGTTGCCCAGCAGGTTGGCGATGATCTGCCCGAGCTTGTTGCGGTCGCCTTCCACCACCGCCGGGACCGGCAGCGACAGCTCGCTCTGCAGCGCCAGGCCCTTGGCGCGCGCATGGGTGCCGTACAGGGCGTCGAAGTCGCGCAGCTCCTGCATCAGGTCGAACGGCGCCGCGAGCACCTGCAGGCCGCCCGACTCGATCTTGGCCAGGTCCAGCACGTCGTTGATCAGGCCCAGCAGGCGGTTGCCGGCGCTGTGGATGACGCGCAGCCGGGACTGCGTCTCGTCAGGCAGCTTGCGGTCGGCCATCAGCAGTTGCGTGAAACCCAGCACCGCGTTCAGCGGTGTGCGGATCTCGTGGCTCATGTTGGCCAGGAACACGCTCTTGCTGCGGTTGGCGCGTTCGGCCTCCTCCTTGGCCGCCTCGAGCGCGGCAATCATGCGCCGGCGTTCGCTGACGTCGCGCAGCACCGCCTGCAGCAGCTTGTGGCCGTTGTGGCGGAACAGGCTGATGGTGATCTCGGCATCGAACTCGCTGCCATCAAGGCGGCGGCAGCGCCATTCGAAGGTCTTCATGCCGCCTTGCTGGATGGCCTGCAGGTGGGCCGCGGCCATCTGCGCGGAGGACTCGCCGTCCGGTTGCGTGGCGGGTGCGAACAGTTTCATCGATCGTCCCAGCAGGCCACCCCGCGCGGCGGCGCCGAGCAGCTCGGCGGCGCGCCGGTTGCAGTCGATGATCACCGCATTGCGGATGATCAGGATCGCGTCGCCGGCCGTCTCGAAAGTGGCCCGGAAGCGCGCCTCGCTGCTCTTGAGCGCCAGGTTGGCGGCCTGGATCTCCGTCATGTCGCGCGCGACGCCGACCACGCCGATGACCTCGCCCCGGTCGTCGCGCACCGCGGTCTTGGTGACCTCCAGCTGGCGCTCGCCGCCGCCCTCGGCCGAGTGCTCCGTCTCGTGGAACACCAGCGGTTCGGCGGCCGCCAGGGTATCCCGGTCCTGCGCCTCGAAGTACACGGCGTTGCTCGCGCCCAGGTCCTTGTCGGTCTTGCCCAGCACGTCCGCCTCGCGCGTGCCCTGGAACCGCTCGAACTCCGCATTGACGGCCAGATAGGCGCCGGCGCGATCCTTCATCCACACCTGCTCGGGCAGGCTGCGCAGCAGTGCGCGCAGGCGGGCCTCGTGCACCAGCAGGTACTCGCGCGACTCGCGCAGCAGCGACTCGGTGCGCTGGCGTTCGGTGACCTCCACCGACAGCTTGCGATTGGCCTGGCCGATGCGCTCGATCGCGTCGAGCACGCTGTGGCGCGAGCGCCAGCCGCCCAGCCCTGCGGCCACCAGCGCGATCGCGCCGGCGCCGGCCAGCGCCAGCATCGCGAAGTTGAAATCGCGCTCGCGCAGCAGGTTCTCGATCTCGGGCACGCGCTGCGCCACGTAGACATCGAGCTTCTCGCGCTCCATGTGGCGCTTGACCAGCACCTGCGGCACGGGCTCCTCGTCGATGCGGCGCAGTTGCGGCGCATCGACCGGATCCCAGGGATGGATGTGCAGGATGGGCAAGGCATCGGAGCGGTAGCGCGCCACGCGCTCCTGCGCCGTCAGCTGGAACACCTTCGCGCCGTCGAGCGCCTCGAGCAGCAGGCGCGGATCCTGCGACATGATGACCATGCCCAGGGAATCGACGATGAAGGCGCCCTCGTGGCCCACCATCGAGGCCAGCGACGGCGTGTTGCGCTTGACCACCACGGCGCCGAGAAAGCGGTCGCCGTCGTAGATCGGCGCCGAGAAATACATGCCCGGAATGCCGGTGGCCTTGCCGACGGCGAACAGGCGCGCGCCCTGCTCCAGCCGCGTCTGCCGAAAGAAGGACGGATCGGTCAGGTGCTGGCCGATCACGCTGTCCGGGCTGCCGGCATCGCTGGACGCGACGCAGTTGCCGGCGTCGTCCAGCAGGTAGATCAGGTCGGCGCCCAGATCCTGGTACGACAAGGCCAGGAACTCGTTGACCGCCGCCAGCTCGGGCCGTGCTTCCAGCGCGGTGCGCAGTCGCGGCACCGGAACGTCGACCACCGCCGCGCCCGGCCCCGCCGCGACGACGCCGCGGCGCACGGTGGGCAGCCGGGTGAGCATGTGGGCGACGCCGTCCAGCTGCGCCAGCCCCTGGCGCAAGCCGTCCTCGACCAGCACGGCGCTGGCGAGCGCCTGCGAGGTGGCGGACTGGACGATGCCATCCAGGCGCTGCCGGTAGTGGCGCGTGTTGAGCTGCCAGGCCACGCCCGTCCACGCGAACATCAGCATCATCACGATCAGCGCCCAGCGACGTGCCCAGGGCGTGCGCAGCACCGCGCGGACGTCGCCATCGGCCTCGGCCGGCACGAAGGGCGGGATCGACGAATCGGGCGTCACCGCGGCTGGCGTCTCGTCCTTCATCTGGTCACACCCTTGAACGCGAAGCCTTCATCGTCGCCGCAGCCGGCGTCCAGGGCAAGCACGGCGCGCACCGGGGCGAGCAAGCGCGTGAAATCGTACTGGCCCGGCGTCCGCGCGCGATCGCGGGCGGCATGGGACACTTCGTGCTCCCGCAGATGCCGTCCGAAAAGCGCCATGTCCGACGATTTCTTCGCCCCGCCGCCGTTCGACCCCGACACCGCCCGTGCGACCCTGGTGCGCGCGCTGCGCGACCTGAAGCTGGTGGAGCGCAACGGCGCCTTCGAGCTGAACGGCCAGCCGGTGGTCAAGGTGCGCATCGAGGGCGCGCTGCTGAAGCTGGATGTCGCCAGGAAACCGATGCGCTCGCCCGATTGGGAGCACGCCGAGGCCGTGGATCATGCGAAGCTGCGGCGCTTCATCGACGACGTGAAGAAGCGCGTCGCGCGATGGAACGAGGGCCGCGACGCCGACTAGGCTGCAGTGGGCTCGGGCCCGACGACGATCACGAAGTGCTTGCGCAGCGTCTGCAGCACCTCGAACGAGCCGGCGAAACCGGCCGGGATCACCAGCGCCTCGCCCGGCCCGGCCTCGGTGAAGCTGCCGTCGGTCGCATGCAGCCGGCAGCGGCCCGCGAGGACCACCATGTACTCGTGCTCGGTGAGATCCATCTGGATGCGCCAGCGGCCCACGTCGCACTCCCAGATGCCGGCGACCAGCCCGGCCGGCGCGCTCTCGTAGAGCAGCCAGGTGCGGCGCTCGGGCGCGCCGACCTCGCGGCGATCCTCGCGCGGGAAGTCGATCT
>JBJMWF010000257.1:0-34811 GCA_045810265.1 Vitreoscilla sp. | reverse complement strand
CCCGGAACGAAGCCGAGGCCGACGCCGAAGGCGGCCGTGAAGCGGGCGAACGAGATCTCGGAGGACACCGAGGTGTCGAACATCCAGATGACGAACGGCAGCAGCAGGAACATCAGCACCCCGCTCACGCGGTGCAGGATCGACACGATGCCCGCCGGCGGCAGCCGGTAGGTGGTGAGGTCGGTGATGGCGTTGATATTGCGGAACTCTCGCCGCGGCTGTCGGGGTGGGGTGGCCAACTCTGTCATGGGGGCTTTCGGGTTTTACGAGGGGCTACTTGTTCTTCGGCGAAAAGCAAACAACTCAAAATTCTATTGCAACGCACCATCCCGCCGCTTTCGGCGCTCCGGGCGGCGCACCGCGATGGTCGGATGTGGGTGCCAGAGGCGGCGGTCAGCCGAGGTCGTTTCGATAGTGATGGGTGTCGGTGCGATAGAGGCCGCGACGCAGTTCCATCGGCGTGTCGTGGTAGGTACAGGCCACGCGTTCCACGCTCAGCAGCGGGGTCGAGGTGACGACATGCAACAGCGCCGCCTGCGCGGGATCGGGCAGCACGGCGCGGATCTTTTCCTCGGCGCGCACCATGCGCACGCCGAATTCGGTCTCGAACAGCGCGTACATCGGTCCGTGCCAGGCGGTCAGGCGCTCGGCGGTCAGGCCCCGGAACGGGATGCCGGGCAGCCAGAGCTCCTCGAGGATGGTCGGCGTGCCGCGGTAGGCCAGCACCCGGCGCACCTGCAGCACGGCGTCGCCGGTGCGCAGGGCGAGGGCACGGGCGACGTCGGCGCTGGCGCGCTGGCGCTTGCAGTCGACGATCTCGCGCTCGGCCGGGCCTTCGCTGTCGACGTCGCCGCTGTCGGGCACCAGCTTCAGGAAGCGGTACTGCACGTGCTGCTCGGCGTGGGTCGCCACGAAGGTGCCCTTGCCCTGGCGGCGCACCACCAGGTTCTCGGCCGACAGTTCGTCGATCGCCTTGCGCACGGTGCCCTGGCTGACCCGGAAGCGGGCCGCCAGGTCGATCTCGCTCGGGATCGGCTCGCCGGGCTTCCATTCGCCGGCATGCAGGCTCTGCAGGATCAGCGATTTGATCTGCTGGTAGAGCGGACTGAACGACGGCGTGGAGGGCTCGGCGACAGTGGTGGGGGAGGTGGCCATGGGCTTTCGTGGGTGCACCGCGCGGGTGCTTCGGGCCGACATCTTATATAAGACATAAGACAGGCGCCACCTAAACCTCAAATCGGCATAAAATCGAAGACGGCCCGAAGGCCGGGCAAGGAGTCCCGGCCCGACCTCGTGGCCGCGCTCCGCGGCCGTGCCCCGTTTTCATCATTTCCTGGAGTATTCCCATGAGCAAGAAGCCTGTTCGCGTTGCCGTCACCGGTGCCGCTGGCCAAATCGGTTACGCCCTGCTGTTCCGCATCGCCTCCGGCGAAATGCTGGGCAAGGACCAGCCGGTCATCCTGCAACTGCTCGAGATTCCCGACGAAAAGGCCCAGAAGGCGCTCAAGGGCGTGATGATGGAGCTCGACGACTGCGCCTTCCCCCTGCTGGCCGGCATGGAAGCCCACGGCGACCCGATGACCGCCTTCAAGGATGCCGACTACGCGCTGCTGGTCGGCTCGCGTCCGCGCGGCCCGGGCATGGAGCGCGCCGAGCTGCTCTCCATCAACGGCGCCATCTTCATCGCCCAGGGCAAGGCCCTGGACAAGGTCGCGAGCCGGAACGTCAAGGTGCTCGTCGTCGGCAACCCTGCCAACACCAATGCCTATATCGCGATGAAGAGCGCGCCCAGCCTGCCGCGCGAGAACTTCACTGCCATGCTGCGCCTGGACCACAACCGCGCCGCCAGCCAGATCGCCGCCAAGACCGGTACCAAGGTCGGTGACATCGAGAAGCTGACCGTGTGGGGCAACCATTCGCCCACCATGTACGCCGACTACCGTTTCGCCACGGTCAACGGCAAGGCCGTCAAGGACCTGATCAATGACCAGGTCTGGAACGCCGAGGTCTTCCTGCCCACCGTCGGCAAGCGCGGCGCGGCCATCATCGAGGCGCGTGGCCTGTCGTCGGCCGCCTCGGCTGCCAACGCCGCCATCGACCACATGCGCGACTGGGCGCTGGGCTCGCAAGGCAAGTGGGTCACGATGGGCGTGCCGTCCAACGGCGAATACGGCATCCCCAAGGACGTCATGTTCGGCTTCCCGGTCACCACCGAGAACGGCAAGTACAAGATCGTCGAAGGCCTGGCCATCGACGAGTTCAGCCAGGAGCGCATCAACAAGACGCTCAAGGAACTGCAGGACGAGCAGGCCGGCGTTTCTCATTTGCTGTGAGCCCCAGTCCGCCGGGTACGGCGGACAGCCCCCGAGGGGCGCGCGGCCTTGCTCCGGAGCGGCCGAGCGCGGCGGCCGCGCAGCTTGCGCCCTTCGCTCGAAAGGCCAGCCTGTGACCAAGCGCCGCCAGCGAGCTATCCTGAACGCGCGGCCAGTCCGCGCGTTTCTCATTCCGGAGCCTGTTCGAGATGACCCCCGCACCGCACCCCCGTGACGTCCTGTTCGAGGACGGCGACCCGACCACCGCGCTGCCCGTCTGCGATCACTACTCGGGCGTCGAGGCGCGCATGCGCAAGAGCCTGGAGCTGCAGGCCGAGCTCGGTCCGGTATTCGACGTCACGCTCGACGGCGAGGATGGCGCGCCGGCGGGTGGCGAGGTCGAGCATGCGCAGCTGATCGCCGAACTCGTGCAATCGCCCGCCAACCGCTTCGACCGCGTCGGTGCGCGCATCGTGCCGCGCGGCCATCCGGCGTTCGAGGCCATGCTGGAGGTGCTGCTGCGCCGCGCCGGTACGCGTCTGGCCTACCTCATGATTCCCAAGCCGCGCGACGCCGCCGACTTCGAGGCCGCCGTCCATGCGGTCGACCTCGCGTCACGGGCGGCCGGGCTCGCGCGCGAGCTGCCGCTGCACGCGCTGGTCGAGACGCACGGCGCGCTGCGCGAGGTCGAGCTGCTGGCGGCGCACCCTCGGCTGGAGTCGTTGTCGTTCGGGCTGATGGACTTCGTGTCCGCCCATCGCGGCGCGATCCCGCAGTCGGCGATGGGTGCCGAGGGCCAGTTCACGCATCCGCTGGTGGTGCGCGCCAAGCTGGCGATCTCGGCCGCCTGCCATGGCCACTCGAAGACGCCCTCGCACTGCGTGGTGACCGAGTTCAAGGACACGCGGGCGCTGCAGCGTGCGGCCGAACGCGCCTGCCGCGAGTTCGGCTACACGCGCATGTGGAGCATCCATCCCGACCAGGTGCGCGTGATCGTCGACGCGTTCGCGCCGACGGCCGCGGAGGTCGACCTGGCGGTGGACGTGATCCTGGCCGCGCAGGCCGCCGACTGGGGCCCGATCCGCCATCGCCACAACGGCCGCGAGCACCTGCATGATCGGGCCAGCTATCGCTACTTCTGGAACGTGATCGAGCGCGCCCACCGCACCTCCGCGGGCGGCCATGCGCAGTTGCCGGCGGAGGCCAGGGTGCGCTGGTTCGGGCATTGAGCAGGCGGCGGGCCGCCTGTTTCGTGACGCAGTTGGCGTCCTGCACCCCCGAAACAAGGCGTTGCACCTGAACGTGTAACCGGGCGGGGCGCTTGGTCGACAATTCGGCACCGCCCAAACCCGGAGACTCCCCTTGATGTTCCGCACCCTGACCGCTGCCGCCACGCTGGCCGCGCTTTCCACGCTCACCCTGTCTTCCGCGTTTGCCCAGGGCGCCACGCCGGCCGCCAATGCCAAGCCCAAGGCTGCCGCCAAGAAGCCCGCCAAGCCGGCCGCCGAGCCCGTCTCCGCCACCAACGACAATCTCAATCCGGGTCAGCTGACGATGGCCGACCGGGTGCTCACCGGCGTGGCCGAATGCGAGTTCAAGGAGAAGGTCGACGTCGAGAAGATCCCGGGCCACACCGGCAACTTCAAGGTCACCTTCGACCACAAGAGCTACATCATGGTGCCCGAAGAGACCACCACCGGCGCGATCCGCCTGGTCGACACGGCCGGCGCAGTGGTGTGGATCCAGATCCCGATGAAGTCGATGCTGATGAACCAGAAGGAACATCACCGCCTGGTCGACAACTGCCAGGAAGACGAACAGCGCATCGCGGTGCAGTCGTCGCAGAAGGCCGGTGCCAACGCCGGCGCGCTGGCGCCCAGCGTCGCATCGCCAGCCGCGATCGCCGCTGCCGGTGGCAATGCCAACGCGGCCGCCGTCGAGACCGCCGCGCCCGGTTCCAAGGTCACCACCACGAGCACGACCACCACCACGATGAAGGTCGTGCCGCCGACGCCGGCCAAGAACAGCAGCCCGACGCCGTCGACCTCTGCGTCCGGCATGTGGAAGTGATGAGTCGCCGCGCGGGTCGTGGACTCGCGCGCTGATCCGTCCGCGCCAACAAGAACGCCGCCCGGCTTTGCAGCCGCGCGGCGTTCGTCATTGGGCGCGACGGCGCGTCAGTTGTTCGACGTCGCCCGCACTTCCTCGATCGTCGTGACTCCGGCCAGCACCTTGTCGATGCCGTCCTGGCGCAGCGTGCGCATGCCTTCGCCCATCGCGTGGTGCTGGATCTGCTCGGCGCGGGCGCCTTGCTGGATCAGGTGGCGCACGCCCTTGCTGACGGTCAGCAGCTCATGCACGCCGGCGCGGCCCTTGACGCCGGTGTTGCCGCACTTGGCGCAGCCGGTGCCCTTGAAGAACATCAGGCGGCCGTCGACCGCGAAGCGGCTCGTCCAGTCGGCCAGCGTGGCCTCGCGCGTCGGCGCCTGCGGATGATCGCCCCAGATGTGCAGCGAATCGTTCAGCAGCTCCTCGATCTGTTCGTCGGTGGCCGGCGTCGAGGTCTTGCAGCCGCTGCAGATGCGGCGCACGAGGCGCTGGGCCAGCACCGCCAGCAGCGCGTCGGCGAAGTTGAACGGATCCATGCCCATGTCGAGCAGGCGGGTGATCGTCTCGGGCGCGCTGTTGGTGTGCAGGGTGGACAGCACCAGGTGACCGGTCAGCGACGATTCGACCGCAATCTGCGCGGTCTCGTTGTCGCGGATCTCGCCCACCATGATCACGTCCGGATCGGCGCGCAGGAACGCGCGCAGCGCCTTGGCGAAGGTCCAGTCGATCTTGGGGTTGACCTGCACCTGGCGCAGGCCGGCCTGCGTGATCTCCACTGGATCCTCGGCCGTCCAGATCTTGCGCTCGGGCGTGTTGATGAAGCTCAGCGCCGAGTGCAGGGTGGTCGTCTTGCCCGAGCCGGTGGGGCCCACGCACAGCACCATGCCGTAAGGGCGCTCGACCGCCTTTTTCAGGTGCGACAGGTTGTGCGGCGACATGCCCAGCGTGTCCAGGGGCAGCGGCTTGGCCGAGGCCAGGATGCGCAGCACCGCGTCCTCCAGGCCGTTGGCCGTCGGGATCATCGCCACGCGCAGCTCGATCGGGCAACTGGCCACGAAGCGCGCGAAGTTGATCTTGCCGTCCTGCGGGCGACGGCGCTCGGAGATGTCGAGGTCGCACATGATCTTCAGGCGCGCGACGAGCGCCTGGCGATAGGTGTGCGGCAGCTCGAGGTACGGGCGCAGCAGGCCGTCGACGCGGAAGCGCACCTTGACCTTCTCGCGGCCGGGGCGCGTCTCGATGTGGATGTCGGACACGCCCTGTGCATGCGCCTCGACGATCATGGAGTTGATCAGCCGCACCAGCGAGGAGTCGGACTGTTCGACGGCGTCGTCGTTGTCGTCGGCCAGGGCCCGGCCCGAGTTGTCCTGGGGCAGTTCGAGCGCCGCCAGCAGCGAGTCGGTGCCCTGGCTTTCGGGCACGGGCACCGCGTTGAACTCCAGCGTCATCTCGTCGAGACCGCCGCGGGCGTACAGGAGCGGGATCTGCTCGAGCAGGTTGGCCGCGGCCGGGAGCACCGGCACGACCTTGGATTGCGTCAGGAACTCGGCCTCGTCGATGCGGTCTCGGCGCGAAGGATCCTCGGTGGCGACCACCACCTTGCCGTTCATCATGCCCAGCGGCAGCATCTCGAGTCGCTGTGCCGCGGCCACTGGCAGCTTGCGCAGCGCGTCCAGGTCGATGGGGAACGCCTGCACGTCGACCTGCGGATAGCCCATCTTGCGGGCCAGCGCCGTCTGCAGGTTGGCGCGCGTGATCAGGCCCTCACGGACCAGCAGTTCGCCCAGCGGCACCTTGCGGTCCTTGCCCTGGTTGGTGAGCGCGGCGGCCAGTTGTCCTTCGGTGATGTAGCCGAGCGCGATCAGCGCTTCGCCGATGCGCACCATCGGCATGCGGCTCTGCGCCTCGATCGCCGCGTGCAGCTGCTCGGGCGTCGTCACGTGCTCGCTCAGCAGGACGTCGCCGGGGCGTTGCTTGACCGGCTTGTCCGGCTCGGCCGGGGCCACGCTGGCCGGCGGGGCCGGCGCGGTGGCCGGGAACACCATCGGATCCAGCATCGGCAGCGAAGGCGCGTCGTCAGGGAGCTTCGAGCGCTTGATCTCGAGTGCCTCGCGCAATTCCTCGCGCGAGATCACGCCGTGGTTGACCAGCAGCTCGCCCAGCGGCAAGTTGCGGTTGCGGGTCTGGCTGCGCAGCGCGCCGGCCAGATCCTCGGGCGCGAGAATGTGCAGCGAGATCAGCGCCTCGCCCAGACGCAGCATCGGCGTGCGCGACTGCAGGGCCAGAGCCTGCTCGAGCTGCGGCTGCGTGATCAGCTTGACGTCGACGAGCATCTCGCCGAGCTTCAGGTTGCGGATGCGCTGCTGTTCGGCCAGGGCGTCCTGCAGTTGCTGCGGCGACAGCGTGTGCTGGCTGACGAGCACGTCGCCCAGGCGCGGCCCGAAGTCCACGCGGCGGTAGGCGCCACGCGGATAGAAGAGGCGTTGCACGAGGCCGCCATCGCCCACCGGCGGGAACAGGAACAGGCCCTGCTCGCTCTCGACGTGGCTGATGGTGCGGCCGGTGTGGGACCTGCCGTTATTCAGCTGCACCTGGAATTCGGTGTCGCCGGGCACGCGGTCGGCCCAGCCGGGCGCCGCATTGACGCCGTTGCTCGACGGCATCACCGGCTCGGTCAGCGTCAGGCGCTGGAACTGCCCGAAGCGCAGTTGCATCGGCGAGCGCGCCGGCGGCACGAAGACGGTGGCCAGGCCGGTGGACGCGTCGAACTGCGCCAGACGGGCATTGAAGCTCTTGTCGTTGAGGCCCAGGATCGCGCAGGGCTCGCTGGTGCCGAGCGGCCACGCGCTGCCGGCATTGGCGGCGGGCGGCATCGCCCATTGCGAGGAAGATTCGGCGGCGGTGCGGTCAGCCGGCCGAGCACCCGGCGTGGCGGACAGAGGGGGCAGCGATAGATCGGACATCGACGTTGCGTGCGGACGCATCCACTTCCCCAGCGACAAGTGGGGGCGCTTCGATACTAGAGGGCCGCGGGGGGGCCGAAACCGCGAATAGGGACGCGATCGATGGCCAGTTCGGCGTCAGCCGCGACCAGCTCAGCTGCCGGGGCCGTCGTGCTCGTCGTGCTCCGCGTACTGCTTCCACTGGGCCATGGCCCGGTTCATCAGCTTGACCTGCCCCGTAAAGCGCGTGCACATCAGGCAGATGCCCAGGTGGAAACGCACCGCGACGCGCTCGACCACGGTCAGCACCCGGTTCTCGCGCTCGAGGATGAGGCGTGTCACTTCACGGCAATTGCGGATGAACAGGCTCATCGGGTGGCGGTCGTCGGGGCGGCGGGATGGGCGTCAAACCAGCTGGCCTGCAGGCATTCGCGCAGGCGCAGTCGGGCACGATGCAGCAGTACCCACAGGTTCGTCGTCGTGATGGTCAATTCCTTACACACCTCGTCGGACGACAGCTCCAGCCACTCGCGCGCCAGGAAGACGCGGGCCTGCGTCGGCGGCAGCCCGTCCAGGCAGGTCTGCATCACGTCGATGAACTGGCGCTGGCGCAGCACGTCGTCCGGGTTGCCCCAGTCGGCCGGCATCTCGCGCCAGTGGCCGTCGGGTGCGAACAGCAGGTCGTCCAGGTCCTCGTTGTCGTCGTTGGTCAGCAGCGTCGCCTCGCGCTTGTGGCGGCGCAGCTGGTCGATCACCTTGTGCTTGAGGATGCCCACCAGCCAGGTCTTGAGCTGCGACTGGCCGGCGAAGGACTGGGGCTTTTCCAGCGCGGCGACGACGGTCTCGGAGACGGCGTCCTCGGCCCACGCTTCGTTGCGCAGCTGGGTGCGCGCGAAGCGAAGCAGCTGCGGCTGCAGCGTCTCGAGTTGCTGGGCGAAATCGTTGGCCATGACGGATGCGGGCGGCGCGCCGGAAACGGCGCAGCGCGAGTATCGCCGACCGCCAAGTCGCGCCGTCCGGGCCCGGGGCCGGCTCAGGCCGCGCGTGCGCCGCCGCCGGCATGCGGGCCCGGGACGGCGGCCAGCCTGCGCATGGACCAGGCGCCGCGCTCGCGCTCCAGCCAGGCCACCAGCTCGGCGGCCGGCAGCGCGCGCGTGAACAGGAAGCCCTGCGCGACGGCGCAGCCGGCGCGCGCAAGCCAGTCGCGCTGGCCGGGCGTCTCCACCCCCTCGGCCACGACCTGCAGGCCCAGGGCGCGGCCGATGCCCATGACCGCATCGGCCAGCGCGCGGTCGCTGGCCTCGTGCTCGAGATCGTTGACGAAGCTCTTGTCCAGCTTCAGCTCGCTGACCGGCAGCCGCTTGAGGTAGCCCAGGCTGGAGTAGCCGGTGCCGAAATCGTCCACCGACAGCCGCACGCCCATCTCGTGCAACGTGCGCAGGTCCACGCGGGTGCGCTCGTCGTCGCCCAGCATCACGCGCTCGGTCACTTCCAGCACCAAGGCGCTTGGCGCCAGGCCATGCAGCGTCAGCAGGCGCCGCACATGCGCGGGCACGTCGTCGGAATGGAAGCGCAGCGGCGAGACGTTGACCGAGATGTTGGGCACCGGCACGCCGTCGCGCTGCCACGCGGCCAGCTGGGCACACGCGGTCTCGAGCACCCAGGCGTCGATCGCGCCGATCAGGCCGCATTCCTCGGCCAGTGCGATGAAGCGGTCGGGCGGCACGGCGCCCAGCACCGGATCGTTCCAGCGCACCAGCGCCTCGGCGCCGGCGCAGCCGCTGCCATCGAGGTACATCTTGGGCTGGTAGTGCAGCTCCAGGCCGCGCGCGGCCAGCGCCTGGCGCAGCGCGCTCTCCATCTGCATGCGGCGGGCGACGACGTCGTTCATCATGCTGGTGAAGAAGCGCGACGCGCCGCGGCCACCGCGCTTGACCTCGTACATCGCCATCTCGGCGTTGGTCACGAGGCGATCGAGTTCCACGCCGTCCTGCGGGAACAGCGCGATGCCGATGCTGGTGGACACCTCGATCTGCATGCCCGCGATGCGCAGCGGGGCGGCCAGCGCATGGCGCAGGCGTTCGGCGGCGTGCATGGCCTCGACCGGGCTGCAGCGCGGCAGCATGGCCGCGAACTCGTCGCCGCCCAGGCGCGCGACGGTGGCGCTCTCGCCGATCTCGGCCTGCAGCCGCAGGGCCGTCTCGCGCAGCACATCGTCGCCGGCGCTGTGACCGAGCGAGTCGTTGGTGGTCTTGAAGCGGTCGAGGTCGAACAGCAGCAAGGCGCCGGGCGCCTGCGCGCGAACCGCCATCTGCAGCGTCTGCCGGGCGCGGTCGGTGAACAGGCGCCGGTTCGGCAGGCCGGTGAGCGGATCGAAATAGGCCAGGCGCTCGATTTCCGTGCGGTTGGCTTCGTGCTGCAGCGCCACGCGGCACAGCGGCACGCAGGCCTCGACCATGCGGCGATGGAACGGCGGCGCCGATCCGGGCTTTCGGTAGTACAGCGCGAAGGTGGCGACGACCTCGCCGTTGCCCGCGATGATGGGCGTCGACCAGCAGGCGGCCATCGGCAGCAGCTGCAGCAGGTCGCGATAGTCGGCCCACAGCGGGTCGGTGGCGATGTCGGTCACTTCCACCGGCTCGCGGCGCCAGGCCGAAGTGCCGCACGAGCCCGCGCGCGGACCGATCGCCGCGCCGTGCAGCGCGTCCACGTAGGCGGGCGGCAGGCTGGGGCCGGCGATGGGCGTGACCGTGCCGTTCTTCTCGACCAGGAGCACCGAGCACACCACCTCCGGCGCGAGCGCCTCCACGCGGCGGCACAGCAGATCCAGCACCGAGCGCAGCGGCCGCCCGAGCGCGACCGACTCGAGCACCTCGCGCTGCAGTCCGTCGATCCCCTCGGCCTCGACGCGGTCGGCGATCGGGATCAGCAGCAGCGCCGTCAGGACCTGGCCGTGCTGCATCACGGGTCGCGCGCGAACCTCGAGCACCCGGCCATGGCCGTTGGTCGCGAACATCGTCAGGCGATCCGGCGCTCCGGCGTTGTCCGCGCGGATCTTCTCCCAACGCTGGGGCGTCAGGTCGTCGACCAGCTGGGACAGCGGCCGTCCGGTGAGCGAGGCGACGTCGGCGCGCGCCCAGCCGGCGAAATGCTCGTTGGCCAGCACGATGCGCGCCTGTTCGTCGAGCCAGACGACCCCCAGATCGATACCCCGAAAGGTATCGAGCAGGAGCTGCGCCTCGAGGTCGGCGGTCGGTTCGG
This sequence comes from Vitreoscilla sp., assembly GCA_045810265.1. GTDB lineage: Bacteria > Pseudomonadota > Gammaproteobacteria > Burkholderiales > Burkholderiaceae_C > Scleromatobacter. The sequence goes on along the minus strand of JBJMWF010000257.1, from coordinate 24,187 downwards.
CGGGCTCGCGGGACAAGCACGGACTCCCAGGTTGAAGACGCGGTCGATGAGCGTGCGCCACCATTGTGCGAGCGGCGGCGCACCCCTGCAACGCCCTTTTGTGGGGAGTTCTACACGCCCCGCCTGAACCGTTGCGGTGCGAAAAGGGTCACACTGTGCACCCTGGCCGCAACCCCTGCGGCGTCACCAGACAAGGAGCGACCCTTCATGAACAAGCGCCTCATCGCGACGTCCACGCTGGCTTCGGCGCTGGCCTTGGCCCTCGGCCCGGCCCAGGCCGCCGACGCCAAGCCCGCCCAGGAAAAGTGCTACGGCATCGCCAAGGCCGGCCAGAACGACTGCGCGTCCGCCGCGGGCAGCCATTCGTGCGCCGGCCAGGCCAAGGCGGACAACGACGCCAGCGACTGGCGCTATGTCGCCAAGGGCAGCTGCGAAAAGATGGGCGGCTCGCTCACGGCCGCCGCCAAGAAGTAGACCGGGGCTATTGGTCCGGGTTGAACGTGAGGACCACGTCGCTCGGCAGCGAGCCGTCGGTGTCGCGCGGCAGCCGTTGAGTGCCGATCACGGCGCGCAGCACGGCGTCGTCGAAGGCGGGGTTGCCGCTGGACTTGGTGATCTTCTGGCTCAGGATCGAGCCGTCGACTCCCAGCCGGATCTCGATGTCGGGCGAGCGCAGTCCCGCCATCGAGTCGGTGTAGACCAGGTGCTGCTTGATCAGCGCGGCCACCTTGCCGCCCCAGTTCGCCGTCGGTCCGGAGTTGCGCGCGGCCGTGCCGGTGGCGGTCGCCGGCGCATTCATCTGGCCCATCATCCGCTTCAGGTTCTCGTCATGCAGCTTCTGCAGCGCCTTGGCATCCAGCTTGGGCGGCGGCGGAGGCGCCGGCACCGGCTTCGGGGGCACCGGCTTGGGCGGCGGGGGCGGCGGCGGAACCGGCTTGGGCTTGGGCGGCTTTTCCTTGATCTGTTCGGTGACGATGTCCGGCGGCTTGGGCGTCTCGACCGGCGGCGGCGGAGGTGTCTCGACGACAGGTTGCGGCGGCGGCGGGGGCGGCTCCACGGGCGGCGGCGCCGCTGCTTCGGGCACGGCCGACCACAGTTCGGCGGACGACGCCACTTCGACGGACGAACTGCGCCAGTGCAGCCCCCACCACAGCGCGCCGATCAGTGTCAGGTGCGCGATGACCGAGATCGTGACGCCGCTGCTCCAGTCCTCGTACTGGGGCGGACGATCGGTGGGGCGGTGGCCGAAGATGCTGGTCATGCCCGGGCGTTCATCCTGTCTGCTTGACGGCCAGGCCGACACGTTGCACGCCGGCGCGCTGCAAGGTGTCCATCACCTTGACCACGCTCTCGTAGCGCACCGCTTTGTCGGCGGCGATCACCACCGGAACGTCGCTGCGTCCGGCCTGCAGCTCGCTGACGCGGGCCGCGAGCGCCGGGATCGTGGTCGGCTCCGGGTCGGCCTTGTCGATGCGGATCTTGATGCGTTCGTCGGTGCCGACGATCACCTCGATCACCGAAGGCGGGCGCTGCTTGGCCTTGCCCATCGAGGGCAGGTCGACCACGCCGGTGGTGATCAGCGGCGCGCTGACCATGAAGATGATCAGCAGCACCAGCATGACGTCGATGAACGGCACCATGTTGATCTCGCTGATCGAGCGGCGGCCGCGGCCGCGTGAGACGACGCCGGGCATGGCGTTTCAGCGCACGCCGGCCGCACCTTGCGGGGCGCCGGCGTTGCGTTGCAGGATGTTGGAGAACTCGTCGCTGAAGCTGTCCAGCGCGGTGGCGATGCGGTCGATGTCGCGCGCGAAGCGGTTGTAGGCGACCACGGCCGGAATGGCGGAGAACAGGCCGATCGCGGTGGCGACCAGCGCCTCGGCGATGCCCGGCGCCACGGTGGCCAGCGTCACCTGCGTCATGTTGGACAGTCCGACGAACGCGTTCATGATGCCCCACACAGTGCCGAACAGGCCCACGTACGGGCTCACCGAGCCGACCGAGGCGAGAAAGCCCAGGTTGCCCTCGATCGCATCGAGCTCGCGCTGCAGGCTGGCCTTCATGGCGCGTCGGGCGCCATCGAGCTGGGTCGCGATGTCCAGGCGGCGGTCGCGCAGCTTCATGAACTCGCGCATGCCGCTGGAGAACAGGCGCTCCAGCGGGCCGGTCTCGGCCTGGTTGGACGCCTGGCTATACAGGTCGGTCAGGCTCTTGCCGGACCAGAAATCCTGCTCGAAGGCCTCGTTGCGGCGCTTGATCTTGCCGATCGATCCGAGCTTGGAGAAGATCAGCCCCCAGCTGAACAGCGAGGTGAGCAGCAGCCCCGCGATGACGATCTTGACGACGATGCTGGCATGCAGCACCAGCTCGATGATGGAGAGATCCTGGTTCATTCAATCGCCTCGAAGATGGGGCCGGGGATGCGGTGGGGTTTCATGGTGGCGCGTTCGACGCAGCCGATGCGGATGTCGCCTTCGGCCAGCAGCCGCTCGCCGCACCAGGCCTGCTGGGCGATGCGCAGGCTGGCGCGTCCGCGCTCGCGCACGTCGACGGTGATGGTCAGGACGTCGTCCAGGCGCGCCGGCTTGACGTAGCGCACGCTGGTCTCCTGCACGACGAACATGCAGCCGGTGGCGTCCACCATCTGCTGCTGGCTGTGACCGAGCGAGCGCAGCCACTCGGTGCGGGCGCGCTCGAAGAACTTGAGGTAATTGGCGTAGAACACGATGCCGCCGGCATCGGTGTCCTCCCAGTACACCCGCACGGGGTGATGGAAGTGGGCGGCCGGAACGGGGGACTCTGGAGAATTCATTGGGCGACGCGATGATAAGCCACCACGCGGCCTTCCCCTGCCGCGCGTGGCCCGCACGGAAGAGCAAATTGCGCGCCGGGATGCGGCAATCTGCCTCGACGGGCGCCGGTTCGAGCGACGCGACGGCGCGAAGTTTCGCGCCTGGCGGGTTTACCAGCCTTTACTGCCGGGACTTCAGGTACACCGGGCCCCAGACCGGATGGCCGGCCTCGGCCTTGCTGAGCACGAAGGCCGGATCGGCCGCCCGGGCGGCGCGGAACTCGGCTTCGCAGGCGGCGAGCCGGTTGCTGGTGCAGTAGACGAAGGCGCGCAGCTTGTGCGCGGTGGCGACGTCGCGGTTGCTGCGCAGGCCCAGCTTCATGGCCTCGTTGGCCTGGCGTTCGACGGCGGGATAGTCGGCGTCGTCGTAGGCGCGCATCGCGCCCATCAGCGCGCGCTCGGCCGGGCGCTCGGTCAGGTCGGTCAGGCCCACTGGCGATTGGGGCGCCATCGTCTCGCAGGCGGTGAGCGCACCGAAGAGGATCAGCGCGGCGAACGCGTGGGTCAGGCGGACAAGGGAAGACGAGGTGGAATGGGTCACGGCGGCAATCGGGGTTGTGGTCAGGGGCCGAAGCGGTGGCGCAGCGTGACCGGGCTCTCGCCGTCGACGGTGACCGTCGCCGTATAGGCCGGGAAGTCGGTGTTGCGCACCGTGATGGTGTGACTGCCGGACGACAAGGTCAAGCGCGTCAGCGGCGGCGAGATGCCCATCGGCTTGCCGTCCACCTCCACCTGGCCCCACGGGCTGACCGCCAACTGGACGACGCCTTCGGCGAGCACGGCGGACATCGGCACGCCACCGGTGACGGTGGCCAGGGCCATCGCCTTGCGGCGGCGCGCGGCTTCGGCCTTGCTGACGACGGTCTTGCCGGCAGCGGCGTCGCTCGAAGCGGCGCTGCCCGCGCTGGTCGCACTGGCGGCGGCAGGGGCCGTGGCCGTGGCCGCCGCGGCGAGGCTTGCGGAGGCCGCCGGCGCGGTGCTGCCGCTATCCATGGCCATCGCCGCACTGGCCGTCGCCGACTGTGCGGCAGCGGAGGCGGCTGCGGCGGCCTCTTCCGCGGCGGCGGCAGACGCGGCGATCGCCACGGCCGATGGCGCCGCCGCGGCCAGGTGCACGGGCGCGCTGGCGGGCGCCGGCGTGGCGGCAACCTCGGACGACGTGCTTGCGAACTTCAACCAGGCCAGCGTGCCCGCGACCACCGCGATCGCGGCCAGCGGCACGGCCACGCGGATGATCTTGCGACCCACCGGCGATGCCGCCGGCGCGCGTGCGTCGTTGCGCAGCGCGCGCGCCTCGGCGGAGTCGACCCAGTGGCGCAGTTCCATCGACAGGTGGCGCGCCGACGGGTAGCGCTGATCGGGGTCGCGCGCCATCGCGCGTCCTGCGATGACCGACAGACCCAGCGGGATCTTGGGCGACACGCGATGCGCCGGCACCACTTCGCCGGCCTTGACCGCGGAGGTGATCTCTTCCAGCGACGAACCCTCGAAGGGCTTCTTGCCCACCAGCAGCTCGTACAGCACGACGCCCAGCGAGTAGACGTCGCTGCGGCGATCCACCGAGCGGCCGTCCATCTGCTCGGGCGCCAGGTAGTAGGGCGAGCCGGCCATGACGCCCTCGAGCGCGGGCACGTCGCGGTGCGCGACGCGCGCGATGCCGAAGTCCAGCACCTTGGGGTGCATGCGGCCGGTCATGAAGATGTTGGCCGGCTTGACGTCGCAATGCACGACGCCCTTGCGGTGCGCGTAGGCCAGGGCGTCGGCGACGCGCCGCACCACCTGCGCGGCCTCGACCGGGCCCGGGCGCACGCCCTGCAGCAGCAGGTGGCGCAGGTCCTGGCCCTGCAGCCGCTCCATGGCGATGTAGACGCCGGTGTCGGACGGGCCGGCGTCGAAGACGGTGACGATGTGCGGGTGCGACAGGCCCGCGGCGGCGCGGGCCTCGTTCAGGAACAGCGCGTCGAGCGTCTCGCGGGCGGCCGGATCGGCGTCGATGTGCAGGGTCTTGAGGGCGACCGTGCGAGACAGCAGTGGATCCCAGGCCGCATACACGGTGCCCAGGCCGCCCTTGCCCAGAATCGTCTTGAGCGCGTAGCGGCCGACATGGCCGATGCTCTCGCTCTCCATGCCCGGGCCGATGCCGGCCAGCACCGGAGCCGCAGCCGGCGGCGGCTCGACCACGCCCTCGGACGACTGGGTCTGGGCCAGCCGCGCCGCGGCCGCGTCATCGACCACGGTCGTCTCGAAAGTTGAGTCGGAGGCGTCCGTCGTTTCGGCGCGCCTGAACAGATTCCATCGCATGGGCGGAAGTTAACCGATGGTGGGCGGGAAATAAGGGCCGAATAACGGGAACATACCCTGCACGATGACACAAATGTCCCCCGTCTGGCGATTGCATCACGCTTGCCGGCAGGGTTGAAAGGATCAACGGTCGAGTTCGCGAGCCAGTCGTCGGATGGTTTCCTGGAGTTGAGGCATGGCCGTCGCGAACGATAACCTGAAGTACGTGCTCGCATGCGCCGGCCCGAAGTCCTTGCCGGGGGTCAGCGCCACATGGGCAGTCTTCATCAACTGCATCGCGAAATCCCAGCTGCTGCTGGCGAATTGGCGGCAATCGGCCCAGACGTAGAAAGCGCCATCGGGCACGACCGGCACCTGTATCCCCAGTTTCTGCAACGCCGGCACGATGAAATCGCGGCGCTCGCGAAACGCCGCGCGGCGCAGTTCGCATTCGGCCAGGCTTTCGGCGTCGAAACACGCGATCGCCGCATGCTGGGCGACCGAGCTGGCGCAGATATAGAGGTTCTGCGCCAGGCGTTCGACCGGCTCGACCAGCGCTTCGGGCAGCACCAGCCAGCCCAGCCGCCACCCGGTCATGCTGAAGTATTTCGAGAAGCTGTTGACCGAGATGATGTCGTCGCCCAGGGTCAGGGCGCAGCTTTCGAACGCCCGGTCGTAGCTCAGTCCCTGGTAGATCTCGTCGACGATCGCGACGCCGCCGTTGGCGCGCACCACGTCGACGATGCGCGCCAGTTCGGCCGGGGCGATCGACGTGCCGGTGGGATTGGACGGCGTGGCCAGCAGCACGCCGCGCGTCTGCGGGCGCCAGTTGGCGCGCACGGCGTCGGCATCGAGCTGGAAGCGCGTCTCGGGCGTCGTCGGCACCAGCCGCGCCGTGGCCCCGGTGGCCGCCACGAAGTGGCGATTGCACGGATAGCTCGGGTCGGGCATCAGCACTTCATCGCCGGCTTCGAACAGCGCCTGGCAGACCAGCTGCAATCCGGCCGACGCGCCCGCGGTGACGACGATGCGCCGCGCCGGCACGTCCACGCCCCAGCGGCTGGCGTACCAGCGGCTGATGCGCTCGCGCAGCGCCGGCAGGCCGACGGCGTCTGTGTACTGCGTGCGGCCCGCGTGCAGCGCGGCCTCGGCGGCGGCGATGACGGGTGCCGGCGCAGTGAAGTCGGGCTCGCCGATGTTCAGGTAGATCATCGGCTCGCCGCCGAGCGCCGGATCGCATTCGGGCGAGCGCGCGATCTCCTGCGCCACCTTGGCGCACTCCATCACGTAGAACGGGTCGATGTGGGCCAGGCGGCCGGCGAGCTTCATCGGCTCTTGTGCGACGCCTGCACCTCGACCGGCCGCAGGTCGGCCGCGGTCTTGTCCAGGACGCCGTTGACGTACTTGTGGCCATCGGTGCCGCCGAAGCTCTTGGCGAGCTCGACCGCCTCGTTGATGGCGACCTTGTAGGGGATGTCGATGCAGTGCTTGAGCTCGTAGGCGCCGATCATCAGCACCGCGTGTTCGACCGGCGACAGCTCGGTCGTCTTGCGGTCGACGAACTTGGCCAGCACGGCGTCGAGATCGGCGGCCTCGGAGATGCAGCCATGCAGCAGCGCGTCGAAGTGCGCGCGGTCGGCCTTGTCGAAGCCTTCCTGCTCGCGCATGTGGGCGTCGATCACGCCGGCGTCGGTGCCCGAGACCAGCCATTCGTACAGGCCTTGCAGCGCGATCTCGCGCGAGCGGCGCCGGGCGGACTTCGGCTTGGGCGGCTTGGTGCCGGCGGGTTGGTCGGACTTGTCGGGCATGGCGGGATTCATAGCAGGTCGTCCATCAGGTTGGCCATCTCGACGGCGACGCGCGCGGCGTCGCGCGCCTTGTCCTCGACGCGGGCCAGCGCCTGGGCTTCGTTCTCGACGGTGAGGATCGCGTTGGCGATCGGCACCTGGTGGTCCAGCGACACGCGCGTGACGCCCGCGCCGCTCTCGTTGGCCACCAGCTCGAAATGGTAGGTCTCGCCGCGGATGATGCAGCCGATGGCGACCAGCGCGTCGTAGTCGTCCTGGTCGGCCAGCGCCTTGAGCGCGATCGGCACTTCGAGTGCACCGGGCACGGTGACGATGGTGACATGCTTGGGCTGCACGCCGAGCGCGAGCAGTTCGGCCTGGCAGACCTCGGCCATGCGCGAGGTGATGGCGTCGTTGAATCGCGCTCGCACGATGCCGATCACGAGGTCGTGGCCATCCAGATCGATCGGGGTGCCTTGGTCAGCGGCTTGCATCGTTGAACGCTCCGGGAAAAAAGAACAGGTGCGGCGGGTGGCCGGTGATGGTTTTGGTTCTGCCCCAGCTCTCGGGAAGCGAGGGTCACTACCCGAGCCTAACCGAGCGCCCCTCGGGGGAGCACCGACCGGAGGGAGCGTGGGGGCTCATGTTTGGTCGGCCGTCGTGATGAAGCTGGACACCTCGAGCCCGTAGCCCGTCATGCTGGGCATGCGGCGCGGCTGCCCGAGCAGCTGCATGCGCGTGACGCCCAGCTCGCGCAGGATCTGCGCGCCCACGCCGTAGGTGCGCAGGTCGACCGGACGCTTGGTCGGGGCTTCGCAGGGATCGGCCTCGGGCATCAGCTGCGCGACCAGGTGGTCGGCCGGCTCGCCGCAATTGAGCAGCACCGCCACGCCCTGGCCGCGCTTCTCGATCGTGGCCAGCGCCTGGGGCAGCGGCCACGAGTGCTTGCCGCAGGACGAATCGAGCAGGTCGATGGCCGAGAACGGCTCGTGCACGCGCACGGGCACCTCGTCGCCGGCCTTCCAGCTGCCCTTGACCAGCGCCATGTGCGCGCCGCCGGAGCGGTCGCGGAACAGGTGGCAGTCGAACTTGCCGTAAGGCGTGTTCAGCTCGCGCTTGCCGACCGCGGTGATCAGCGATTCGTTGCGGCTGCGGTGGTGGATCAGGTCGGCGATGGTGCCGATCAGCAGGCCATGCTCCCTGGCGAAGATCTCCAGGTCGGGCAGGCGCGCCATCGTGCCGTCCTCGTTCATCACCTCGCAGATCACGGCCGAGGGCACCAGGCCGGCCATCGCGGCCATGTCGCAGCCGGCTTCGGTATGGCCGGCGCGCATCAGCACGCCGCCGTCCTGCGCCTGCAGCGGGAAGATGTGGCCGGGCTGCACGAGGTCGGACGGCTTGGCGCCGCGCGCGACGGCGGCCTGCACGGTGCGGGCGCGGTCGGCGGCCGAGATGCCGGTGGTCACGCCCTCGGCGGCCTCGATGGACACGGTAAACGCGGTGCCGTGCGGCGAGCCGTTGCGCGTGGCCATCGGCGGCAGGTGCAGGCGCTCGCACATCTCGCGTGTCATGGTCAGGCAGATCAGGCCGCGCGCGTGGCGCGCCATGAAGTTGATCGCCTCGGGCGTCACGAATTCGGCCGCCAGAACCAGGTCGCCTTCATTTTCGCGATCTTCCTCGTCGACGAGGATGATCATGCGGCCCGCGGCCAATTCGTTGACCAGGGCGGAAACGGGAGAGATGGGCATCCCGCGATTGTAGGCGGCGGGCCAGGGTTTCCCTGGGGAGGGGACTCTTCCGTGGTCAGGTTACCGAACGGTTCCGTGCAAGGATGCGCAGGTCGGCCCCCACTTTCACGGTCTCGTGGAAATCGAAGGCGAGGCCCTGCGCGAGGGACGCGAACGGGCCGAGCGTGGCCATGTCGCGGCCGGCGCCGAGCAAGGTCGGCGCCAGGTACAGCAGCAGCTCGTCGACGCGGCCGGCCTGCAGCAGCGTACCGTTGAGCCGGGCGCCGGCCTCGACATGCAGCTCGTTCACGTGGCGCGCGGCCAGGTAGGCCAGCACGGCATCGAGATCGACACGATCCGCCGCGCCGGGCACCTCGACGATCTCGGCGCCGCGTGCCGCCAGCGCCGTACGTCGCGCGGCGTCGCGGGAGGCGGTGAACAGGATCACCGGCCAGGGCGAGGCGAACAGGCGCGCCGTCGGCGGCGTCTGCAGGCGCGCATCGACGACGCAGCGCAGCGGCTGCCTGGCGGTCTCGACCAGGCGCACGTCCAGCGACGGGTCGTCGGCCAGCACGGTGCCGATGCCGGTCAGCAGAGCGCCCGCGCGCTTGCGGAACGCGTGGCCGTCCGCGCGCGCGTCGGCGCCGGTGATCCATTGGCTGGTGCCATCGGGCAGCGCCGTGCGGCCATCCAGCGAGGCGGCGATCTTCATGCGCAGCCAGGGGCGGCCGCGTTCCATGCGCGAGAAAAAGCCGATGTTGAGCTCGCGGGCACGCAGCGCGATGTCGGCGGGGGCGTGCCCGACGGCGATGCCGGCCGCGGCGATGCGCGCCGTGCCCTGGCCGTTGACCAGCGGATTGGGGTCGCCGACCGCGATCTCGACCCGGCCGACGCCGGCGGCCACCAGCGCATCGCAGCACGGCGGCGTGCGGCCGTGGTGCGCGCAGGGCTCCAGCGTCACGTAGACCGTGGCGCCGCGCACGTCGTGGCCGCGCGCCTGGGCGTCGCGCAGGGCCATGATCTCGGCGTGCGGTCCGCCGGCGGCCTGCGTGTGGCCCTGGCCCAGGAGGCTTGCGCCGTCGGCCGACACGATCACGCAGCCCACACGCGGATTGGGATCGGACAGTCCGATCGCCTGCTCGGCCAGTGCCAGCGTCAAAAGCCAGGGTTTCATCGAGATCGTCCGGTTGCCGCGCGCGCATGCGCCGGTTTTCGGGACGGATGGCGAGCTGCGCCGTCCCGGGGGATGATTTTCCATGACGGCGCCTGAACAATCGGCGGCTTGCCTTTCGAGACCGCGAAATGTCCGTCCTGTCCCTTGCACCGCAGCGCCGCCCGGCGCGCGGCTTCACCCTGATCGAGCTGGCCATCGTGCTGGCCATCGTCGCCATCCTGCTGCGCGTCGCTGCGCCGGGCATGTCGCGCACGGCGGCGGCCAGCGCGCTGGCGGCGCAGTCGTCCGAGTTCATGGCCGCGCTGCGTTTCGCACGCGCCAGCGCCATGCAGCGCGGCATGGCCGTCACCATCTGCGCCACCGTCCCGGGCGGCCCGCCACTGGCCTGCCAGGGGCCGCGCGCGGCCGATTGGCGCAGCGGCTGGATCGTGTTCGCCGATCGGGAACGGCGGGGCGTTCCTGACGCCGGCTCGCCATTGCTGCGCGTCCAGGGGGCACTGCAGCGCAGCGGCGGCGTGACCGGCACGCGTGGCAGCATCAGCTTCACGGCGGGCGGCTTCAGCACCGACGGGTCGTCTCATTTCCTGTTCAGCCCGCCCGCCGAGGCGGCGGCCGACCCGCCGCCCGCCGTCCTGGTGTGCGTGAGCAAGCAAGGCCGGCCGCGGCTGGTCGGCACCGGGGTATGCGATTGAGCGGACGCCCGGCCGCTCCGAAGGGAGCTCGCACCGCAGCCGTCAGGCGCAGGCTCGTCAAGTGCCGACGCCCGGCCGCTCCGAAGGGAGCTCGCACCGCAGCCGTCAGGCGCAGGCTCGTCAAGTGCCGACGCCCGCCGGCTCCGAAGGGAGCTCGCACCGCAGCGGTCGGGCGCAGGCCAGCCGTGCGTCCGGTGGCCCTGTCCGTCCGTCGCGAAGCGCCGCGACCGCACGAGGCGCTACATTCAAAATCGCCACGCCGTCCCTTGTCCGCGACCGGCCGTTCACGCCACCATGATTCCGTCCCGCTCCGCTTCCGCGTCCATCGCCAGTCCAGGCGGTCTTGTCGCGGCCGCACGCCTGGCCGGCTTCACGCTGATCGAGGTGATGGTCACGCTGGCGGTCGTGGGCATCTTGGTCGGGCTGGGCGTGCCCTCGTTCATGGGCATGCTGGCGCGTCATGCGATCGAGGCACAGGCGCAGGAGCTGCAGGACGCCGTGCGGCTGGGGCGCAACGAGGCGATGAAGCGCAGCGGTCCGGTGGTCCTGTGCCGCACCGACGCCGCCGACACCCGCCGTTGCGCGGCCACTGGCGGCAGCTGGCAGACCTGGCTGCTGTTCACCGATGCCGACCGCAATGGCGTGTTCAGTGCCGGCGATGCGCTCGTGCGCCAGCACCTGGAGGCGTCCGACCGGATGCGCGTCACGGCGAGCGCGGCGAGCGTGCGCTTCGAAGCCACTGGCATCGCGCACCCGGACAACGGCGTGCCCGTCGTCTTCGTGCTCGCTCCGGCGGGGTCGTCGGCCGACGCCGGCCGCAGCGATCTCGCGTCGCAGCAGCAGGTCTGCGTCAATACGCGCGGCGAGGTCGTGGTCATCGCCGGTGGCGCGGCATGTCCGTGACGGTGCGGCGCGCCCCTCCGCCCCCGAACGCGACTCGCGGTTCGCGCTGGCGCGCCGCGTCCCTGCGCGTGGCCGGCTTCTCGCTGGTGGAAGTGCTGGTGGCGATGTTCGTCGTCGCCATGGGCATCCTCGCCCTGGCCGGGCTGCTGCAGGCCGCCACGCGCTACTCGAAGCTGAGCGAACTGCGCTCCACCGCGACGCTGCTGGCCAACGACGTCGCCGACCGCATCCGCGCCAATCCTCTGGGCGGCGCAGTCGGCACCGGCGGCTACGACCTCACCGACAAGGGCTTCCCCAGCCCGCCGGCAGCGCCGCACGCGCCCTGCACCAGCGCGGCGCCCTGCGGTCCGGTGGACCTGGCGCAGGTCGACCTCGCCGACTGGACGGCCCGCGTGCACGCGACGCTGCCCAAGGGCTCGGCCTGGATCCAGTTCCATGCCGGCAGGCCGCCCGCGCCCGACTACGTCGACGTCTGGGTCGGCTGGGCCGATCCCCTGACGCTGTCGCCGGGCGTCGCCGCCGATCGCCCCGGCACCGAATGCCCGGACGCCTGGAAAGCGATCGAGCGGTCCGTACGCTGCGTCTACCTGCAGGTGGCGTTGTGACGCATCGCCGGCTTTCGCGCGGATCGCTCGCCACGGCCGGCTTCACGCTGGTCGAGATGATGGTGGCGCTGGCCATCGGCCTGGCCGTCGTCGGCGCACTGGTTGCCGCTTACCTCGCGTCGTTCGCCAGCGGGCGGCACACCGACGCCATCGTCCAGATCACCGAGGACGCCACGCTCGCGCTCAACGTGATGCGCCAGCAGGTGGCGCAGGCCGGCTTCAGCCAGCCGCGCGGCGCAGGCGCGGGCGGCATGTTGCTGCACACCTTTCCGGCGATCGTCGGCTGCGAGGCGGCCAACTTCGTCGACCTGCAGGCCAGCATCCGGGTGCCCGGCAACTGCAGGCCCAGCGCGGCGGATTCGGCCGCGCCCGATTCCCTGGAGATCGCCTACGAGGGCAGCGTGCTGCCCGGCAAGGCGTCCAACGGGATCCTGGGCGGCAGCGGGCAGCCGCTCGATTGCATCGGCAACTCGTTCGACAAGACGCACGACGACGCCACCGGCGACGACTACTGGCTCAACGACAGCAAGTTCTACGTCGACGAGGGCAGCCTCTATTGCCACGGCCCTGGCAACCTCGCCGGCGCGGCGCTGGTACAGAACGTCGAGACGCTGCACGTCACCTACGGCATGGCCGCGGCGCCGGCCGGCTCCCCGGGCGCCGGACAGGTCATCTACTACGGCGCCGCCCCGCCACCCGGTTCGCCCTTGTGGGCCAACGTGGTCACGGTCAACCTGTGCGTGCAGGTACGCAGCGCCCGCAAGGTCCTGGAGAGGAGCGCCAGCGCCACGCTGGGCAGCTGGATCGACTGCCGCAATGCGCAACGCACGTCCGGCGACGGCTACCTGCGCCGCACCTTCACCACCACCATCGTGTTGCAGAACAAGCTGCTGTGAGCCAACGCCGTTCTCTGGTCCCCGACTCGCGCGCCGCAGGCGTCACGCGCGACCACGCGCGTGGGGCGGCGGCGGCGCGAGGCTTCTCGCTGATCATCGCGATGCTCATGCTGGCCGTGATCGGACTGGCCTCGGCGGCGATCATGCGCAATGCGACCAGCGGCGACCAGGTGGCCAACAACAACCGGCTGCAGACGCAGGCCAACCAGTACGCACTGCTGGCGCTGCGCTTTTGCGAATCGCAGCTCGCGCTGACGGCGGCGACCCGCAGCGTGACGCTGCAGCCGGCGGCCACGCCTGCGGCCTGGACGCTGCAGACCAACTGGACGACCACGGGCAAGGCCGTGGCTCACACGCTCACGGCCGCCGAGATCGGCAGCCCGCTGCTGCCACGTGTCCCGCCGCAATGCCTGATGGAGTCGACGGCCCTGCCGGGCGTCTACACCGTCACCGCGCGCGGCTTCAGCGCCGACTTCAAGGCCGACCCGGGCACCGGCTCCACGCGCAACGGCTCGGCCACCTGGCTGCAGGCGACGCTCTACGCGGAAGGCGAGGGCGGGCCGCCCGACGCTGGCGGCACGGCGTCGGGCGGCCCGCCGCCCGGCGCGCTGACCGTGCGCCAGCGCGTCTGGCAGCAGTTGCTGACGCCGCCGTTCTGACGCCGTTTCCTCATGGTTCCTCGCCACCGATCCGCCATGCGCCCCCGCTGCCCGCCGCTTGTCGCCGGACCGCCGCGCCGCGCCCCGCGCGGGTTCACGGTGGTCGAACTGCTGGTGGCGATGGCCGCGCTGGGCATACTCGCCGCGATCGCGCTGCCCACGTTCTTCGAGCAACTGGCCCGTGCCCGCCGCACCCAGGCCCAGGCCGCGCTGCTGGAGGACGCCGCGTACATGCAGCACTACTACGCCGCGCACAACGCCTACACCGACACGTCGCCGCCCCGGCTGCCGTTCGCGAGCGCGCCCCGCGAGGGCAGCCCGAGCTACGCCATCAAGGTGAGCGTGCCCGCGACCGATCCCACCTCGTTCGTGCTGACGGCCACACGCGTCGGTGCGATGGCCTCCGACGCCTGCGGCGACTTCACCTACGACAACCTGGGCCGCCGAGACCTGGTGCCCGGCTCGTTCGCCGCGGGACGCAGCGCGGAGCGCTGCTGGCGCTGAAGGCCCGGGCTACTTGCAGACCTTGCAGGATCCCGGGACGTTGCCGTCGTAGTCCTTGCCGCCCTGCTGGCCGTTGCGCAGGACGGTGATCTTGCCGCCGGACGTGAAGACGCCGCCCAGGCACCCGGTCACCCGGATCTTGCCGTCGCCGCCGCCCTTGAGCGCGGCGCAGGTGCGCTCGGCGAAGGGATCGTCGACACCCGTTCCCACGACCGCGCACCCGCGCGCAACCACCTTGACCGCACGAACGCGGTCGGCCGATCAGATGTCCTTGATCAGTCGACTGAACTCGTCGACATCCTCGAAGCTGCGGTAGACCGAGGCGAAGCGCACGTAGGCCACCTTGTCGAGCCGCTTGAGCTCGCGCATCACGAGTTCGCCGACGCGCGTGGACGGAACTTCGCGCAGGCCCGTGCCGATCAGCTTGTCCTGGATGCGCTCGATGGCGGCGTCGATCTGCTCGATGCTGACCTGGCGCTTGCGCAGCGCCAGCGTCATCGAGCCGCGCAGCTTGGCCGAATCGAAATCGACGCGTGCGCCGCTCTTCTTGACGATCGCCGGCAGCGCCATTTCGGCGCGCTCGTAGGTCGTGAAGCGCTTGTCGCACTTCAGGCAGCGGCGGCGCCGCCGGACGACGTCGCCCTCGTCCGATTCGCGGGTCTCGACAACCTGCGTCTCGTCGTGGATGCAGTAAGGGCAGCGCATCGCTCGGCGGGGGCTGGATCAGCGGTAGACCGGGAAGTCGCGCGTCAACGCCTCGACCTTGGCGCGCACCTGGGCCAGGCGGGCGGGGTCGTTCGGGACGTCGAGCACGTCGGCGATCAGGTGCGCCGTGGCGCGCGCCTGGTCTTCCTTGAAGCCGCGCGTGGTCATGGCCGGCGTGCCCAGGCGGATGCCGCTGGTGACCATCGGCTTTTCGGGATCGTTGGGGATCGCGTTCTTGTTGCAGGTCATGTGCGCCTCGCCCAGGATGCGCTCGGCGTCCTTGCCAGTGATGCCCTTGGCACGCAGGTCGACCAGCATCACGTGGCTCTCGGTACGGCCCGAGACGATGCGCAGGCCGCGCTCGATCAAGGTCTTGGCGAGCACGTCGGCGTTCTTGACCACTTGCTGCTGGTAGGCCTTGAACTCGGGCGTGAGCGCTTCCTGGAACGCGATGGCCTTGCCGGCGATCACGTGCATCAGCGGGCCGCCTTGGAGGCCGGGGAAGATCGCCGAGTTGATCTGCTTGGCGAACGCGTCCTTCATCAGGATGATGCCGCCGCGCGGGCCGCGCAGGCTCTTGTGCGTGGTGGAGGTGACGACGTCGGCGTGCGGCACCGGGTTGGGGTAGACGCCCGCGGCGATCAGGCCGGCGTAGTGCGCCATGTCGACCATGAAGTACGCGCCGATTTCCTTGGCGATCCTGGCGAAGCGCTCGAAGTCGATGCGCAGCGCGAAGGCCGAGGCGCCGGCGATGATCAGCTTGGGCTTGTGCTCGCGCGCGGTGCGCTCCATCGCGTCGTAGTCGATGTCTTCCCGGTCGTTCAGGCCGTACGACACGACCTTGAACCACTTGCCGCTCATGTTCAGGGCCATGCCGTGGGTCAGGTGGCCGCCTTCGGCCAGGCTCATGCCCATGATGGTGTCGCCGGGCTGCAGCAGCCCCAGGAACACGGCCTGGTTGGCCTGCGAACCGGAGTTGGGCTGCACGTTCGCGTTCTCGGCGCCGAACAGTTGCTTGATGCGGTCGATCGCCAGCTGCTCGACGACGTCGACGTTCTCGCAGCCGCCGTAGTAGCGCTTGCCCGGGTAGCCTTCGGCGTACTTGTTGGTCAGCTGCGAACCCTGCGCGGCCATGACGGCGGGCGAGCAGTAGTTCTCCGAGGCGATGAGCTCGATGTGCTGTTCCTGGCGCAGGTTCTCGGCCTGGATGGCGGCCCAGATGGCGGGGTCAACGTTGGCGATCGTCGATTGTTGGCGGTCGAACATGGAGATTCCTTGGAATGGAAGGGCGAACGGGCGCGGTGCGGGCCTCGCCGGCGACGGCCGGGTGCGCGCGGGCGCGCATCGGCCACGAAACCAGCGGTGCGCGAAAGACGCGCTGCCCAGGCGAACGGCTGACAAGGCAAGCGTGGAATGGTGGTTCCCGTCGCCCTTCGCGCTTCCCGGTGGTGGCCCACCTCGCAACGCGTCCGGAGTCCGGCGGCCTTGGGCTCTTCCGGGAGTGTCTCGAGACGCGTCCTGTCGCCAGTCGCGCGAGCCGCCAGTTTAACCGCGTGGGCAGGGCGCGGGCGGCCCTGAGGGTCGATTGCCGCAATACGAAGCAAAACGGGCGCCTTGGCGCCCGTCGGGATGATGGTCTGCGGCCGGGGAGGCCGCAGGCCGAAGGATCGCTCAGTGCGCGAGGGCGACGCGTTCGCGATTCGGCGTGGCCTGGGCGTCCTGCTCGGGCGCGGCGGCGTGCGCCGTCGACTCGCTGGCCGCGGCGGCTGGAGCGGGCGCGGGCACCGGGGTGGCAGCGGGCGGGGGGGCCACCTTGGCGATGACCGGCACGACCGTCGGCGGCACGTTCTGGCCAGCCGCCACGCGCTTGAGCAATTCCTGCTCGGCCATGACCTTGGCCGCGTAGCCGCCGTCGTCGTCGGTCGCGCCGGCACCCACATAGAAGCGCAGGCCGTCCGACAGGCCGCCGGCCTTGGCGATGCATTCCTTGAGCACCAGCACGCCCACGCGCAGGTTGCTGACCGGATCGAACGCCGCCAGGTGGCCGCCATACGACTCGTACTTGTCGCTGTGCACCTTGGTCATCACCTGCATCAGGCCCTGCGCGCCCACCGGGCTCTGCGCGAACGGGTTGAAGCTCGACTCGATGGCCATCACCGACAGGATCAGCGTTGGCTCGATGCCCGTGCGCTGGCCCACCGTCCAGGATTCCTGCACCAGGCGGGCGACCGGCTCGGGCGCCACGTGGTAGCGGCGCACGATCCAGCGCGCCACGTTGGCCTGGGCGCGGGTCAGGTCGGCCAGGTCGGCGGTCGACGAGGTGTTGACGGTGCCGGCCGAGGTCGGCTCGGTCTCGGCGACGGCGGCAAGATCTTCTCCGCCGCTGCGAGCCAGGTGGCGGGCCTCGAGCCAGCCCCAGGCGCGCGCCTCCAGGCTGTCGCGAAGTTCGTCCTGGCTGCTCATGAACAGCGCTCCGGCGACGACCGCCAGTCCGACCATGGCCAGCATGCTGTGGCTGACGTCGAGCAGGCCGTGGCCCACATCAGTCAGGAACACGGTCACTGACTCTCGCCCGGTTGTCAGTGCGTTGCGCACGACGGCTTGGGGTTGAAGCATCTCTCTCCTTTCACAGCGCGGTGCCGACGGTCGGCGCACTGTGGGCGCTCGGTCGCGGCGTTCTCGACGCTGGCGATAATGGAAACACTGCGATTCATGGCCGGGATGTCTGCGTCTAGCAGCCGGCGGCAGTCTTCAGGGCCCGGCCTCAGCGAGGAGGCGGGATAACCCTGGTGTGTAAGTCTGGCGGGATTGTAGGAAGCCGCGAAATAACCCGTCAAGCATATAGACTTTCAAAGTCATAACCAGAAATTATGAAATATCGTGATTTGCGCGATTTCGCGGCCAAACTTGAGGGTTCTGGGGAGCTCCAACGTGTAACAGCGGCGGTGTCCCCCAAGCTCGAAATGACCGCTTTGGCTGACCGCGTGCTGCGCCAGGGCGGCCCCGCGCTGCTGTTCGACAACCCCACCGGGTATCGGGTGCCGGTGCTGGCCAATCTGTTCGGGACCCCCCATCGTGTCGCGCTCGGCATGGGCGCGGTGGACATCTCCGAGCTGCGCGGGATCGGCCAGCTGCTGGCCAACCTGCGCGAGCCCGAGCCGCCGAAATCGGTCAAGGACGCCGGCAAACTCTGGACCATGGGCAAGGCGCTGTGGGACATGAAGCCGGCCGTGCTGCGCAGCGGGCCCTGCCAGGAGGTGATCCAGGCGGCCGACGAGATCGACCTGGCCCGGTGGCCGATCCAGACCTGCTGGCCCGGCGACGTCGCTCCCCTGGTCACCTGGGGCCTGGTCGTCACGCGCGGCCCGCGCAACGTGCCCAAGCCCAGGCTGCGCCAGAACCTGGGCATCTATCGCCAGCAGGTGATCGGCCGGCGCGAGCTGATCATGCGCTGGCTGACGCACCGCGGCGGCGCGCTGGATTTCCGCGAATTCGCCCGCGCCAACCCGGGCAAGCCGTTCCCGCTGGTCTGCGCGCTGGGCGCCGACCCGGCGACGACGCTGGGCGCCGTCACCCCGGTGCCCGACACGCTGGGCGAGTACCAGTTCGCCGGCCTGCTGCGAGGTGGCCGCACGGAGCTGGTGGACACGCAGACCGGCGACGACGGCCTGATGCTGCAGGTGCCTGCGCGCGCCGAGATCGTGCTGGAGGGGCACATTCCCGTCGCCGCGCCCGGCTTCGTCGGCCAGAGCGAGCACGGCATTCCGCTGAAGGAGCAGGGCGGCTATCTACATGCGCTCGAAGGTCCGTACGGCGACCACACCGGCTACTACAACGAGCGCGACTGGTTCCCGGTGTTCCGGCTCGATCGCCTGACGCACCGGCGCGACCCGATCTACCACTCCACCTACACCGGCAAGCCGCCCGACGAGCCGGCGGTGCTGGGCGTGGCGCTGAACGAGGTCTTCGTGCCGCTGCTGCAGAAGCAGTTCCCCGAGATTGTCGACTTCTACCTGCCGCCCGAGGGCTGCAGCTACCGCATGGCCGTCATCTCGATGAAGAAGGCGTACGCCGGCCACGCCAAGCGGCTGATGTTCGGGCTGTGGAGCGTGCTGCGCCAGTTCATGTACACCAAGTTCATCGTCGTGGTCGACGAGGACATCGACATCCGCGACTGGAACGAAGTGATCTGGGCCATCACCACGCGGATGGATCCGGTGCGCGACACCACGCTCGTCGACCACACGCCGATCGACTACCTCGACTTCGCATCGCCCACCAGCGGGCTGGGCGGCAAGATGGGCCTGGATGCCACCTCGAAGTGGCCCGGCGAGACGAATCGCGAATGGGGGCGGCCGATCACGATGGCCGGTGCCCTGGGCAAGGACGTGGAGCAGCGGCTGGACGATGTCTTTGCCCACGTCATGAGCGCTGTCAAGAGCCGTTGAGGCTATCAGGACGCGGGGTCCCTTCGTTCCGATTTCCTTGCGGCAGTCGGGCGCAAGGACTATCTTGGAACTGCCTCGAACGAGGCACTCCCCTCTGCGCAGTCGATGCGCAATCGGAGCCCCGGGCGTTCTGCTCCGGAGCCCCATCGGACGACGTTCAAGTCGTCCAGGAAGCCCCGATCACCTCAAAGTGCTCGGGGCTTCGTCATGTGCGGGCCCGCTTCAACGGTGCTCGACGAGGGCGCCCAGCACCTCGTGCAAGGCCAGTCGCGTGCGCTGGAAACCGGCGTCCGACGGCATCCACCGATACAAGGCGGAGGCCGCCGGATAGGCCTGGCCCATCGTGGCCGGCGTGATACGGATGCCGCCCGGGGTACTCGCGGCGGCCGCGCGGAATTCATGCAGCGCGCGGGGCATGTGCCAGCCGTGGGTGACCAGCACGACCTCGCGGATGCCCGCCGCCCGCAGGATCGCCAGCGAGTTGACTGCGTTCTCGTGGGTGTCGCGCGAGCTGGTCTCGGTCCAGCGCAACGGCGAGCCGAGTTCCGTCCGGGCGAGTTCGGCCGTGCGCTCTGCCTCGGGCGGATTCGAGGCGTCGGGAGCGGCCCAGCCGCGGCCGCCCGACGCCAGGATCGGCAGCCCCGTCTGGCGGCCGAGCCAGACGGCATAGCGCAGACGTTCGTAGGCGTCCTTGCCCAGGTTGGCGCTGCCGTATTCGGGGGCGGGCTCGCCCACGCCGCCTCCGAGCACGACGATGGCCAGTGGCTCGCCGCCCGCTGCGCGGGCCTTGAGGCTGGCGCGTCCGCTTGCGTCCAGCGGGGCGGGCTCGTCGAGCCAGTCGCGCTCGATCCAGCCCGCCACGCCGATGCACGACGACAGCCACAAACCCGCGCAGGCCACGCCCACGAGCCAGCGTGCCAGGTGCGGCCGCGCGCGTGTGACGCCCGCGCCGGCGAGCGCGAGCACGATGAAGGGCACCGGCGGCAACACCAGCGCGGACAGCAGCGGCTTGAGTGCGCCCAGGCCGGACGAGGTCAACCAGTCCATGATCATGGCGACGATTGTCACGTGCGAAGCCCAGCCCGAGACGCGCCGTGCACGACGCGCGCAGGCGAACCAGAGCGAGGGCTCCGGCGAGCCGTTGCCAGGTCGATGGCGAACTAGGGGGGCGCTCTAGGGCGCCAGCCGTTCGCGCACCCAGGCCCCGCCGTCTAGCCGATAGCGCAAGCGGTCGTGCAGGCGCGACTTGCGGCCCTGCCAGAACTCCCACGCCTCGGGCTTGAGGCGGAAGCCGCCCCAGTGCGGCGGCCGCGGCGGATTCATCAGGAACCTCGCGGCGTACCTGGCCGCGTTGGTCACCAGCACGCCGCGCGAGGGGATCACCTGGCTCTGCGGCGAGGCCCATGCGCCGATGCGCGAATCGAGTGGACGCGAGGCGAAATAGGCGTCGGATTCGGCCGCGTCCACGCGCTCGACGCTGCCTTCGATGCGCACCACACGCTCGAGCTCCACCCAGTGAAACTGCAGCGCGGCGAACGGATGCACCGCGAGCTCGCGGCCCTTGCGGCTGTCGTAGTTGGTGAACCAGACGATGCCCCGCGCGTCGCATCCCTTGATCAGCACGATGCGGGTCGAGGGACGGCCTTCGGCGCCCACCGTGGCCAGCGTCATCGCGTTGGGCTCGGGCACTTTGGCGGCGAAGGCCTCGGCCATCCAGGTCTCGAACTGGCGCAGCGGATCGAGCGCGGCCTCGCCTTCCTCGAGCTCGTCGCGCTCGTAGCTCTTGCGCTGGTCCGGCAGATTCGAATGGTCATCCATGCGACTAGTTTAGGGGAACGCCTTAGGTAAACGTCCCACTGGAATAAAAGGGGTTTGGCAACGATTCTTGAGGCACATAACCATTCAATGCGCGGCCTGAAGGAAAGCCCCGCGCCATGCGCCCAATGAAAAATGAACCGGCCGTCGTCGTGCTGGCCGCTGGCGCAGGGAGCCGATATCGCGGGGCGCGTCACAAGCTGAGCGAGCAGCTCGGCGTTGACAGCGTGCTCGTGCGCACCTTGCGCAATGCCATCGCCTCCGAGATGTCGGTCGTGCTCGTCATTTCCGAGTCATTGATCGACGAAGCGCAGGGCCTGGTCGCTCCCGAGGACATGGTTGTCGTCGACCTGCGCTCCCAAACGGGGTGGGGTATGGGCGATTCGATCGCCGCGGGCGTGTCCATCCATGCCAGCGCCACCGGCTGGCTGGTGCTGCCGGCCGACATGCCGCTGGTCAAGCCGAGCAGCCTGCGCGCGGTCGCCGATGCGCTCGACCAGCAGCCGATCGCCTTCGCGCAGCACCGCGGACGACGCGGGCATCCGGTGGGCTTCGCGGCCGAGCTCTTTTCCGAGCTCGTGATGCTCAAGGGCGATGAAGGCGCGCGCCGGCTGCTGGCGCGCTATCCGACGGCCGCGGTCGAGCTCGACGACCCGGGCGTGCTGTTCGACATCGATACCGTCGATGACCTGGCCCTGGCCCGGCAGCGCCTGGACGCGGCCGCCAAGATCCCGCTCTGACGACGTTGCCGGTGTGCCGGCAAGGCGCATCATGGGCGCACCGGTTGCCGCGACGTCCGATCCTTGCAGACGCGGGACATCCACTGCCCATGCGCATCGCGCTGGTTTGACGGTGTAACGCAGTTACCTGATAATCGGACCATGAGTTACACCGCCTCGCCCACGTCGCCGCCCCCGCTCAACCCGACCGTCGCCGCCGTCACCGAGCGCATCCGGCGCCGCAGCGCCGGCACGCGCGCCGACTACCTCGGCCATGTGGAGGCGCTGCGTACGCGGGCGCGGGGCGCGGAGCGCCTGGGCTGCGCCAACGTCGCGCACGCCTTCGCCGGCATGCCGGTCAACGACAAGCTGCGCGTCGTGGCCGAGCGCTCGCCCCACATCGGCATCGTCACCGCCTACAACGACATGCTGTCGGCCCATCAGCCCTACGAGAGCTACCCCGAGCAGATCCGGCGCGACGCCGCGGCGCTGGGCGCGACCGTGCAGGTGGCCGGCGGCGTGCCGGCGATGTGCGACGGCGTCACCCAGGGCGCGCCGGGCATGGAGCTGTCGCTGTTCTCGCGCGACACCATCGCGATGGGCACCGCCATCGCGCTGTCGCACGACGTCTTCGATGCCGTGCTGCTGCTGGGCATCTGCGACAAGATCGTGCCCGGCCTGCTGATCGGCGCGCTGCAGTTCGGCCACCTGCCCTGCGTGTTCGTGCCGGCCGGGCCGATGTCCACGGGCTTGTCGAACAAGGCCAAGTCCAAGGTGCGCGAGCAGGCCGCGCAAGGCCTGGTCGGCCGTGCCGAGCTGCTGGCCGCCGAGAGCCAGGCCTACCACGGCCCGGGCACCTGCACCTTCTACGGCACCGCCAACTCCAACCAGATGCTGCTCGAGGCGATGGGCCTGCACGTGCCGGGGGCGGCCTTCGTGCATCCGCACGACGGCCTGCGCACGGCGCTCACGCGCGAGGCGGTCGCGACCGTGCTGTCGCTCACGCGCGAGCGGCGCAACGTGCCGATCGGCGTGCTGGTGGACGAGCGCTGCATCGTCAACGCGATGGTCGCGCTGCTGGCCACCGGCGGCTCCACCAACCACCTGATCCACTGGGTGGCCGTGGCGCGCGCGGCGGGCATCCTGATCGACTGGTCGGACTTCGCCGAACTGTCGACCGTGATCCCGCTGCTCAGCCGCGTCTACCCGAACGGCAGCGCCGACGTGAACCAGTTCCAGGCCGCCGGCGGCCCGGGCTTCGTGCTGCGCGAGCTGCTGAAGGCCGGCCTGGCGCACGGCGATGTGGCCACCGTCGCCGAAGGCGGCATGGCGGCCTATACCGAGATCCCGTCGCTGGACGGCGGCAAGCTCGCCTGGACGCCGCTGCCCGACACACCGATCGACGACAGCGTGGTGCGAACCGCCGCCGAGCCGTTCGGCGCGACCGGCGGCCTCAAGCTGCTGGAGGGCAATCTCGGCCGCTCGGTCATCAAGGTTTCGGCGGTGCCCGCCGACAAGCACGTCATCGAGGCCCCGGCGCAGGTCTTCGATGCTCAGGAAGACCTGCTGCACGCCTTCAAGGCGGGCACGCTCGAGAAGGACTTCGTGGCCGTGGTTCGCTGGCAGGGGCCGCGCGCCAACGGCATGCCCGAGCTGCACAAGCTGACGCCGCCGCTGGCGGTGCTGCAGGGCCGTGGCTTCAAGGTGGCGCTGGTGACCGACGGACGCATGAGCGGCGCGTCGGGCAACGTGCCGGCCGCCATCCATGTCAGCCCCGAGGCGCTGGGCGGCGGCCCGCTGGCCAAGGTGCGCGACGGTGACATCATCCGGCTCGATGCCGTCGCCGGTACGCTGCAGGTGCTGGTGCCCGAGGCCGAGTGGGCGGCGCGCCCGCTGGCCGAACGCAGCCAGGCGCTGGCCGAGGCGCATGGCGCTGGCTTCGGCCGCAACCTGTTCGCCGGCATGCGGCGCAACGTCAGCACGGCCGAAGAGGGTGCGTGCACCTGGCTCTGAACCAACTTCAACGAGAAAAATGATGAATCCGCTTGAACTCGCTTCGTATGGCCCGGTGATCCCGGTCATCGTCATCGACCGCCTCGAGGACGCCGTCCCGATGGCCAAGGCGCTGGTCGCCGGTGGCGTCCGCGTGCTCGAGGTGACGCTGCGCACGCCCGCCGGCCTGCCCGCGATCCAGGCCATCGCGCGCGAAGTGCCCGAGGCCATCGTCGGCGCCGGCACCGTGCGCAATGCGGCCGACGCGCAGGCCGCGCAAGCCGCCGGCGCCAGGTTCATCGTCAGCCCGGGCTACACGCCGGAGGTCGGCTCCGCCTGCAAGGGACTGGGCATCGCGCTGCTGCCGGGCGTGTCCACCGGCAGCGAGATCATGATGGCGGCCGACGACGGCTTCACCTTCCTGAAGCTG
>JBJMWF010000256.1:0-5900 GCA_045810265.1 Vitreoscilla sp. | reverse complement strand
CGCGAAGGCAACCTGCAGGACGGCTCGCTGGCGATGGCGTTCGAGCGCCTGCACAACGCCGACCACCGCGCCAGCGACATCGCCGCCGCACTGAACAAGGCCTTCATCTCGCCGGTGCTCACGGCCCACCCCACCGAGGTGCAGCGCAAGAGCATCCTCGATGCCGAACGCGCCATCGCCGAACTGCTGGCCGAGCGCGGCGATCTGTATTCCGAGCGCGCGCTCAACGAGAACACCGCGCTGATGCGCGCCCGCATCACGCAGCTGTGGCAGACGCGAATGCTGCGCTACACCAAGCTGACCGTCTCCGACGAGATCGAGAACGCGATCTCGTACTACCACGCGACCTTCCTGCGCCAGATCCCGAAGATGTACCGCGCCATCGAGGACGCGCTGCCGGGCCAGGACGTCGCGCCCTTCTTCCGCATGGGCAACTGGATCGGCGGCGACCGCGACGGCAATCCCAACGTCACCGCCGAGACCCTGCGCATGGCCCTGTCGCGCCAGAGCGAGACGGCGCTGCGCCACTACCTGTACGAGGTGCACGCGCTCGGCGCGGAGCTGTCGATCTCGCAGATGCTGGCGCCCGTCACGCCCCAGATGCAGGCGCTGGCCGACCGCTCGCCCGACCACAACGCGCACCGCGAGGACGAGCCGTACCGGCGCGCGCTGGTCGGCGTGTACGCCCGCCTGGCCGCGACGCTGCAGAAGCTGACCGGCACCGAGGCGCTGCGACATGCCGTCGTGCCGCAGGACGCCTACGGATCGGCGGCCGAGTTCAGCGCCGACCTGGCCGTCATCGAGCGTTCGCTGCGTTCGCACCACGCCGGCGCGCTGGTGGCGCCGCGCCTGGCCCCTCTGCAGCGCGCGGTGCAGGTGTTCGGCTTCCACCTGGCCACCGTGGACCTGCGCCAGAGCTCCGACCAGCACGAAGCCGTGATCGTCGAACTGCTACGCGCCGCACGGCTGGAGAACGACTACAGCGCGCTGGACGAAGCCGCGCGCCGCGACCTGCTGATCAGGCTCCTGAACGACGCGCGCCCGCTGCGCGTGCATGGCGCCGACTATTCGGCCCTGGCGCAAGGCGAGCTGGCGATCTTCGAAGCGGCGCTGAAGATGCGCGCGCAGTTCGGCCACGAGGCGATCCGCCACTACATCATCTCGCACACCGAGGACGTCAGCGACCTGCTCGAAGTCCTGCTGCTGCAGAAGGAATGCGGCCTGATGCGCGGCACGCTCGATGGCCAGGCCAAGGCGGACCTGATCGTCTCGCCGCTGTTCGAGACCATCGCCGACCTGCGCAACGGCGCCGGCATCATGCAGCAGTTCTATGCCCTGCCCGGTATCGCCGACCTGGTCAAGCGCAGCGGCGGCGAGCAGGACATCATGCTGGGCTACAGCGACAGCAACAAGGACGGCGGCTTCTTCACCAGCAACTGGGAGCTGTACCGCACCGAGGTCGCGCTGGTCACGCTGTTCTCGCAGCTGGAGCAGGACCACGGCATCCGCCTGCGCCTGTTCCACGGCCGCGGCGGCACCGTCGGCCGCGGCGGCGGCCCGAGCTACCAGGCCATCATCGCGCAGCCGCCCGGCACCGTGAACGGCCAGATCCGGCTCACCGAGCAAGGCGAGGTGATCGCCTCGAAGTACGCCAACCCCGAGATCGGCCTGCGCAATCTCGAGACGCTGGTGGCCGCCACGCTGGAGGCCACGCTGCTGCACACCACAAAGGCGCCCCCACGCGCCTTCCTGGACGCGGCCGATGCACTCAGCGAAGGCAGTTTCAAGGCCTTCCGCGCGCTGGTCTACGAGACGCCCGGCTTCACCGACTACTTCTTTTCGGCCACGCCGATCCGCGAGATCGCCGAGCTGAACATCGGCTCGCGGCCGGCGTCGCGCAAGTCGACCCGACGCATCGAGGACCTGCGCGCGATCCCCTGGGGCTTCTCGTGGGGCCAGTGCCGCGTCGCGCTGCCGGGCTGGGCCGGCTTCGGCTCGGCCGTGCAGTCCTTCCTCGGCGCGGCGGGCGACGAGCACGACAGGCGCCTGGAGCTGCTGCGCAAGATGTACAAGCAGTGGCCGTTCTTCCGCACGCTGCTGTCCAACCTGGACATGGTGCTGGCCAAGAGCGACCTGCGCATCGCCGCGCGCTACGTCGACCTGGTGGACGACAAGAAGCTGGGCAAGCGCATCTTCGGCGCCATCAAGGCCGAGTGGGAGCGCACGCAGGCGATGCTGGGCCAGATCACCGGCGAGACCGAGCGGCTGCAGTCCAACCCGTCGCTGGCGCGCTCGATCGAACACCGTTTCCCGTATCTCGACCCGCTGAACCACCTGCAGGTCGAGCTGATGCGGCGCTACCGCATGCGTCGCCAGGACGACCCCGCCACCGAGCGGGTCAAGCGCGGCATCCACCTGTCCATCAATGGCATCGCCGCGGGGTTGCGCAACACCGGCTGAGCCGGGCGGACTTTTGTCACGGAAGGCGAGGCACCGCCGAGCTTCAATCGACCGGGCTTCAGGTCGATAAGCCGATGTGGCCCGCCCGAATTCCAACCCGACCGGCATGCCGCCCCACCGCTTCACGGCGGCCGGGCGCCCGGCCCGCCGTGGTCGCCTGAGTGGCGCAGCCGCGGCGCTGGCGCTGCTGGCCGCCCTCGGGCTGGCGCAGCCGGCGCGCGCCGCGACGATCATGCAGCAGGTCTATGACATCGAATCGCGCTACGGCAACGATCCGAACGAGGTCATCAGCCACCTGCGCGGCCTCGAGGTGCCGGCGCGCGCCAGCGGCGGCGATGACCTGCGCGCCTTCCTGGCCGCCTGGGGCTATGCCCATGGCGCTGTCGACAAGCCAGCCGTCGCCGACGCCGCGGTCGAGGAGCTGACCGACATCGGCGAGCGCACCCACGATCCGGCGGCGATCGCGTCCGCCTACACCTTGAAGGCTTCGCAGCTGTCGTTCGCGGGCCAGGAACGCGCGGCCTTCGGCTGGATCGAGGAGGCCCTGCCGTACTCCCGCCAGACGAACAGCCCCGACCTGAAATACTGGGTCGAGATGACTGCCGCCGACCTGGCGATGAACAACGGCCAGATCGATGAAGGCATCCGCCTGTTCGAGGACGCCGCCCGCTCCGGCCACGAGATGCACAACCCGCGTCGCGAAGCCCAGGCTTACCAGTCGCTGGTGCCCATGCGCATCGTCAAGGGCGAGACCGCGCTGGCCCTGCGCCAGGCGGTACTGGTGCGCGAGCTCGGCGCACGATCGACGGACGACGGGCTGGTGGTGGTCGGCTGGATGTGGGAGTCGCTGGCCGCGGCCGCCGACGGGCAGGCGGCGCGCGCGGCCACCGCACGCCAGCAGGCCGTCCGGACGCAACGCGCGATCGCCGCCCGGCTGGGCACCGCCGTCCCCGCGGCCGGCGACATCGTGGAGACCATGAACTCGCAGGCCGGCCAGGTGGCCTGGCTCAGCAGCGAGCAGGACGGCTTGATGACGCTGTCCAGCGACTACCTGAGCGTGCGCAACTATGCGAAGGCGGCCGAGGCCGCGGCACATGCGAAGCAGCAATCCGAATCGCAGAAGGACGCCGACACCGCGGCGCACGCGCTGATCAATCTGGGCATGGCCGACATCGGCCTGGGCAAGGTCGCCCTCGGCAAGGACGAAGCCGACGCCGGCCTGCGTGCGCTGGAGCGCGTCAAGCGCGACGCCGAGCTGCTGATCCAGCTGAACCGCTACATCGACATGCTGGAGCACCTCGGCGATTCCCGCGAGGCGCTGGTGCGCTTGCGCCAGGCGCTGGTGCTGGAGAACGAGCTCGCGCGCCGCGACCGCAGCAGCACCGTCGTCGCGCTGCAGCGGCAATCGAGCCTGGCGCAGCACCAGCGCCAGGTCGAGCAGCTGGAACACGAGAACGCGCTGCAGGCCGTGGAGCTGTCGCGGCGCTCGAACGAGCGCGGGCTGATGCTGATGCTCGCGGCGGTGCTGGCGCTGGGCGTGGGCGTGGCCGCGCGCCTGTACCTGCGCGCGCGCCAGTCCAATCGCGAGCTCGCCGTCACCAACGAGAAGCTGGCCCATGCCAGCCTGCACGACAAGGTCACCGGCCTGCTGAACCGGCGCGCCATGGAGGCCGACACCCACGCCATCGAGCTGGCCGGCGGCGCGAGCTTCTGCAACGTCTCGATCTCGGTCAAGCAGTTCGGCCTGATCGTGGGCAGCGTCGGCCACCAGCTGGGCGACGCGCTGCTGTGCCAGATCGCCTCCCGGCTGGACCAGGCGGTGCGCCGCTTCGACGGCCGGCTGTACCGCGTCGATGGCGTGACCTTCGGGGCGCTGTTCCACTTCGGCCACGACCCGCAACGCCTGCAGACGATCCTGGAGGCGCTTGCCGCGACCATGGATGCGCCGTTCGAGATCGGCAACCAGGACCTGATCGTGTCGATCGGCGTCGGCGCCTCGGAATATCCCAAGGACGCCGGCTCGGTCGACGAGGTGGCGCGCCTGGCCGAGCTCGCCAAGCTGCAGCTGCATGCCGACCCGGGCAACAGCTTCCTGGTCTACGACACGCGCATCGGCGAGAGCCAGCGCGACAAGCTGCGCATGGAAAGCCGCATGCTCAAGGCGCTGGAGCACGGTGACTTCGAGCTGTTCTACCAGGGCCAGCGCGGGCTGACCGACGGCCGCATCTGCGGCTTCGAGGCGCTGCTGCGCTGGCGCGACGGCGACAAGATGATCTCGCCCGCGGAGTTCATCCCGCTGGCCGAGGAGACGGGCCTGATCGTGCGCATCGGCGCCTGGGTGCTCGAACAGGCCTGCCTGCAGGCCAGGGCCTGGGCCGATTCCGGCGCCGGCAAGCCGCTGGTGGCGGTCAACATCGCGCCGCGCCAGTTCAACCATCCGGACTTCCTGGCCACCGTGCGCGATACCCTGGCCCGTACCGGCGCCGACCCGCGCCAGATCGAACTCGAGATCACCGAAGGCAGCGTGATGAACGATGCCGAGAACTCCATCGCGCAGTTGCACGCCCTGCGCGAGCTGGGGCTGCACCTGGCCATCGACGACTTCGGCACCGGCTACGCGAGCCTGTCGTACCTGCGCCGCTTCCCGCTGGACCGCCTGAAGATCGACCGCTCGTTCATCATGCAGCTCAACACCAGCGAGCAGGACGACACCATCGTGCGCACCGTGATCGAACTGGCCCACACGCTGGGCCTGTCGGTCACCGCCGAAGGCGTCGAGACGATCGAGCAGGAGACCGTGCTGCAAGGCTGGGGCTGCGACGTGATCCAGGGCTTCCTGCGCTTTCGCCCTGCGCCGGCCGCCGCCGCCACCGCGTCGCTGGAAAAGGACAGGCAGGACGCCCTGCAGCTGGCCTGAACGGCTCGCTTCAGGGCGCGCGATAGCCTGGCGTCGAGACGTTGGCGTGCTCGTCGGTCGGTGTCGCGGCGAACGCCGGCAGCGCCTCGACGCGTGCCGAATGCGCGGCCAAGGCCGGGCACGCCGCATCGGCGACCGGCACTTCCAGCTTGATCTGCATGAAGCGCCAGGCAATCGCCGCCGTGAGGCCGGCCTGCGTCAACGTCTTCTCATCGACAGCCATCGGATGCCGTGCCAGCTCGGCGTCGAGCGCCGTCAGCGCCGCCCGCATCTGCCCGTCCACGCGCGCCAACCACGGTGCATGCACGGACGGCCGCAGATGGTGCTCGTAGACGATCTGCATCACCTTCTCGCACGCGGCCAGCGCCAGGCTTGTGACGCGCAACGCGCGCGTGCGTGACGCGAGGTCGGCCGGCCAGAGGCTGCGGCCGGCAAGCGTCTCGGCGTAGTCGATGATCAGGCCGGAATCCATCAGCACGGTGCCGTCGTCGCACACGAATGTCGGCGCCTTGACCACCGGGTT
>JBJMWF010000255.1:0-7367 GCA_045810265.1 Vitreoscilla sp. | reverse complement strand
CTCGCTGGCCTTCACCTCGGTGCTGAGCCTGGTGCCGCTGATGACGGTGGGCTTGCGCGTGATGAATTTCTACGGCGTCTCGGCGGCCACGCGCGAGCAGTTCGAGGCGGTGCTGGCGCAGTACCTGCTGCCGGCGCAGAGCCGCGATGTCGTCAACCTGATGCTGCAGGCGGCCTCGCAGGTCACGCAGAACATCGGCGCGCTGGGGTTGGCGGGCTTTTGCGTGACGCTGGTGCTGATGGCACGCGAGCTCGAAGGCCACATCCAGAAGATCTGCGGCGCCAAGGGCTCGCTCACGACCAGCCTGCTGCACTACTGCGCCTTCCTCGTGCTGGCACCCACCGGCGCATTGCTGGCGTTCGCGCTGCTGCATCCGCTGGCGGCGCTGCTCGCCTTGCTGCCTGGCGACTTCGCGGCCATCAACTATCCGTTCGCGCTGAGCATCGTCGTGCTGTTCGTGACGCTGCGCGCCTTCTCGGGCTACGTGCTGAGCTGGCGCGCGAGCGCGTTCGGATCGCTTGCGGCCGGCATCGCGGCGTGGGGCTCGTGGCGCGGCTGCGCGCTGTACTTCAGCCACTCGGTCTCGCTGTCGGCCTACGGCGCGCTGGCCAGCATCCCGGCCTTCCTGCTGTGGGTGTTCGTCGCCTGGTGCTGCGTGCTGTTCGGCGTGCAGGTGGCCGCCAAGGCGCAGCCGCTGTGCAGCCAGCGTGGCGCCGCTCGGGCCGCGGCAAAGGCGGCCGTCAAGGACGGCGCCGCGAAGTAGCGACCGGGCACGGGGCGACCGGCAAGACCCGGGGCGCGTCCGTGTCTTCTGGTCGATGTTGACAGGGCCCCGACCCGGCAAGACACTGCGACCCGCACGCAGTTGCGGCCATCTTGATGCTGGCCACAGGGGGTTGTTCATGACACCACGAATCGCCAGGAGGCTGGCCGCGGCTCTGTTGCTCGGCCTGTCGGGCTGGGCCTCGGCCACCACCGCCATCAATCTGTCCACGGCGACTGGCGTTCCTGGCACGGATGGCCATTTCACCGTGGTCGGGCCTTGCTACTGCATCGAGGACGCCGTCTTCTTTCCCGTCCTGCTGCTCGCGCCGGGAACCTACGACTTCGGCCAGGTGCGCGATTACTGGGTGCCGTCCGGATACACCCCGGACGGTGGCCCCGACCAGCCGAACCTGTACCTGTTGTTCAGCCCGGTGCAAACCGCCGGAACCTATCCCGAGGATTTCGCGCCGCCGCCCACCTACGACTTTCCGTCCACGGGCCTGTGCGCGCAGGATGACGACGCCTGCAATGCGGGCTTCCAGGGCGCCTACCTCGATACCAGGCTGATCTTCACCATCGGGCCCGGACAGGATGCGATCCAGATCGGATTCATCGGTCCCTACGTGTACACGCCGCCATTGCCGGAGCCTTCGGCAACCGGCACGCTTGTTCTGGGCTTGGCGCTCAGCGCAGCCCTGTCGAGGAGACGCGCGGGTCAGCGGCCGTCGGCCGCGACGGGCAAGGCCGCGAAGTAGCGCCTGAGCCAGTCGACGGCGCCGCGCACCTTGGCGCTCTCGGCCTCGTCGCGCCGCGGCGTCACCGCCCACACCGGCATCGCCGCGAAACGCCACTGCGGCAGCACGCGCACCAGCGCACCGCGCGCGAGCGCCGGCGCGACGTCCGCGAGCGCGAGACGCGCGAGCCCCAGGCCGTGCTCGCACATGTGCTGCAGCGAGATCTGGTTGTTGCTGGCGATGCGCGCCTGCACCTGGATGCGGTGGCGCTCGCCGCTGGCGGCGTGCATGTCGAGCGGCATCGCGGCCGCCTGCGAGCTGGCGAGCGCGCCCTTGGCCAGGCCCCTGGCCGTTCCCGTCAGCGACGCATTGCCGGGCGCGGCGAAGCCGTCGCGCGGGCCTTCGACCGCACTCTCGCGGCCGAAGGCCAGCCAATGATGCGACGGCAACTGCTGGGGCGTCGCCGGAGTGCCGTGTCGCTCGAGGTACTCGGGCGACGCGCACAGGATCATGTCGAAATCGCATAGCCTGCGGGCCACCCAGTTCGAGTCGGCCAGCCGGCCGACGCGGATCGCGACGTCGATGCGGGCGTCGATCAGGTCGATCATCGCGTCGTCCACCAGCAGCCGCAGCCGCAACTGCGGCGCCTCGGCCAGGAACGGGGCGAGCGCGGGCGCGAGGTGGTTCGCGAAGCCCACCGGCGCGGACACGCGCAGCTCGCCGTTGGGTGCATCGCGCGCCAGTTGCAGCGACTGCGCGGCGGCTCGCGCCGCCTCCAGCAGGCGCTGGCAATGCGGGTAGTAGCGCTCGCCGGCCTCCGTCAGCGCCAGCTTGCGCGTGGACCGGTGCAGCAAGGTCACGCCGCCCTGATGCTCCAGCGCGCGGATGGTCTGGCTGACGGCCGACGGGCTCATGCCCAGGCGACGCGCCGCACCGCTCATCGAGCCGGCGTCGACGACTTCCGCGAACACGGCCAGGGGCTTCAGGTCATCCACGGCCATTTCCCCGCGATTAGTAAGTGCAGCTTCAAGGTGATGGCAACTTTAACCGTCTACCGGCCCGATCGTGAAGCCCGTATCGTTCAACCATTGCTTTTCAACGCCTGGAGAACCTCATGAAGATCGCCCTGATCGGTGCCACCGGCTTCGTCGGCACCGCCGTCCTCGCCGAGCTGCTGCAACGCGGCCACCACGTCACCGCGCTGGCGCGCAATCCGGCCAAGCTGGCGCCCCAGGCCAAGCTGGATGCCCGCACGCTCGACGTCCGCGACGCCGACGCGGTGGCTGCGGCCGTCAAGGGCCACGACGCCGTCATCTCGGCCTTCAACCCGGGCTGGGAGGCACCGGAGCTGTATGCGCAGTTCATGGAAGGCAGCGCCGCCATCGTCGCCGGCGTCGAACGGTCGGGCGTCAAGCGCCTGCTGGTCGTTGGCGGCGCGGGCAGCCTGTTCGTCGCGCCCGGCGTGCAGATGGTCGACACGCCGGAGTTCGCGTCGCACGTCCCGCCGAACGTCGTGCCGGGCGCCAAGGCGGCGCGCGATGCGCTCACCGCGCTTCGTGGCAACACCGCGCTGGACTGGACCTTCCTCAGCCCGCCCGCATTGCTGGCTCCGGGCGAGCGCAGCGGTCGCTACCGCGTCGGCGGCGAGCAATTGCTGATGGCGGGCGAGGCGCCGGCCGGCATCTCGGTGGCGGACCTGGCCGTGGCGATCGTCGACGAGATCGAGACGCCGCGGCACGTCCGCGCGCGCTTCACGGTCGCCACCGCCTGAAAGCGCAACAAGGCGGCGACGCTGCGCGCGTCCCGCCTTGTCTTCGATGCCGTGTGGCTTCAGTGGTGGTTGACGTGCGCCTGCTGCTTGCGCGCCACCTCGGCGCTGACCCGTGCAACCAGCTCGACGCGGGCAACGTCCACCGGTTTCGCGCTGGCGAACACCACCTGGCGCTGGCGCCGGCCGACGCCTTCGAGCGGGCCCAGCGTGGCCTCGACCTCGGCGCCGTTGAACACCAGCAGGTTGACCTGGTCGCGCGCCGGCGCGATCGCCAGCAGCGGCTCGCCGTTCATCGACAGCAGCAGGTTGCCCTGGCGGATGGTCTCGGTGAGTTCGGCCACCGTGGCACGGATCGTCTTGTGGATGGCTTGCGCCACGGGCATCTCGGCCGGCGGCAGAAAGTCGAACCAGGCCGCGACCAGCGAGCGGGTCTGCTGGGCTTTACGCATGGCGGGGAATCACTGGGCCGGCAGGCCGGCGCTCTGGCGCCGGTGGTAGATCTGGAACAGCTCGAGGGCCAGGCTGCGCAGCTTGTCGTCGCCGCTCGTGTGGGCCGCGGCGATGCGTTCGTAGGCGTAGAGCTTGTCGTAGCACAGGCGCGCCAGGTGGACCGTGTGCCCCTCGAGCGCCATCATCGACTTGAAGCGCAGCAGCGCGCCCACGCCCAGTTCCTCGGCCTGCATGTGCGTGGTGCTGAAGCCAGCCACCTGCGAGCGGCTGGCGCGCGGCGGGCGCGTGGCCAGCGCCGCGTCGAACGGCAGGAAATCGCTGGGGATCTGCTGGAGATCGTTGATCTGGGGAACAGGGGTCATGGCGTCCACCTCCGGTTGCGGACGTCCAGGGACTCTGGAATCCACGACTCGATGGTGCGGGACCCTGCCCGCCGCCGATCCACCAAAAAGCCGCACGGATGCGGCCTATTCAACGGTCTGGCCGTCTAGATATCGCCTGGCGGCGAGCGGGAGGCGCCCGGTTGGCGGCTGTCGCGGATGAACTGCTCCAGCCGCGCGGACCAGGTGAGCGACTCCGCCTCCAGCTCGGACAGCGCATGCACCTGGATGCCGGCGTCGCGCAGCATCTTGTTGGCGGCGGCGATGGCCGCGACCTGGTGTGGCTTCTGCTCCAGGTAGACCACCTGCTTGATGCCTACCTGGATGATGGACTGCACGCAGCGCGGGCACGGGAACTGGGTGGCGTAGATGGTGCTGTCCGTCAGCGGCAGCACCACGCAGTTGAGGATCGCGTTGACCTCGGCATGCACGATGTAGCTGTGGCGCGAGTGCAGCGGATCCTCGTCGTCGTCGGCCCAGTACGCGGGATCGTCGTCGTCGCAGCCGCGCGGCAGGCCGTTGTAGCCGACGCCCAGGATCTTGTAGTCGGAACTGGCGATGCAGGCGCCGTTGCGCTTGCGGGCGTCCTTGGAGCGCGCCGCCGCGAGCAGTGCCACACCCATGAACATCGAGTGCCAATCCAGCAGGGATTTGTTTTCCATCGCCTTGATTCGTTCGATTGCGTGCCGATCAGGGAGTTTAGGGCGAACCCGGCCATGGCAGCCCCGCGCGCATCGGCGAGAATCGGGCGTGGTCGAGCAGCGGCGGCCGGTTTTGACAGCCGGCATGGCGCGTGCTCCACTACGACAAGCGCAGGCAGTCCAGCAGGCCCGGCCACCATTCGCCGCCCGCCGAACCGCCCTTTCCAGCAGGAGAATAGAAATGCCCAGTCCCTTCCGGCCGGCCACCGAACTGATGGTGCAGTACGCGGCCTACCATCGCGATCGCCGCAACATCGCCACCCATTTCGTGGGCATCCCGCTGATCGTCTTCGCCATCGGCATCTTCCTGGCGCGCGCGCAGTTCGATGTCGCCCAGGTGCATTTCACGCCGGCCTGGGTCGTCTGGGCGCTGTCCGCCGCCTGGTACCTCACGCGGGGCAACCTGGTGCTGGGCCTGGCCACCACGATGGTCAGCGGCCTGCTGATCTGGGCCGCACATCCGTTCGCCCTCGGCGGCACCGGTGCCTGGCTCGCCTGCGGCCTGGTCACCTTCATCACCGGCTGGGTGCTGCAGTTCATCGGCCACTACTACGAAGGCCGCAAGCCGGCCTTCGTCGACGACCTGGTCGGCCTGCTGGTCGGCCCGATGTTCGTCGTCGGCGAGGCGCTCTTCGCCGCGGGCCTGTGCCGGCCGCTGGCGCAGGAGATCGAAAGACGTACCGGCCCCACCCTGATTCGTGACCTTGCGCATCCCGTTGCCTGAATTCGTCACGCCAAACCCGGGGCTGACCGCCGCGCCCGTGCGACGTGGCTGATCTCATCCTGACCGACGTCTCGCCGATCGGTCCCGTGCTCATCATGGGCGCGGGCTCGATTGGCTGCTACCTGGGCGGGCGCCTGGCGCTGGCCGGCCACGACGTGCACTTCGTCGGCCGGCCGCGCGTGCTCGACCAGCTGCGCGCCAACGGCCTGACCATCACCGAGCCCGACGGCAAGACCGCCACCCTGCCGGCCGACATGCTCAGCCTGCACGAGGACGTGCCGTCCGGCCTGGGCATCTCGCTGGTGCTGCTGTGCGTCAAGAGCAGCGCCACGCCCAACGCCGCCACCTCGCTGGCGCGGGCGCTGCCCATCGGCACGCTGGTGATGTGCATGCAGAACGGGCTGCACAACGCGGAAGTCGCGCGCTCGGTCGCGGCGCGGCTGCGCTTCCTGTCCGCCATGGTGCCGTTCAACGTGGCCGAGATCGGCCCCGGCAACTTCCTGCGCGGCAGCGGCGGCAACCTCGCGCTGGAGGAGGACGACGTCACGCGCGCCTGGCTGCCCACGCTGGCAGAAGCCGGCCTGCCCGCCACCACCCACAAGGACATCCGCGCCGTGCAGTGGGGCAAGCTGCTGCTGAACCTCAACAATCCGGTCAATGCGCTGTCGGGCCTGCCGCTGCGCGAGGAGTTGCTCGATGCCGACCTGCGGGCCACCACCGCGGCGCTGATCGAGGAAGGCCTCGGCGTGCTGGCCGCGGCGCGCCAGCGCACCGTCAAGGTCACGCCGGTGCCGACGCGCTGGCTGCCGCGCCTGATGCGCCTGCCCACGCCGGCCTTCAAGATCCTGGCCTCGCGCATGCTCAAGATCGACCCGCGCGCTCGCTCGAGCATGGCCGACGATCTCGCGCTGGGCCGCCGCACCGAAATCGGCGAGCTGTGCGGCGAGGTCGTCAAGCTCGCCAAGTCGGTGGGCATGCGCGCGCCGCGCAACGAGAAGATGCTGGGCCTGATCCGCTACGTCGAGCTGACGGCGCTGGCCGTGGGTTCGCCCGAGCGCGGCCCGACCGACCCGGCCGAACTGCGCAAGAACATCGAGACGGCGCTCTGAAAGGCAGGCGCTGCCTGCGAGCACCTTGGCGGAAGCGGATCCTGCGACTGCGCGCAGGATCACAGGCCTTTGCCAGGCCTGGGCCTAGGTGGACTTCGAGATGTTGATGGTCGGGAACTTCGCGCTGAAGTCCTTGGCCCGGCCGGCCACCACCACCGCCACCTGGCGCGCCACCGCCTTGTACAGACCGGCGATCTCGCCGTCCGGCTCGGCCACGACCGTGGGCGTGCCCGAGTCGGTCTGCTGGCGGATGCCCAGGGTCAGCGGCAGCGCGCCCAGGTAGGGCACGCCGAACTGGCCGGCCATGCGCTTGCCGCCATCGGCGCCGAAGATGTGTTCGACATGGCCGCAGTTGGTGCAGACGTGGACGGCCATGTTCTCGACGATGCCCAGGATGGGCACCCCGACCTTCTCGAACATGTTCAGGCCCTTCTTGGCATCGAGCAGCGCGATGTCCTGCGGCGTCGTGACGATCACCGCGCCGGTCAGCGGCACGCGCTGGCTCAGGGTCAGCTGGATGTCGCCGGTACCCGGGGGCATGTCGATCACAAGGTAGTCGAGCTCGCCCCAGGTGGTCTGGCGCAGCAACTGGTCCAGCGCCTGCGTGGCCATCGGGCCGCGCCAGACGACGGCCTGCTCGGCGTCGACCAGGAAGCCGATCGACATCACCTTGACGCCGTGGTTGGACAGCGGCTGCATGGTCTTGCCGTCCTCCGACTCGGGCCGTCCCTCG
>JBJMWF010000254.1:0-10037 GCA_045810265.1 Vitreoscilla sp. | reverse complement strand
TCTCCATCCTGCTCAGCGTGGCCGTGCTGGGCGAGCGGCTGCGGCCGGCCACGCTCGGCTTTTCCATCGCCGTGATGGCGTGCGTCTACCTGGGCCGGCGCATGTCCGCCGGCGTGCCGCGCGCCCGCACCTGATCTTCTTCTTCCGTTGTTTCCCGAAGGCTCTGCAATGACCGGTTCCACCACCTCCCCCGACTCGACGAATTCGCCCTGGCAGCTTGCCCGACGCTGCGACCGCATGAACCCGTCGGTCATTCGCGAGATCCTCAAGCTGACCGAGCTGCCGGGCGTGCGCTCGCTGGCCGGCGGCCTGCCCTCGGCCGACACCTTCCCGGTCGACGCAATGCGCGAGGCCACTGCCAAGGTGCTGACCGACACGCCGCGCGAGGCGCTGCAGTACGCCGCCAGCGAAGGCTTCGGCCCGCTGCGCGACTGGGTCTCGGCGATGCTGCGCGCCAAGGGCGTCGATGCGCCGGCCGAGCGCGTGCTGATCACCAACGGCTCCCAGCAAGGCCTCGACCTGGTCGGCAAGGTGATGCTGGACGCCGGAGACACGGTGGCCGTCGAGACGCCGACCTACCTGGGCGCGCTGCAGGCCTTCAATCCGAACGAGCCGAAGTTCGCCTCGGTGGCGGGAGACGTCGACGGCCCGCTGCCGGACGCCATCGCGCAGCTGCCGCAGGGCACGCGCTTCATGTACGTGCTGCCCAACTTCCAGAACCCGACCGGCCGCGTGATCCCGGCCGAGCGGCGCGACGCGATCGTCGCCGCCGCCCAGCGCGCCAACATCCCGCTGGTCGAGGACAACCCGTACGGCGAGCTCTGGTACGACGACGAGCCGCCCAAGCCGCTGGCCTCGCGCTGGGCCAACGGCACGCTGTACCTGGGCTCGTTCTCCAAGGTGCTCGCGCCCGGGCTGCGCCTGGGCTTCATGGTGTGCCCCAAGCCGCTCTATCCGAAGCTGCTGCAATCGAAGCAGGCGGCCGACCTGCACACCGGTTCGTTCAGCCAGCGCCTGGTCTACGAGGTCATCAAGAACGGGTTCCTCGACCAGCACATCCCGACGATCCGCGACCGCTACCGCACGCAGCGCGACGCCATGGCGGCGGCCCTGACGGCCTCGATGCCGGCGGGCTGCGAATGGAAGAAGCCGAGCGGCGGCATGTTCTTCTGGCTGCGCCTGCCCGCCGGCTGCGACGCGATGGCGCTGCTGCCCAAGGCCGTGGAGGCGGGCGTCGCCTACGTGCCGGGCGCGGCCTTCTATGCCGACCACCCAGACATGCGCACCATGCGCCTGTCGTTCGTCACCTTGTCGCCGGCCGACATCGCCGACGCCGTGCAGCGGCTGGGCAACGTGGTC
The DNA here is from genome assembly GCA_045810265.1 of Vitreoscilla sp. Taxonomy (GTDB): domain Bacteria; phylum Pseudomonadota; class Gammaproteobacteria; order Burkholderiales; family Burkholderiaceae_C; genus Scleromatobacter. The sequence continues at coordinate 8,678 of JBJMWF010000254.1, read as the reverse complement.
AAGGCGCATCTCGCGTCGCTGCCGACGCCCGTCAACGCCTGAGTCGAGAAGGAACCCGCCCATGAGCGACGTGCCGCGCCAACGCGCTTTCAGCCAGGTCGACGTCTTCACCGCAACGCCGCTGCTCGGCAACCCGCTGGCGGTCGTGCATGACGGCAGGGGGCTGTCGACCGAGCGCATGCAGGCGTTCGCGCGCTGGACCAACCTGTCCGAGACCACCTTCCTGCTGCCGCCCACGCATCCGCAGGCCGACTACCGCGTGCGCATCTTCACGCCGGGCGGCGAGCTCCCGTTCGCGGGCCATCCGACGCTGGGCTCGTGCCACGTGTGGCTCGCCGCGGGGGGACAGCCCCGGCGCGCCGACACCATCGTGCAGGAGTGCGAGATCGGCCTGGTGCCGCTGCGACGCGGCGAGCGCCTGGCCTTCGCCGCGCCGCCGACCAGCGTCGATCGGGTCGACGCGGAGCTGCTTCACCGCGTGTACGCCGCGCTCGGCCTGGATGCGGTGCGCGTGCTGGACACGGCCTGGTTGTCCAACGGTTTCCCGCAGCTGGTGCTGCTCGTGGACAGCGCCGCGACGGTGCTGTCGCTCAAGCCCGACCATGCGCTGCTCAAGGGACTCGGCAAGGTGGGCGTCGTCGCGCCGCATCCGCCGGGCAGCGGGCTGGATTTCGAAGTGCGCTTCTTCGCCGCGGCCATCGGGATCAACGAGGATCCGGTCACCGGCAGCCTCAACGCCAACGTCGCGCGCTGGCTGATCGACAGTGGCCGCGCTCCTTCGAGCTACGTTGCTGCGCAAGGCACCGCCATGGGCCGCGCCGGCCGCATCCACGTGCAGCGCGACGAGCAGGGCACCTGGATCGGCGGTGATGTGGCGCCCTGCATCGCCGGCACGTTGATGCTGTGAACTGACCTGAGGAAGAGGCCGCCATGACCGAGGAACTGTTTCGCGAGGACGCCACGCTGACCGAGTGCGACGCGGTCGTCACGCAGGTCGACGAACGCGGCGTGCAGCTCGATCGCACGGTGTTCTATCCGCACGGCGGCGGCCAGGCCGGCGACCGCGGGGAGCTGGTGCTGGCCGACGGCCGCATCGTTCCGATCGCCGATACGCGCAAGGGCGAGCAGCCCGGCGACATCGTGCATGTTCCGGTTGACCCTGCGGACCTCGCCGCATTGGCGATCGGCGCGAAGGTGCGCGCGCGCATCGACGTCGAACGCCGCCGCGCCCACATGCGCTTCCACACGGCCACCCACCTGCTGTGCGCGCTGATCCCGCATCCGGTGGACGGCTGCTCGATCACGGCGGAGTACGCGCGGCTCGACTTCCACATGACCGATCCGCTGGACAAGGCCGCGATCGAGGCGGGCCTCGATCGCCTTGTCGCCGAAGCCCATCCGGTCTTGCATCGCTGGATCAGCGACGCCGAGCTCGATGCCAATCCGGGGCTGGTGCGCAGCATGAGCGTGCAGCCCCCGCGCGGCAGCGGACGGGTGCGCCTGCTCGAGATCGCCGGCGTCGACCTGCAGCCGTGCGGCGGCACGCACGTGGCCAATACGTCGGAGATCGGCGCGCTGGTGGTGCGCAAGATCGAGAAGAAGTCGGCGGCGACGCGCCGCGTGGTGCTGGCGTTCAAGGATGCCTCGACAGCCTGACCCATCCGGCGGGCGTGCAGGGCCTGGTTCTTCGCCGATCTACGGGAGTGCTCAGCGACAAAGAGAAGGCGGCGCTTGGGTCGAGTCACGCAGGGCGCCCCGACCACGACCTGCGGACCGAGGTGCCTGGCATGTTCTCGTTCGCGCTGCGATGTCAACGAGCGGGACCCCTTCTTCGCGGACGAGAACGTGCCTGGCGCCGATCTCGTCGGGGCCGGCGTCAGGCATCGCACCGAGTCGCCGGTCGCCGCTGGTCCGATGATGAGATCGGTCGCGGCGACTCGATGCGATGCCAGACACCTCCGGCACCGACCTGGCATGCCGACGATTTCGACCGATCTGTTCCCCGCAGATCGACGATGAACCAAATCTTTTTCGCCAGTCGCATGCGCAGTTATATAAGTAGTTATATGATTGCGCCATGGCAGACCTTCCCACAGGCCTGGGCACGCAGCTCAGGCACCTGATCGAACTCCTGGACGACGGCGTCAGCGCGGCCAATGACTACGGTGGCATGCGCTACCGCCCGCGCTACACGCCCATCGTGCGTGCGCTCGCGGGCGCCGACGCGCTGACGATCGGCCAGCTCGCCGAAAGCGCCCGCGTCTCGCAACCGGCCGCGACGCAGACGGTCGCCGCGATGGTCAAGGACGGTCTGGTCGACGTCACAGCCGGCCCGGCCGATGCGCGCCAGCGCGTCGTGGCGCTGTCCGCGCGCGGCCGCGAACTGCTGCCTCGGCTCCAGCGCGCCTGGCAGGCCACCGAGCGCGCAGCCGCCGGGCTGGACGCCGAGTCCGCCCTGTCTTCCGCCGTGGCCACGGCACTGGCTGCGCTCGCCCGCCAATCCTTCGAGGAACGCATCGCCGATGCGCTCGAGCCGACCGCCTCCACCCCGAAAAGAAAGAAGACTCGATGAAGCCTCGTTGCCTCGCCATCGCCCTGTCGCTCGTCGGCGGAATCGCCCAGGCGCAGCCGAGTGGGCCGCCCGACCTGCCCATCGATGCTGCCACGCGCGCGGCGGTCGTCGAACAGCTGGCGCACGAGCTCGATACGCGCTATTTCGACGTCGCCCGCGGCGGCGCGCTCGCCAGCACGTTGCGAGAGCGCTCGCGCGCCCACGCGTACGACGCGCTGGCCAGTGCCACCGCGCTCGCAGACCGGCTCAACGCGGATCTCGAGGCGGACAGCCACGACAAGCATCTGCACGTCGACTACAGCCCCGATGTCTTCCCGCTGGCCATCGCCGACGCCAAGCCCGACCCCGAGCAGGCGGCCTTCGAGCGTGCACAGCTCGAGCGCCTGAACTACGGCTTCGACAGCGTGCAGCGCCTGCCGTTCAACATCGGCTACTTCAAGCTCGACATGCTGATGGCGGCTGCCGATACCGAGGCCCGCTTCAGCGCCGCGATGACCCTGCTGCAGGACACGCACGCGCTGATCATCGACCTGCGCGACAACCACGGCGGCGACCCGGCCACGGTGGCCTTGCTGTGCAGCTACCTGTTCGACCAGCGCACCCACCTGAACGACATCTGGCATCGCGCGGGCGGCCGCACCGACGAGGCCTGGACCTCGGACAAGGTCGCCGGCCCGCGCTACGGCGCCCAGCGCGAGATCATCGTGCTGACCAGCCACGAGACCTTCTCTGCCGGCGAAGACCTGGCCTACGCGCTCAAGACGCTGCACCGCGCGACGCTGGTCGGCGAGATCACCGGCGGCGGCGCACATCCGGGCGACATGCACCGCCTGGGCGAGCACTTCGCGGCCTTCATCCCCGACTCGCGCTCGATCAGCCCGATCACGCACGCCGACTGGGAAGGCGTGGGCGTCGCGCCCGACGTGGCAGTCAGCGCGGACAAGGCACTGGTCGAGGCGCGCAAGCGCCTGATGGCCTCGTTCGCCGCGAGCGAGAAGAACCCGCGCGCCAAGGCCCACCTGCAGGAAGAGATCGACCGCCTCTGATCACGGCGCCGGAGCGCCGTTGCCCGCCACCCAGATTTCGTACCAGGTCTGCGCATCGATCTCGACGTCGAGCGCCGCCACCGCCTCGCGCATCGCATCAAGGCGGCTCGAGCCGGTCAGCGGGATCAGGCGGGCCGGATGGCGCAGCAGCCAGGCGTAGACCAGCGTGGTGACGCCGATGCCGCGCTCGCGGGCGATGCGTTCGAGCACGCCGCGCACGCGCAGCGCATCGGCGTCCGTGCCGGTGAACAGGCGCCCGCCGGCCAGCGCCGACCAGATCATCGGCGCGACACCCAGATCCTGCGCCTGGTCCAGCGTGCCGTCGTGGAACGGTGCGATGTGCAGCGGTGAGGCCTCGACCTGGTTGGTGACCAGCTCGATGCGGCGGTTCAGCAGCGCGAACTGCGACGGCGTGAAGTTGGACACGCCGAAGTGGCGCACCTTGCCGGCGGTTCGCAGCCGGCCGAAGCATTCGGCGACCGCGTCGGCGTCCATCAGCGCGTCGGGGCGGTGGATCAGCAGCACGTCGAGGTGGTCGGTGCGCAAGGCCGCGAGCGAGTTGTCCACCGAGCGCTCGATGTGTTCGGCCGAGGTGTCGTAGTGGCCCAGGCGATGCTGCGGGCGAGCGGGCGACACCATGCGGATGCCGCACTTGCTGACGATCTGCAGGCGGCCGCGCAGGTGCGGCGCTGCCGCCAGCGCCTCGCCGAACAAGGCCTCGACGGCGTAGCCGCCGTAGATGTCGGCGTGGTCGAAGGTGGTGATGCCCAGGTCCAGGCAGCCCTCGATCCAGCGCACGCGCTCCTGGACGCTGAACCGCCAGTCGGCCATTCGCCAGGCGCCGGCGACGATGCGCGAAAGAGTGGGGCCGCCGGCGGCGGTGACGATTGTTGGGGCGTGAAGCATGGGTCGGAGCCTGTTGGGCGACGCAAGGGGTGGCGGCGATTCTGACCGATCGCCCGGGCGTGGGCCGTGCAGGTGCGCGGCGCACCGGGCTAGATTTTGCGCACCCTTTCGGGTTAGAATCGACAGGCTTAGTTCAACTAAAGCAGGTTTTCCCGGTGATTTCACCAATGAGCCGGGACGATCCGCTGGGCACCGTGCCGAGGGCCACGTTCCAGAACGACCAGTGAACGCAACCCTCGTCCGACACCCATGAGTTCTCCGAGTCCCGCACCGCAGCAAGAGCACACCGCCGAGCAGTCCGGCCCCGTCGCCGGCCGCCCGGCCCGCCATGCCGCGAACTGGGATGACGAGGATCCGCTGCCGCGCCGCTTGTCGGCAACGGAGGCCCAGGCGTTTCGCGATCAGCGAAACGCGCCGTCTCCGTGGCGGGTGGTGTTGGTGCAGGCCGAGGCCGGCGCGGTGATCTCGTTGCTGCTCGGGTTGTTGTTCGGGTTGCCTGCGTTGTGGTCGGCGTTGTACGGCGCCGCCACCGCGATCGTTCCGGGTGCGCTGATGGCGCGCGGCGCGACGCGGATGGCGGACAGCAAGTCGCCGCTGGCCACGGCGTTGGGCCTGCTGGGTTGGGAATCGGCAAAGATTGTTTGCTCGGTGGCGATGCTGGTCAGCGCCGCTCGAGTGCTGCACCCGGTGGTGTGGCCGGCACTGCTGGTCGCGCTGGCCGGGTGTCTGACTGTGTATTGGGTGGCGCTTGCATGGCGCTCGCGTTGAAGACTTGATCGGGAAGCTACGGACACCACATGGCCGCAGAAGAACACGCACCGTCCTCCGGTGAATACATCCAGCATCACCTGACCCACCTGTCCAACATCGAGAGTTCGGCGCCGCTGAACTTCCATGTCGTGCACTGGGATTCGGTGGTGTTCTCCTCCGTCCTCGGCGTGGTCTTCCTGCTGCTGGGCCTGCTGGCCGCGCGCCGCGTCACGTCCGGCGTGCCGGGCCGCTTCCAGGCCGCCATGGAGATGATGATCGAGATGGTCGACAGCCAGGCCAAGGCCATCGTGCACAACGCCACGAGCCGCAAGCTGGTGGCCCCGATGGCGCTGACCGTGTTCATCTGGATTTTCCTGCTCAACGCGATGGACCTGTTGCCCGTGGACCTGCTGCCCTGGATCTTCCAGCACGCGTCCGGCAACCCCGAGGCGCACCTGCGCGTCGTGCCGACGGCCGACATCTCGGTCACGATGGGCCTGTCGGTGGGCGTGCTGATCGCCTGCCTGTACTACAACATCAAGATCAAGGGTGCCGGCGGCTGGGCGCACGAGCTCGTGGTGGCGCCGTTCGGCACCAGCAAGAACCCGATCGCCGCCGTGCTGCTGGGCATCGTCAACTTCGGCATGCAGATGATCGAGTTCGTCGCCAAGACGGTCTCGCACGGCATGCGGCTGTACGGCAACATGTACGCCGGCGAGCTGATCTTCCTGCTGATCGCCCTGCTGGGCGGCGCGTTCACCTTCACGGCAGGCGGTTTCGGCCTGGCCCTGATGCACATTCTTGCCGGCACCGCGTGGGCGATCTTCCACATCCTGATCATCACGCTGCAGGCCTTCGTGTTCATGATGTTGACCCTGGTCTACATCGGACAAGCCCACGACTCGCACTGAAAACCGCGCGCCACCGGCTCGCCGGTGACGCGGTCTGCGCTGTCCGCACATCACCCCTTCTTTTCTTTTTCAATTTCTTAACTGGAGTCAACATGGAACTCATCAGCTACGTCGCCCTGGCCGCCGGCATCATCATTGGTCTGGGCGCCTGCGGCGCTTGTATCGGCATCGGCATCATGGGCAGCAAGTACCTCGAGTCCGCCGCTCGCCAGCCGGAACTGATGGGCGAACTGCAGACCAAGATGTTCCTGCTGGTCGGCCTGATCGACGCGTCGTTCATCATCGGCCTCGGTATCGCCCTGTGGTTCACCACGAGCAACCCGTTCCTGGCCCAGCTGGCCCAAGTCGCCGGTCATTGATTCGACGGCAATTTGAAGTCGTCGGCGCGACCGGTTCCACTCGAGTGGGGCCGGCGCGCCGTTTCCCGACAACGGCTTTCGAGGCAATAACGTGAGCATCACCGCAACCCTGATCATCCAGATGATCGTGTTCCTGATCTTGGTCGGGTTCACGATGAAATACATTTGGCCGCCCATCACGGCCGCCCTGGACGAGCGCGCGCGCAAGGTCGCCGAAGGCCTGTCGGCTGCAGACAAGGCCCGCAGCGAGCTTGCCAGCGCCAACAAGCGCATCGAGGCCGAACTCGGCGCCGCGCGCAACGACGCTGCCCAGCGTCTTGCCGCTGCCGAACGCCTGGCGCTGCAGATCGTCGAGGAAGCCAAGTCCAAGGCGACCGACGAAGCCGCGAAGATCGTCGCCCAGGCGCAAGCCGAGGCGCAGCAGGAATCGGCCAAGGCGCGCGACGCGCTGCGCGACCAGGTCGCCGCGCTCGCCGTCAAGGGTGCCGAGCAGATCCTGCGCCGCGAAGTGAGCCCGGCGGTCCACGCCGAGCTGCTGAACCGCCTGCAGACCGAGCTGTAAGACCATGGCCGAGCCCTCCACCATCGCGCGGCCCTACGCCGCGGCGCTGTTCCAGTCGAGTACTGCCGCCGATGGCGCGCAGCTCGTGGCCCAGCTCGACGCGCTCGCCGGCATCGCCGGCGATGCCGGCCTGCGCCAGTTCGCCGCCGACCCCAAGGTCAGCAACGAACAGGTCTTCAAGCTCGTGTCCGGCGTCGCGGGCTCGGATCTCAGCCCCAAGCTGACGAACCTGCTGCACGTCGTGATCGACAACGGCCGCTTGTCCGTGCTGCCCGAGATCGCGTCGCAGTTCCGCGCGCTGGTCAACGACCGCGGCGGCGTCGCCGATGCGCACATCGTCAGCGCCTTCCCGCTCGACGCGGCGCAGCAGGCCGACCTGGCCAAGGTGCTCGAGAAGCGCTTCGGCCGCCAGCTCAAGACCACGGTCTCGGTCGACTCGTCGCTGATCGGTGGCGTGCGCGTGACGGTGGGCGACGAGGTGCTCGACACCTCCGTCGTCGCCCGCCTCGAGCAGATGCGCGTCGCGCTGACCCACTAAAGAGCCGGCCCGCTCCAACAGAATCGCCCTTCAACCCAGGCGGCCTCGCGGCCTCACCTTTGGGAGCTAAGTCATGCAATTGAATCCCGCTGAAATTTCCGAACTGATCAAGAGCCGCATCGAAGGCCTGGGGGCGTCGTCCGACATCCGCAACCAGGGCACGGTCGTCTCCGTCACCGACGGCATCTGCCGCGTGCACGGCCTGTCCGACGCGATGCAGGGCGAAATGCTGGAGTTCCCGGCCAACGCCGCCGGCGTGCCGACCTACGGCCTGGCCCTGAACCTGGAGCGCGACTCCGTCGGCGCCGTTATCCTGGGCGAATACGAGCACATCTCCGAAGGCGACACCGTCAAGTGCACGGGCCGCATTCTGGAAGTGCCGGTCGGCCCCGAGTTGCGTGGCCGCGTGGTCAACGCCCTGGGTCATCCGATCGACGGCAAGGGCCCGATCAACACCAAGCTGACCGACGTCATCGAGAAGGTCGCCCCGGGCGTGATCGCGCGCCAGTCCGTCGACCAGCCGGTGCAGACCGGCCTGAAGTCGATCGACTCGATGGTGCCCGTCGGCCGTGGCCAGCGCGAGCTGATCATCGGCGACCGCCAGACCGGCAAGACCGCGGTGGCGATCGACGCGATCATCAACCAGAAGGGTCAGAACATGACCTGCGTGTACGTCGCCATCGGCCAGAAGGCCTCGACGGTCAAGAACGTCGTGCGCGCCCTGGAAGCCAACGGCGCGCTCGAGTACACGATCGTCGTCGCCGCCACGGCCGCCGAATCGGCCGCCATGCAATACGTCTCGGCGTATTCGGGCTGCACGATGGGCGAGTACTTCCGCGACCGCGGCGAAGATGCGCTGATCGTCTATGACGACTTGTCCAAGCAGGCCGTCGCCTACCGCCAGGTCTCGCTGCTGCTGCGCCGCCCGCCGGGCCGCGAAGCCTTCCCCGGCGACGTGTTCTATCTCCACAGCCGCCTGCTCGAGCGCGCCGCGCGCGTGAACGCCGACTACGTCGAAGCGTTCACCAAGGGCG
>JBJMWF010000253.1:0-3064 GCA_045810265.1 Vitreoscilla sp. | reverse complement strand
TCAAGAGCGGCCAGGCCGAGGTCGTGACCGACCGGATCGACACGTTCACGCCCACCGGCATCCGCCTGCAGTCGGGCCGCGAACTTCCCGCCGACATCGTGGTCTCGGCCACCGGCCTGACGCTGAGCCTGCTGGGCGACGTCGCCTTCGCGATCGACGGCCACGCGGTCGACTTCTCCGGGACGCTGGGCTACAAGGGCATGATGTTCAGCGGCGTGCCCAACCTGATCTACACCTTCGGCTACACCAACGCGTCGTGGACGCTGAAGGCCGATCTGACCGCCAACTATGCGTCGCGCCTGTTCGCCTACATGGACAAGCACGGCCTGGCAAGCGCGACGCCGGTCAGCACACCCGGCATGCAGACGCGGCCCTTCCTCGACTTCTCGTCCGGCTACGTGCAGCGCGCCACCGGCTTCATGCCCAAGCAGGGCGCGAAAGCGCCCTGGCGGCTGTACCAGAACTATTTGCTGGACCTGCTGACCCTGCGCTATTCGCGCATCGCCGACGGCACGCTGCAGTTCGGCAAGGGCAAGCTCTAGTCCGTGCAGGTCATCGGCTTGGTGGTGTCGGCCTCGTCGTGGTCGACGAACCGCATTGGCCCCGCCGCTGCACGGCCTTGCCGCCTGGGTTGCAATGGCGTCCTCGCGTCGCTGCCGGAGTGTCCATGCCTGCCCTGTTCCAGCCCTTGAAGATCGGCTCGCTCGAGCTGGAGAACCGCATCGTGGTCGCGCCGATGTGCCAGTACTCGGCCGTCGAGGGCAGCGCCGCCGACTGGCACACCATCCACCTGGGCCACCTGGCGCTGTCCGGCGCCGGGCTGCTGACCATCGAGGCGACTGCGGTGCTGCCCGAAGGCCGCATCACGCCGGCCGACCTCGGGCTGTACTCCGGCGCCAACGAGGCCGCGCTGGCTCGCGTGCTGGCCGCGGTGCGTGCGCAGTCGTCCGTCCCGATCGCGATGCAGTTGGGACACGCGGGCCGCAAGGCGTCGAGTCGTGCGCCCTGGGATGGCGGCCAGCAGATCCCGTCCAGCGCCGACGATGGCTGGGTGGCGGTCGCGCCGTCTCCAATACCGCATTCGCCCGGCGAGGAGCCGCCGCAGGCACTGGATGCCGCCGGCCTGGCGCGCGTGCGCGACGGCTTCGCCGTCGCGGCCCGGCGTGCGGCGCGGCTGGGCATGGCGGGGCTGGAGATCCATTGCGCGCACGGCTACCTGCTGCACCAGTTCCTGTCGCCGCTGGCCAACCAGCGTGACGACGACTACGGCGGCAGCCTCGAGAACCGCATGCGCTTTCCACTCGAGGTGTTCCGCGCGGTGCGTGCCGCGTTCCCGGCCGAGCGTCCGGTGTGGGTGCGCCTGTCAGCCACCGACTGGGTCGAAGGCGGCTGGAACCTGGACAGCAGCGTGGCGTTCGCCCTGGCCTTGAAGGAGGCCGGCTGCGCCGCCATCCATGTCAGCACGGGCGGTGTCTCGCCGCTGCAGAAGATCCCGTTGGGCGCTGGCTATCAGGTACCGTATGCGGCCCGCATCAAGGCCGAAGTCGGCCTGCCGACGATCGCCGTGGGCCTGATCACCGAGCCCGAACAGGCCGAGACCATCATCGCCACCGGCGAGGCGGATGCCATCGCCCTGGCCCGCGCGATGCTCTACGACCCGCGCTGGCCCTGGCATGCGGCCGCGAAGCTGGGCGCCAGGGTGCGGGCGCCGAAGCAGTACTGGCGCTCGCAGCCGCGCGAGTACAAGGATCTGTTCGAAGGCGCGGCGGTCGGGCAACGCTGAGCGCGGCGCTCACTCGGCCTTGTCGGGCTCGCGGAACTCCATCGGCCAGGTCTCGCCCGGCTGGCGCGCCCTCTCGCGCTGGCGCAGCTCGACGCGGCGGATCTTGCCGGACAGCGTCTTGGGCAGCTCGCCGAATTCGACGATGCGGATGCGCTTGTACGAGGCCAGCCGCGAGCGCGCGAACGCGAGGATGGACTGCGCCAGCTCGGGGCTAGGCGCGAAACCCGCGCGCAGGATCAGGATCGCCTTGGGCACCGCCAGGCGGATCGGATCGGGCGACGGGATCACCGCGGCCTCGGCCACGGCCTCGTGCTCGATCAGCACGCTCTCCAGCTCGAACGGGCTGATGCGGTAGTCGGAGGCCTTGAACACGTCGTCCGCGCGGCCGACGTAGGTGATGTAGCCCTCGGCGTCACGCGAGGCGACGTCGCCGGTGTGATAGTGACCGTCGCGCATTGCCTCCGAGGTGCGCTCGTCGTCGTCCTGGTAGCCGCTCATCAGCCCGAGCGGGCGCGGCGACAGCGCCAGGCAGATCTCGCCTTCCTGAGCGGGCTGGCCGTCGACGTCCAGCAGCTCGACCCGGTAGCCGGGCAGCGGGCGGCCCATCGAGCCGGCCTTGAGCTTCTGGCCCGGGGGATTGCCGACCTGCGCGGTGGTCTCCGTCTGCCCGAAGCCATCGCGGATCGTGATACCCCAGGCGCGCTGCACGATGTCGATCACCTCCGGATTGAGCGGCTCGCCGGCGCCCACCAGCTCGCGCAGCGAGGTCTTGTAGCTGGCCAGGTCCTGCTGCATCAGCATGCGCCAGACGGTGGGCGGCGCGCACAGCGAGGTCACCTTGTTCCTGACCAGCACGTCCAGCGCGGCCGGCGCGTTGAAGCGCGCGTAGTTGTAGATGAAGATGGTCGCGCCCGCGTTCCAGGGCGCGAAGAAGCAGCTCCAGGCGTGCTTGGCCCAGCCGGGCGAGCTGATGTTCCAGTGCACGTCGCCCGGCTTCAGGCCGATCCAGTACATCGTCGACAGATGGCCCACCGGATAGCTCTGGTGGTCATGCAGCACCAGCTTGGGCTTGGAGGTGGTGCCCGACGTGAAGTAGAGGAACAGCGGGTCGGTGGCCTGGGTCGGGGCGTCGGGCACGAAAGCCGTCGGCGCGGCCAGCGAGGCCGCGTAGTCCAGCCAGCCGGCCGGCACCTGGCCGGCGGGCGCGCCGACCGCGATGCGCGTGTAGGCGCTCGGGAAGGCATCGAACTTGGACGCGGCCGACGCGCTGCAGACCACGTG
>JBJMWF010000252.1:0-15967 GCA_045810265.1 Vitreoscilla sp. | reverse complement strand
GAGCTGGATGACGCTGGGACGCGCCGAGGCCGTCGGGCTGGATGCGGGTTGTTCGGTATCGGACATCGTCTGGCTAGTTTAACGAGCTTTCAGCCCGGTTCCGGTGCGCGGAACATGCGGTTTCGACCGGGTTCGGCCCCGCTCATGCCGAGCGGCCGCGCGGTTTGGCCCAGACGGCGCGGGCCTCGGCCAGCAGGCTGTCGGTCATCAGCGGGGCGTTGAACGGGTGCTCGTCGTGGCGCGCGAGCCGCGCCAAGGATTGCGACCAGTCGGACAGCTTCTGCCAGGAGGCCGCCGGCGGCAGGCTCGCGGCCGGGAAGTAGCGCGGCGCCGCGCCCGCCGCCACCGCCATCGCGTCGTGGCACAGCTTCTGCAGCACCTCGCGCAGGCGCGGCACCGTGGCGCCGGCGGGTGGCTCCCACTTGCCGTCGGCGATGCGCCGGGGCAGCGCCAGCCAGGCGGCTGCATCGAAGCCGTCTGCGGCCAGGCGACGGGCGCCCAGCGGATGGCCGCCGGCCGCGGCCAGCAGCACCGGCGCGATCGCAACGCCCTGCGCCTCCAGCCAGGCCAGCGCCTGTTCGGGCGTCGGACCCGCGAAGACGATGCGCTGGCAGCGACTGCGCAGCGTGGGCAGCAGCCGTTCCGCATCCTCGGCCAGCAGCAGCAGGCGCACGCCCTGCGGCGGCTCCTCGAGTGTCTTGAGCAGCGCGTTGGAGGCGACCAGGTTCATCGCATCGGCCGGAAACAGCAGCAAGACCTTGGCCCGGCCGCGCGAGGAGCTCCTCTGCGTCCACGCGATGGCGTCGCGCACCGCCTCGATCTTGATCTCCTTGCTCGGCTTCTTCTTGGCCTTGCCCTCGCCGTCGCCGGCATCGACCGGCTCCGCGCCACCGAGGGTCCAACCCAGCTCGACCTGCGTCAGTTCCGGCAGCAGCGCGCGGAAGTCGGGGTGGCTGTTGCTCGCCAGCAGGTGGCACGCGGTGCAGCGGCCGCAGGGCGCGTCCGCGCCTTCGGTCTCGCACAGCCAGGTGCGTGCGACGCGCAACGCGAGCTCGAAAACGCCCGCGCCGGGATTGCCCTGCACCAACAGCGCGTGGCCGCGCTGACGCGTGGCGATGTCGTGCGCGGGCCCGGCCAGCCAGGGCAGCGCGGTGTCGTCAGGCGCGGCGGTCATCGGTGGGGGTCTGTTGCGCGAACCAGCCGCGCGATGCCAACGCGCGGACCGCGTCGGCCCGCACGGCCTCGCGCGTCTGCGCGGCGTCGATGCGCGCGAAACGCGCGGGCGCGGCGCGCGCGCGCTGTGCATAGCCGTCGCGCACGCGCGTGAAGAACGCCTCGTCCTCGCGCTCCAGGCGGTCGGCGCTGCGCACCGCGGCGCGCCGGCGCGCGGCCTCGACGGGCGCGAGGTCGAACCAGAGCGTCAGGTCGGGTTGGCGACCCTGCTGCACCCAGGCTTCGAGCTGCGCCAGCACGTCCAGATCGAAGCCGCGGCCGGCGCCCTGGTAGGCGAAGGTGGCGTCGGTGAAGCGGTCGCACAGCACCATCGCGCCGCGCGCCAGCGCCGGCTCGATGACCTGGCGCAGGTGGTCGCGCCGCGCGGCGAACACCAGCAAGGCCTCGGTCAGCGGATCCATCGCCTCGTGCAGGAACAGCTCGCGCAGCCGCTCGGCCAGCGGCGTGCCGCCGGGCTCGCGCGTGAGCACCACCTCGGCGCCCTGCGAGCGCGCCCAGTCGGCCAGGGCCTCGATGTGGGAGGACTTGCCGGCCCCGTCGATGCCTTCGAAGGTGACGAAGCGGCCGGGCGCGGGCGCGTCTGCGGCAGTGCTCATTTGTGGGGGCCGCGGATGTACTGGTTCACCGCGGCATTATGAGCGTTGAGCGTCTCGCTGAAGACGCTGGTGCCGTCGCCGCGCGAGACGAAGTACAGCGCCTTGGACGCGTCCGGCCGCACCGCCGCGCGCAGCGCGTCGCGACCCGGCAGCGCGATCGGTGTCGGCGGCAGGCCCTGGCGGGTGTACGAGTTGTAGGGCGTGTCGGCCTGCAGGTCGGCCTTGTGGATGTTGCCGCCGTAGGCCTCGCCCAGGCCGTAGATCACGGTCGGATCGGACTGCAGCGGCATGCCGATGCGCAGCCGGTTGGTGAAGACGGCGGCGACCTTGCCGCGGTCCGACGCCGCCCCCGTCTCCTTCTCGATGACCGAGGCCAGCGTCAGCGCCTCGTCGGCGCTTTTCAGCGGCGTGTCGGGCGCGCGCAGTGCCCAGGCGGCCTGCAGCTGGCGCTCCAGCGCGTCGTGCGCCCGCTTGAGCACCAGGACGTCCTTGACGCCGCGGCTGTAGACGTAGGTGTCCGGGAAGAAGCGCCCTTCCGCCTTCTGGCCGGGCGCGCCGATGGCGGCCATCAGCTGGTCGTCCGTCATGCCGGCCGTGGTCGGCTTCAGGCCGCTCGCGGCCGCCAGCGCCGCGCGCATCTGCTTGACCGTCCAGCCGTCGATGATGTGCACCGACTCCAGCTCCTCGTCGCCCACCACCATTTTGCGCAGCAGCGAGCGCGGCGTCGCATTCTTGTCGACCAGGTAGCTGCCGGCGCGGATGCGCTTGGCCTGGCCCGACCAGCGGAACCATTGGTAGAGCAGCTCGGGCGGCTCGTCGACGCCGGCCTCGTGCCACAGGCGCACGATCTCGCGCACGGGCGTGCCCGGCTCGATCGAGACCTCGACCTCGTCGTGCGCGAGCTTGAGCGGATGCTGCAGCCACCACCAGGCGGCGCCGGCGGCTGCGGCGGCAAGCACCAGCAGCAACAGGAAAAGACGTTTGAACATGGATTCAGGGCGGCTCCAGGCGAGGCCCTGCTGACGATAGGAAACCGGGCCGCCATGATAATCGGCGCCATGACCTCGACCGCCCCCGCCGCTCCCGATCTCGCTCTGAGCACCCCCGTTGCCGTGCGCCTGTCCGACTGGGGCGTCATCCGCGCCAGGGGCGACGACGCCGCCGCCTTCCTCAACGGCCAGCTGACGCAGGAGACGGTCAGGATGAACGTCGGCCAGGCCGGCCTGGCCGGCTACTGCTCGCCCAAGGGCCGCCTGCTGGCCAGCTTCGTGATGTGGCGCAGTGCGCCCGACGAGATCCTGCTCGCCTGCAGCGCCGACCTGCTGGCGCCCACGCTCAAGCGCCTGTCCATGTTCGTGCTGCGCGCCAAGTGCAAGCTCAACGACGCCTCGGGCGAGATCGCGCTGTGGGGCGTCGCCCTGCCCGGGCTGTTGCACGACAGCGCCGAACACCCCATTCCAGCGGCGCCTTATGCGACGTCCGCGCTGGCCGGCGGCACCGCGATCCGTCTGGCCGACGCCGCCGGCGCCACGCGCGTGCTGTGGGCGGCGCCCGTCGATGCCACGCCGCCGTGGCCCCCGACATCCAGTCCGGACGTGTGGAACTGGCTGGAGGTGCAGTCCGGCGTGCCGCGCATCGTCGCCAGCACCGTCGAGGCCTTCGTACCGCAGATGGTCAACCTCGAACTGGTGGGTGGCGTCAACTTCCAGAAGGGTTGCTATCCCGGCCAGGAGATCGTCGCGCGCAGCCAGTACCGCGGCACGCTCAAGCGCCGCATGGTGCTGGCCGAGGGCGCCTCGGCGGCCCCGGCCGGCGCCGAGGTGTTCGCCGTCAGCGATCCCGACCAGCCCGCCGGCCAGGTGGTGTTGTCGGCCAGCCTGCCGCACCCCGAGGGCGGCGCCCGCCATGCGGCGCTGATCGAGGTCAAGCGCGCCCTGACCGGCGCCGGCGAACTGCGCGTGGGCGCTGCCGACGGCCCCGTGTTGCACCTGCGCGAGCTGCCCTACGAGATTCCCGTCGACGCGGCTTGATAAGGCGTCGATGTCGACCCCGCAATCTGACGAAACCGTGACGAACAGCGCATCCGCGGCGCTGATCTGTGTCTACTATCGCGTCGGCGTGTGTGATTTTCGACGAGTCATTTCGGCTGTGCGTGAATTCCAGCGCACATTGCGGCAGAGCGACGGCACGAACGAGGCGCAAGTGCTCTTACGATGCGACCTGCCCTCACCCATTTCACCCGCCCCGCTGCCTGATGACTGCACCGCGTCCCTTCACTCGAACGAATCGCCACCCGGCGTCGACACTTCCGTCGACCCGGCAGCGGACGTGACCGTGATGGAGACCTATCGCCTTCCGCTGCCGGCCGCTCGCGGCCCCGAGGCGGATAGCGTGGTGCGCGCCTTCCTGGCCACGCTGGAGGCGGCGTCCGCGCCGCAGGCCAGCCTGCTGCGCGGCGCCCGCCACGTCGAACTCTTTGCCCCATGTGCCTAGTTGCCCTTGCGATCGACGAGAACCGCCGCTTCCCCCTGGTACTGGCCACCAACCGCGACGAGTTCTTCGACCGCCCTGCCGCGCGCATGGGCTGGTGGACGCCGGCCGAAGGCGGCCCCGAGATCCTGGCCGGCCGTGACCTGCTGGCCGGCGGCACCTGGCTGGGCCTGACCGCCTCCGGCCGCATGGCGCTCGTGACCAATGTGCGCCGCCCGCAGGACACCGACCCGTCCGCCCCCAGCCGTGGCGGCATCGTGCCGCACTGGTTGCGCACCGAGATGCGCGCCGACCAGTTCTGGATGCAGACGTCGCTGTCCGGCTACGCGCCGTTCAACCTCATCGCCGCCGATTTCCGCCGCGGCGACTGCTTCTGGGCCAGCAACGACCACGCCATTCCGCGCCGCATCGAACGCGGCATCTTCGGCCTGTCCAACGCCGGCCTGGACACCCCCTGGCCCAAGGTCGTGACGCTCAAGGAACGCCTGGCCGAGGCGCTGAAGCACGCCGAATCGGTGGATTCGCTGTCGGCCCAGCTGTTCACCGCACTGGCCGACCGCGAACTCGCGCGCGAGGACCAGCTGCCCAGCACCGGCATCCCGCGCGATCGCGAACGCCTGCTGAGCCCCGCGTTCATCCGTACCCCCGACGGCACGTACGGCACGCGCTGCTCGACCATCATCATCACCGAGAAGATCAAGCGCCAGCTCGTCACCCACGTGTTCGAGCGCACCTTCACCGCGGGCCCCGGCCTGGCGCTGCTGCGCCGCACCGTGCTCAAGGACTGGCCGCCCCGCTACGCCGATCGCTCGCACCACGCGGTGGAAACGTCCGTGGTCGCCGAGACGGAAGTCGACGGCATGCACGTGCCCGCGCTGCAGATGCCCATGCCGGTGAAGAAGACGCGCGTGCGCAGCCTGCTCAAGCCGATGAGCCGATGAGCCGCTGAGGCGGCCGCCGGTCAGGCCGGCCTGCGCTCCAGCGGCGTCAGCCAGCGGGCGCCTGGAAACTTCCGCTCCACGGTCTCCAGCACCTCGTCGATCGACGCCAGGTTCGGCATGGCGTTGGGGAAGCTGCCGGGGCTGCCGGCGGACTCCCAACTGAGGATGTAGAACTCGCCTGGGCGCTCCTCGGCGATATCCGTCGGATCCTCGTAGTCGCCGGTGCCGTAGTACATCGGGCTCGAATGGACGCGGATGCGCACTGGCACCGAGCCGTCGTATAGCCACTGCGCCTCGGCGAGGACGGGCAAGTCGTCGAACGAACTCATGCGGGATCTCCGGTTGGCCGGCCCATTCCGGGGCCGGCAGCAGGTGGCCAGGGTCAGTGGAAGCGCAGTGCCACGCCGACCGCGAACACCGCGTACAGCGCCGCCATCGCGCACAGGCGCTTGGCCGTCAGCAGATGCCCACGCAGCAGCACCAGCATCACGACGATCGCCGCCATCGTGATCCCTGCGCCCCACAGCAGCGCCGGGCTCAGCAGCCACGGCGTGAAGAAGATGCCCAGCGCGCTCGGCACGGTCGCCTGGATCATCATCGCCCCGCTGATGTTGCCCAAGGCCAGCGAGGTCTTGCCCTGGCGCACCCAGATGACCGCATTGAGGATCTCGGGCAGCTCCGTGGCGATCGGGCTCAGCAGCAACGCGACCAGCTGCGGCGACATGCCCAGCCACGGCCCGACGGCTTCGAGCTGGTGCACGAACAGCTGCGACGCGAAGAAGATCACCACCAGCGCCGCCACGGTCTGCAGCACCGCCCACGCCGTCGACGGATGCTTGTCGTGCGGACGCAGCTTCAGCGCCTCGCACTCGTCCCCGCCGACCTCGTCCTCGGCATGCCCCTCGCTGCGCAGCTCGCGCCAGACGTACAGCCCATAGGCCGCGAGGAAAAGCCAGCCCAGCCAGGGCTTCCAGGCGAACGCGACCAGCCCCAGCCCGACCTTGAACACGAACACGCCGAGGAACCAGGCCTGGTCGTGCGCGAGCCGCACGGTGCTGAACTCCTGAGCGATCTTCTTGCGGTGATGCGTACGATCGAGCAGGAACATCGCGCCGACCACCGCATAGGCCAGCGTCGACAGCGCCAACGGGCCGCCGAGCGCGGCACCGACGCCGATGTCCCGGGCATCGGGCGTCTTGCCGAACACCACGGCCACCAGCGTGACCACGCTTTCCGGCAGGGCCGTGCCGAACGCCGCCAGCACGGTGCCGACCGCGGTGCGTGACACGCCGAAGCGATGTCCGACCCATTCGACGCCGTTGACGAAGAACTCGCAGGCCAGGTAGATGATGGCGGCGGAGGCCAGGAGCAAGGCAAGCGTGATGGTCATCGCCGCGCTCCCGCGTGCGTGACGCCTGAGGCGCGCTCGCGCGCGTGACCGCCTCTGCGCGTTGACGAGACGGCACCCGCGCAGGCTCGCGCGAGGCCCGGATTCGTCGTCGAAGCCACGGTGCTCGAAAGGTCGTTCAAGTCGGAATTTCCTCGGGGTCAGGACGCATCAACCATTGACGCAATGCCCCTCCCGGCCCCGGGTCGGACACTGCGCCAAAGGTCTTGCCAAGCCCGCTGCTGCGGGCCGCGCCGACCATGGTGCGATGGGGCACCAAGCATGTTGACCGGCGCACTTCGCGCTTCGTTCGAAGCGGTGAAGGCGGCTACTCCCCTAAGGACGGAAAGACTTTATCACGGTGGGTTGGCCGCCTTGCGGCCGAGCACCGCGCTCCGCCGAGATGGCCGGGACCGCCGAGCTGCTCCACGATCTGCGCCGCCGGTCGCTCGCCTATCATCCCGCGCATGTCACGCTCCGAACGTCTGCTGAACCTCTTGCAGGTCCTGCGCCGCCACCGTCGACCGGTGACCGCGCAGGCACTGGCCGACGAAATGGCCGTCAGCCTGCGGACGCTCTATCGCGACATTTCCAGCCTGAAGTCGCAAGGCGCCGAGATCGAAGGCGAGGCCGGAATCGGCTACGTGCTGCGGCCGGGCTTCGTGCTGCCGCCGCTCATGTTCCGGTCTGTCGAACTCGATGCCCTGATGCTGGGCTTGAGGTGGGTGGGAGATCGCGGGGATCCGGCGCTGGCCGCCGGCGCCCGCGAAGCAGCGACGAGAATCGCCGCGGTTCTTCCGCCGGCGTTGCGGCGCGAGTTGGAGACCTCTGCATTGCTCGTCGGGGCCAGCGCGCGATCGTCGGTCGATGCCGTCGGATTCGAGCTGCTGCGCACCGCCATTCGCTCGGGACGCAAGATGCGGCTGCAGTATCGCGACAAGCAGGACGCGAGCTCGGAGCGCGTGGTCTGGCCTTTCGCGCTGGTCTATTTCGAGGAATCTCGGGTGCTCGCGGCGTGGTGCGAACTGCGGGCAGATTTTCGAAACTTCCGGGCCGACCGCATCGCACGCATCGAACTGCTCGACGAGTTCGCCCCGAGGCCGCCACAGGCCATGCTGGACGACTGGCGCCGAGCGCTGGAAGCGACCGGCCGCACGATCCTGCCAGAACCTGGCAGTGCTCCCTTCTAAGCTGGAGTCCGTTCAAACAGCAAGGAAGTCCCTTGAAATTCGCCTCTGTCCGACTCGTCACGCTCGAGGTCGAGCGCCTCGTCCAGTTCTACACACGGATCTGCGGCATTGCCGCGGTTCGCCTGGCCGACGGCTTCGCCGAGATCCGGCTTCCCGGCGCGACGCTGGCGATCAGCGCGGAGCATCTGATACAGCGCTTCAACGCAGGCGCCGCCCCGGCCGCCGCGAACCGCTCGGCCATTCTCGAATTCGAAGTAGACGACGTCGACCAGGTCCTGTCATCGCTCGGCAGCGCCGCGGTAGTCGTGCAGGAGCCCACCGTGATGCCGTGGGGCAATCGCTCCCTGTTGCTGAGGGATCCGGATGGCAGCCTGGTCAACATATTTTCCCGTCCGCGCGCCGCGCCGGCCGGGGCTCAACCCTGAGCGGCGACAGGCACTGAACGAGGTGCAAAGCGGTATCGCTGCAACCGCGCTCCCATGCACTCTTGCGCGGCGGGCGACGTCGCCTGATGAATGCCCAACGAGCCTGGATCAATCAGACCGCAGGTCTCGGATCATCAAATACTTGACGATTCCTTCCTCGAAGCCCTTGATTTCAGCAGCCACGTGGAAGCCGAGCTTCTCGTAGAACGGCTTCGCCTGGAAGCTGAATGTCTCCAGATAAAGCAGCCGGCAGCCTCGCTCCCTGGCGCTAGCCTCAAACTCGCGAACCAAGCGGGTGCCCAGCCCACATCGACGATGACTGTCTGCAACCCACAGTTGCCTGAGCTCGCAGCATTCTCCCCAGGTTCGCCCTACTGCGCCGCCTACGACGGTTTCAGCTTGCTCTCTCGCAAAGACGACGAGCGGACGCACGTTGCGAAGCGCCGCCACCGCTGCGTTCGTAGCGTCGAGACCGGCCTCGACGAGGGCAGCCTCGGGTAAGCCATCGTCGTCGTGGACAGTCAGATGCACGATATCGCTCGGTCGAAAGGGGACAACGATTGTCTCTGGAAGTCAGTTGACTGACTCGGAGCCGCTGTCAACCGCCGGCCGGAGCAATTGGCTCGCCGCGGCCCATGTGACGGAGGTACTCGACAGCCGACGGATCGTCGAGCAGTGGCATTGGTGGCGGTTCAGTCCCATCGGCGCATTGCAGCTTGCCGAACCAGAACCTCATCGCTTGATCGACCGTTACGCCAGGCGCCCTCGCGGCGACCGCCAGGTGAGCGGCAAGGGTCCGGTCGCAATGCTGCAACCCCTGTGCGATGTACGCATCGCGCTCCTCATACCAGGCATTCGAGGCCAGCAACGACGAGACCGACCCGCCAAGCGCGCCTTGTCCGTCCGGCCCTTCGATCTCGAAGGCGAGTGCGGCCCCGGGTAGGCCTGCGGCGGCAGCACGTCTCAGCCACGCGAGTCGTGACTCCACCTGGTCCGACCGCAGATCCTGGCATCGATCTGCCGCGTGGTGACGCGTTGCCTGAAGGACCTGCATGCGTTCCGTGCCAACGACAGATGCCAAAGCCATGTCACCGGCTTCGAGCTGATCCTGCGGAATCCGATCTTCCGCTCGCGCCTTGAGGCAGTCCGCGACGGCCTCGTAGGCCCGCATGGCGTCCTGAGGCGCCGCCGAATGCGCCCATCCGTCGACCCGGACTGCCAGATTCGACATTGAATCGGTAAAGGGCTTGACAGGTGCAGCAGCTGACGAGACGAAGACGGGAGCCGATGCCGCGGCCGGGGTCTGCGTCATCGATCGGGGCTCCTGTGTCGCCGGAGCGTCCGACCCCGAACGCGGCGCCGCCTCTGGCAGCAAGGCGGTGGGGCGCACCATGAGCCAGCCCACGACCGCGGTCGTCACAAGCCCGGCAATGACCATTGCATATCTGTTCAGTCGCAGCATCGGCGCGATCCTATCGCTGGAGGCCGGCCTGCTGCTCATCCCAAAGGGGGCATGCAAGCCTTCTGCAAGGTAGAGCGGCTCCTCGAAGCGCTTCTGGCACGACTGGGAACGAAGGGCCAGGTCTGGACAGACTTCGGAAGTCGCTTGTCAGGCAAGGCCTGGCCCGCCTCCCAGTCAGGTCAAGGCTCACACGGTCGGATCCGCGCCGAGCGATCCTGCACCCGCGGGCACACAGGCGGGCGGCACACCGTCATTCGACAGCCCCAGGCTCATGCTCCGTGTGCCGGTCCGGCTCCGTGGTGCGGAGGATTTCGTTCAGAACGGAAGTGGCGTAAGTTCCGGCGGGCAAAGAGAACGCGAGCACCAGTTGATTGGCCTGCGGCCATTCCCATGACATCTCCACCGGGCTCGCCACGAGAGCTCGGCGCTGCTGATCCAGACCGGCGTGTTCCATGCCGTCGCACAAGGTGGCGTGACGTTCAGCCACTGCGTTCTCCAGGCCCTGCGCTTGATCGGTGGTGACCACGCGGCCTCGTCCCCAGAGCGGTCCGGTGGGCCGGCCCACCTCGTCCATCACGTCACCTGGCAGAGTCTTGCCCCAGAGTCCCTGCTGAATCCTCAGCGCCAGCACTTCATTGAAGACGAAGGAGCGCACCGCTGACAGGTAGATGGCCTTCTTCTTGGGGTGGCGAACGCGGATTTCGCGCGCCAGCATGGCCCGCCCTTGCTCGACGTTGCCACCATCATGTCCGAAACGCTGGGCGCCGAAGTAGTTGGGCACGCCCTGTGACTTGACGGCCTGCAGATTGGCCTCGATGGCGTTGCGCTCGCCGATCACGTCACGCAGCACGATGCGGAATCGGTTGCCCTGCAGATCACCCGGTCGCAGCTTCTTCAAACTGCGGCGCTGGCTGAGGACCTTGAATTCCGGGTGCTGAAGCAGGGTCAGGTCGGGTGTCTCGCCCTTGGGCAGATGGATGCTGAACCACTGACGGGTGATGGCGTAGCGATCCTTCAGGCCGGCATAGCCCACGTCCCTGTCCTGCACGCCGGCAGCCACGGCCAGCTGCTGGGCGACGAAGGCGGTGTTGGCGCCGTTCTTTTCGATGTCCAGCCAGACGTGTTCGCCCTCACCGCAGGGCAGTTGCAGGGGCAGTTCGGTCACGATGAAATCCTCGTTGAGGAACTTCAGGGTGGCGCTGGCGCCGCTCGCCGGGTAAGCGGTGGGCCATGCCGGCAAGGTCGCGTATCGAGTATCGGTCATCACGGCTGCATCGTAATCTCTCGACAGCAGACCGCCGCGACCGTCGGCTCCCGGCTGGCCCATGTTGAAGTCACCCTGCAGTCAACGGAAGCGTCGTGCTCTGGCGGAGCCACTCATAATCAAGACCTGACCCCCGCCTGCTCGAGATGCCTACCTTCGTCATGGATAAATTCTTGTTGCGGCAGCAGGTGCTGGAACGGCTCGCAGAAGACCTGCAGCAGGCCGAACAGGCAGTGCGGGTGGCCCACGAAGCGGCGACTCACGAAGAAAACATCGCCGAAAACAAGTACGACACCTTGGGACTCGAAGCCGCCTACCTGGCCACTGGCCAAGCTCGCCGCGCCGAAGCGATCCGCCAGGCCATGGCCAGTTGGCGCCAATTCCGCCCGCGTCCCTACGATGCCAGCAAAGGTATACAGCTCGGCGCGCTGGTCTGCCTGCGCGATTGCGACGACAAGCAGCAACAGCTCTTTCTCGGCCCGGAAGGCGGCAGCATGCAGTTGGCCAGCGGCGGTCAGCTGGTTCAGGTCATCAGCAGCCAGGCCCCTTTGGGCAGGGCCATGCTGGGCAAATGCGAGGGCGATGAGGTGTCGATACAGGTCACGCCGATCGGACAGCAATTCGAGGTGCTGCGGGTTCATTGAGCTGCAGGCAAGTTCACGCAGAATCGATCGGCGAGCCGACGTCCGAGCAGCATCGATGATGGATTGTGTCCGTCGCTAGAGGCGACCAGACACGGCTTGGCGGCATCGAGTGACCGGCGCCCGTGTCGAAAAACGCTTCGCCGAGACGTCGTACATGGCAATCACCCAGACCATTTCGCTGCTGAGCAGCACTTCAACCTGGAGGCCACCATGGCGAAGTTCATCACGATTGGATACGGCGACGAGGCCGGCTATCAACGGACAGCCCAGCCCGTGCGCGACGCCGCGCATGCGCACGATGCGAGACTCAAGGCGCAGGGCGCACTCATCGGCATTGCGGGAGCGCCCGTCCAGGTGCGAAATCCCGACGACTCAGCCGTGCAGACGGCTCACGGCCCCTTCTTGCGCAGTGACCTGCCGATCGCAGGCTTTGCCGTGATCGATGCAGATGACTTGCAAGACGCAATCGCGCTGGTGTCCAAGACTCCGTGCGCTGTCGCCCATGGTGTCGTCGAAGTCTGGCCATTGCAGGGCATGTGATGATTGCCCGCGCTACTTGTCGCTAAGCGCCGTCATGACCGTGACCGTGGCGTCCGTCGAGGTGCCCAGGCTCAGGCCCAGCGCGATGGCCACCGCGTAGGGGACACGCGAGGATTCGCTCAACGCCGACAGGTCGACCCACCACGCGCGACCCGCGGCCAAAGAGGCGCGCGTCATCGCCGCCGCCTGCGCCAGGCGCGTCTTTCCCAATCCGGCTGCACCGGCGCACAGGAACATGGGGGTATGTGACGTTTGCAAGCGACCCGGCAAAGTGATGCTCGGCTGACGACTGTCTCCTTGGGTGACAAGACACCGCTCGGTTCACGCGCTAGAGTTCGCCCATGGCCAACGACTATCTTTGCTGGGCATTCACGATGCCCTCGGACGACTTGCAACGCTTCTTCTCAGGCTCGTCTTCCCGGTTCTATCAAGGCTCGCCTGACGACGACATCGCCCAGCGGATGGGCGAAGAAAGCGTGATCTCCTCGCGCGCCGACTGGCTCCACTGGTCACTGCGCCAGATGCGGGCGAGCACAGGCGATCAAGGGCTCGACCCGCTTCTTGCGGACGCCAGCTCGGCGCTGGCTTCCGACAACGAAGATGCCGGAGAGGGGTTCCTTGTTTCGGTCATTGCGCCGCACGAAATTTCAGCAGTCACCGCGACTGCTCGCAGCTGGCTCGACTTGGCCGCCGAACAGCCGCAGGTCGTCGCGTCCGCTCTCGACGAGGACGATTTCTCGATCGTCGAGGAGCTGCAGACAGCAATGCGATTCACGGAGGAGGCGCCCTATGACCTCGAAGGCGACCGCCCCGCCCAGCTCTTTTCGTTCCTGCGCCATCTTCTCGCACAGCTCGAGCGGGCCAGCGAGGAAGGCAGTTCGTTGGTGCAGGTGCGCTACGTGTACCTCTGAGGCAGAAGTACGGTAAGCGACCAGTCATGTCGTCTTGACGCGAAGCGGTGCGGGTCTGGAACCCAGCGGCCGAAGAGCGTCGGGACGCCAGTGCCAGGTCTTGCCCGGCACGACGCAAGGCGCCCTTCCGAACGAAACTGGTCCTCTTCTTTGTCAGGCAAGACCTGGCACCGCGTCTCTGACGGGGCACCTCTCGGCGAAGAGGCATGCCAGCTATCTGACCCAAAGCGGAAGTTGACGTCTTCGAATGCGCTGCCCGGAACTTGACGTTCAGTCGATGGATATTCCAGTCAGACGAACATGCCCGTCGGCGCACGACGGGTGCGTTCCTTCGTCTTACAGCAATGGGTACTGCGCACGACCTAACCCATCGCGACGGGATGTGAGCTGGCCCACCTCTCCAGATCGCCGTATTGCGCACACGCTCCGCCACACAGGATCACGAGGACGTTCTTTGCGATCTTGAGCACGGGAACGGACCGCTGCCGCATCGCCGCCACCGCTGCACCGCAAGCCGGTTCCACGATCAAGCGGTGCTCCCGAGCAATGTCGAGACAGGCCTGGACTGCATCCGTGTCGGAAACGGTCGTGGAAAGCACTTCGTGCTTCCTCGTCCACGCAAAAGCCCCATCGCTCACTCGGCGAGCCCCAAGCGAAGTCGCAATGCTAGTGATCGCGTCCAACGTCACAAGCTCACCTGCTGTGACCGATGCGTTCAGGGAAGCCGCACCCTGCGTCTCTACCGCGACCAGCGGAACGTCGTCCCAGCCGACGGAGTGCATCCCTTGCAGTACGCCACACATCAGACCGCCGCCGCCAACCGACAGGACGACTGCATCCGGCTTTGGGCCTTGAGCGGCGGATTCCGTGATCATCGTGGCGTGGCCTTCCCAGAGCAGAGGATCATCGAAGGGATGGATGAATGCATCTTCCGGCCGCATCAACGAAAGCAGGTATTCGTTGGCCTCCATCCAGCTCTTTCCGCGCACGATGAGCTCTGCACCCTGACGGCGGATCAGCGTCTTGGGCCATTCGCCTGTGGACTCGGGAACGACTACCAATACGCGCAGACCAAGCCGGCGTCCTGCATAGGCGACCGCCAGACCGGCATTGCCGCCGGAGGAAGACAGGAACCGTTTGGAGCCACGCGACGCATGCACCTCGCATGCATGTCCTATGCCGCGTAGCTTGAAGGAGCCGCTTGGCTGCACGGCTTCCAGCTTCAGCCAAATGCGCTGGCCTTCGATGCCGAAGGCATCGGATTCGACGAGAGGGGTTTGGAGATGAATGACCATGAAAGTCAGCCTACACGAAAGCGGACGTCGGCGACCGACGGCTTGTGGCCGGCACCAGCCGTCCGACACTCGCTGTAGTGACACCTGACTGGATGCGCAGTCTCCAAGAAGCGGCGCGCTTCGCCAGGCATTGCGCTTGCTGTATGGATATACAGCCGCCGCAGGGGCGGCTCGACGATTGATTCAGGAGACTGGAAATGACAGACAAGCGTACCCAACAGCAAGCCGAACACAGCAATATGCAGAAGAACCCGGACGACTGGGTGACGGGTGACCAGCCAATGACCGGCGCGCAGCGTTCGTATCTGAAGACGCTTGCCGAGGAGGCTCACGAAGAGGTGGCCGACGATCTCAGCAAGGCGGAAGCCTCGAAGCGCATCGATCAACTGCAGGAAGAAACTGGTAGAGGAAGCGCGTGATGCAAGTCAGTGCCGGGCACCTGTGCTTGGCACCGTGGCGGGCAGCAGCCGGATACCGCGATCTGGCGATCCGTCGCAAGACCGGACCGGCGGGATGCGGCCTGCATAGACTCGGATGCCTCGAGTTCATGCCTTCAGGTTCACATGCTCAGTCGCAACCTCCGCTTTGTCGCCCTGACGATTGTTGGGCTTGTCCTCCTGCCACAGGGCGTCCTTGCAGAAGACTGCGCGTACGGTGCCTATTCCGGCAAGTCCGGCCAGGTCGTCGCGCTGACCAGGCCTGCCAAGGGAGGCGGCCCAGGGGCGCGCTACACATTTCTCGATGGCCGTCGCGGCCACCTGTCGGACGCCGATGCACCCCTTCAATGCGACTCGGGCAGGCTGCGCGCGCGCGACGACGCCGCGGGCTGGAGCCGAGTGCCGGTGCGTGCGACACCGACGCGCTTCCGCAGCGGCGATGCCGTGCTCAACGGCATGCTGCTCCAGCCCGTCGGCGTGTCGCTACCCCCGTTGGTCGTCCTCGTCCACGGTTCGGAGAAGACAAGCCCGATCGGACAGGCCACGTCGTACCTGTTCATCTCGCAGGGTGTCGCGGTGTTCGCCTACGACAAGCGCGGCACCGCGGGCTCGGGTGGTGTCTACACGCAGGACTTCATCGCCCTTGCAGACGATGCCGCCAACGCAGGGCGCGAAGCCAGGCGGCTCGCTGGCAAGCGCATCGGCCGCTTCGGCTTCCTGGGCGGCAGCCAAGGCGGGTGGGTCGCGCCGTTGGCCGCCTTGAAGTCGAACGCGGATTTCCTGGAGGTCGGCTTTGGCGTCGTCGGCACGGCACTGGAGCAGGATCAATGGCAGGTCGACTATCAGTTGATCACCGAGCATGGCCATGACCCCTCCATCCTGCCCAAGGTTCATGCGTTGACCGACGCAACCGCCGACGTCGCGCGTTCTGGCTTTCAGACGAGCATGGACAAGGTCGTCTCGCTGAAGCGGGAATTTTCGGACGAGCCCTGGCTGAACGATGTCGACGGCCAGTATTCCGGCGGCCTTCTGGCGGGCGAGGTGGATCGAATGCGCGCGGAGAGTCCGCAAGTTCCCTGGACATACTCCGGACTGGACGTCATCCGCAGCCTGCGCGTGCCGCAGCTATGGGTATTCGCCGCGGATGACGAT
>JBJMWF010000251.1:0-5774 GCA_045810265.1 Vitreoscilla sp. | reverse complement strand
TTCATCCAGCCCTTGTCGACCAGGTCGTCGCAGATGCGCGTCATGTTGCCGCGCGTCTCGCCCGTCACGTCGCTCAGCTCGGACGGATTGGCCAGGTTCTCGGCGCGGCTGTACAACGCCATCATCGTCATGTAGCCCAGCGGCGTCAGGTCATGCGGCTCGAGCAGGTTGGCCAGGCGCTCGTTCATCATGACGTTGCAGGTGCGCATGAGGATGTAGATCGCGATGTCGCCCAGTCCGCGGCCGGTGGCGCGGTTATGGGCGCGTTCGGCCGCGGCCATCGAGGTGGCCGAACGATTGCGTTCTTGATTGTTCATGAAGATATAGTAACGCATGCAACTAATGTCGGCAATGGCCCCGGCCGAGATCGGGTGATTGGCCACACCAGTCGGGCGCCGCACAAGCGGCAATCCGTGCGCCGACGACGAAGGTGCCGCCGGCGGAGGTGCCTGGCATGTTGCCGTCCGCGCTGGCCCGGTGACGGCAGGGAGAACGCCTCCGGCGGACGGCAACGTGCCTGGCGCCGATCCCCCGGACGGGGCCGGCGTCAGGCACCCGCTCGAATCGCGTTCAGCGCCGCCCTCTCCGGCTGCTGCCCGGCGCGATGCGAGCGGGTGCCAGACACCTGCAGCTCGACACCTTCAGTGCTGCGTGCATCAGCAGCAAAAAAAGGTTCTTCGCCGATCTGCGGGGACGGACGTAGGTGCAGCCATGGGCCACAACTGCTAGTTTGAGGTTGTCGAGACTTCAACTCAGCGGAGGGCAGCCATGGCCGCAGCCCAGTTTATTGCTCGTCTCGGAGCCTGGGAAGGCTATGAGGTCGAGCGTGAGGAAGAGGTGCGCCGGCGAGGCGCGGCTTGGTGCGTCATCTATTTGAGGCCACTGGCAGGCGCCAGGCGCCAGTGCAGTGGCTGCGGGCGGTGGTGCGAGGCCGTTCACGATGTCGTTCGACGACGCGTGCGCGACCTGCCGATCTTCGAGACACCGGTCGAGCTGGTCGTTCCGAGAGTGCGTGTGCTGTGTCCGCAGTGCGGCCCCAAGCTGGAGCACCTGTCATGGCTACGTCCGCATTCCCGAGTCACCGAGCGGCTGGGCGCCAGCGTAGCCAGGCTATGCAAGCTGATGTCCGTGCAGCACGTGGCAGGGTTCTATGGACTGGCCTGGACGACGGTCAGGCTCATCGACCAACGTCATCTCGAGCGCGAGCTCGGCCCGGTCAACTTGCAAGGTTTGAGCGTCATCGCGATGGACGAGTTAGCCATCCACAAGGGCCACCGCTACGCGACCGTCATCGTCGAGCCGTATCGCAAGCAGGTGCTGTGGCTGGGCTTGGGACGAGGCCGTGCCGATGTCCGGCCATTCTTCGAACTGCTCGGACCGGCCGGCCGAGCCGCGCTGCAGGCCGTCGCGATGGACATGAATGCCGGCTATGCCGAGGAAGTGAAGGCGCAGTGTCCCCAGGCCGACATCGTCTACGACCTGTTCCACGTCATCGCCAAGTACGGCCGCCAAGTCATCGACCGGGTTCGTGTCGACCAAGCCAACCGCCTGCGTCACGACAAGCCGGCGCGCAAGCTGGTCAAGAGTTCACGTTGGTTGCTGGCCCGCAACCCCGAGAACGTGACCCGGCCCGAAGACCAGGTCCGTCTGCGTGAACTGCTCGATGCCAACAAGGCCCTGTTCACGGTCTACGTGATGAAGGACGATCTCAAGGCGCTCTGGGACTACCGCCACAGCGGCTACGCCGAGCGCTTCTGGAAGCAGTGGTACTCACGCGCCATGCATAGCCGCATAGAACCGCTCAAGGCATTTGCCCGCAACCTCAAAGGTTACCTGCCGGGCATCCTCTCGCATTGCCGCTGGCCGCTCGGCACCAACCTGGTCGAGGGCATCAACAACAAGATCAAGGTCATCAAACGCATGGCCTACGGCTACCGCGATGACACCTATTTCTTCCTCAAGATCCGGGCGGCGTTCCCCGGAAATCGGCGATGAACCAAAAAAAAGGGCGCGTGCCCCTCGCGGAACACGCGCCTTTCAGGCCGCGCTCAGGCGGCCAGCGCCTGGCGCTCGCGCGCCGGCGCCACGTCGTAGTGGCTGGTCTGCATCGAGTACTGCGCCCTGCCCGAGGTCATGGCGCGCAGGTGGCCGATGTAGCCGAACATCTCCTTCAACGGCACCGTCGCCGTGACGACGGACGCGTTGCCGCGTTGCGTCTGCGACTGCACGTGGCCGCGCCGGCGGTGCAGGTCGCCGATGACGTCACCGAGGTGGTCGATCGGCGTGATCACCTCGACGGCCATGATCGGCTCGAGCACCAGCGGCGTCGCCCTGGCTGCAGCCTCGCGGAACGCAGCTGCCGCGGCCAGCTCGAAGGCCAGCGACGACGAGTCGCGTTCGTGGAAGCTGCCGTCCAGCACGGTCGCCTCGAAGTCGACGGTCGGGAAGCCCGCGGCCACGCCCACTTGCGCGGCGCGGCGGATGCCGGCCTCGATCGCCGGCACGAACTCGCGCGGGATCGCGCCGCCCACGCTCTCGTTCGCGAACCGGAAGCCCTCGCCTCGCGCCAGCGGCGCCAGGCGCAGCTTCAGTTCGGCGAACTGGCCGGGGCCGCCGCTCTGCTTCTTGTGCACATGATGAACCTCGCTTTCAGTCGAAATCGTCTCGCGGTAGGCCACTTGCGGGCGGCCCACCGTCACGTCCACGCCGTGGCGCGCGCGCAGCTTTTCGATCGAGACCTCGAGCTGCAGCTCGCCCATGCCGGACAGGATGGTCTGTCCGGAGTCGGCGTCCTGCCGCACCTTCAGGCTCGGGTCCTCGCGCAGCATCGCCTGCAGCGCCTTGCCAAGGCTCTGCTGGTCGGCCTGCGTCCGCGGCTCGATCGCCACGTCGATCACGGGATCGGGCACGCTGATCTCCTCCAGGTGAACCGGATGAGCGCGATCGGCCAGCGTGTGGCCAGTCAGCGTGTCCTTCAGCCCGACGACGCCGGCGATGTCGCCCGCCATGAGTTCGTCCTTCTCGAGGTGCTTGTCCGCGTGCACTTCGTACACGCGCGAGATGCGTTCGTTGCGGCCGGTGGTCGCATTGAACACGCTCGCGCCGCGCGCGAGGCGCCCGCGGTACACGCGCACGAAGGTCATCGCGCCGTGGTCGTCGGCGACGACCTTGAACGCGAGGGCCGCGAACGGCGCATTCGGATCGGCATTCAGCAATTCGTCTTCATGATTCACTTCCCCGGGCCGCGGCAGGTAGTCCACCACGGCATCCAGCAGCGGCTCCACGCCGCGGTTCTTGAAGGCCGAGCCCGCCAGCACCGGCACGAAGGCCGCGGCCAGCGTGCCCTTGCGCAGGCAGGCCTGCAGCGCCTCCAGCGAGATCTCTTCGCTGCGCAGCCAGGCGTCAAGCGTCGCGTCGTCCTGTTCGACGATCGCCTCGACCACGCGCGCCCGCGCACGCCGCGCTTCCTCGAGAAGGTCGGCTGGCACCTCGGCCACGCGCGGCGGCGCGCTGGCATCGTCCTTGTCCCAGACCAGCGCGCGCAGGCGCAGCAGGTCGACGACGCCGCGGAAGTCGCCTTCCGCGCCGATCGGCAACTGCAAGGGCAACGCCACGACGCCCAGGCGCTCGCTCATCATGGCGACGACGCGACCGAAGTCCGCGCCCACACGATCGAGCTTGTTGACGAAGGCGATGCGCGGCACGCGGTACTTGTCCGCGAGCCGCCAGTTGGTCTCGGTCTGCGGCTCAACGCCGGCCACGCCGTCGAACACCACCACCGCGCCGTCGAGCACGCGCAGCGAGCGGTTGACCTCGATGTTGAAGTCGATGTGCCCGGGCGTGTCGATCAGGTTGATCTGCGTGCCGTTCCAGTGCACCGTGATGGCGGCGCTGTTGATCGTGATCCCGCGCTGGCGTTCCTGCGGATCGAAGTCCATGCGCGTGTTGCCCTCATGCACCTCGCCGATGCGATGGTTCTCGCCGGTGTAGAACAGGATGCGTTCGGTGGTCGTGGTCTTGCCCGCGTCGACGTGGGCAATGACGCCGATGTTGCGCAGGTCGCGAAGAGGAGTGGTGTTCTTGGTCATGGTGAATCCTTCGGGGCGCGGCTTCATGTCGCGCCGCCAGGTGTGCTGCTGGTCGCAGCGGCCACCCGGCGATTCACCGGGGGCTCAGCTGCTGGTTCGAGTCCCGTGGCCGGAGCACGGGCGTGGGTCGTCCACGTCCCGGCGGTCGGGAATCGTGGCGATCAGCTTGTCGTACGTGCGCATGGCGAGCCTTGCAGTTGAAAGAGACGAAGGGGGAAAAAACGAAACCCCGGGAGACTGCGCCTGCCGGGGTTGGTGGTGTCGGCAGGGCGCGGCCCTCCGACGCTGATGTCGAAGAGCACTCAGGTGGCGAGCGTGGCCTTGTTCACCAGGCCCACGCGGGCGAGGAAGTGACGGGTGCTTTTCATGATGGGTGTCATTATCCGGCGAGTGCGATAGCTCTACAGGCAGTGGTGGCTTTCGCGTGGCCGTACGCGGGTCACGCCAGCGTCCCGGCTTGCGGCACGGCCGCCGGCGCCGTCTCGGACGAGCTCACCGTGGTGTCGTTGCGCTCGTAGGTGCCGATGATCATGCCGCTCGCGATGGCCCGCGCCTCGAGGACGTCGATCAGCGCGTCGCGGCCGGGGGCTTCGGGCACCGGCGCGTCGCCGCCGAGCGCAAAGACCTGGAACGCGTAGCGATGCTTGCCGTGTGCAGGCGGCGGATCGGGCGGCAACCAACCGTGCTGCAGGTAGGAGTTGCGACCCAGCGTCGTCTCGGGTGGCGTGTCCTTGTCGTCGGCCAGCGCGCCGCTGCGCAGGGAGCCATCGGCCACCGGCAGGCCGACGGCGATCGCGTGCACCAGCGGATGCGGCGTCGGGGAATCGGCATCCTCCACGATCAGCACGACCGAAGTCGCGGCAGCCGGCACGCCCGACCAGTACAGCGGCGGCGAGATGCCCTGACCATCGGCCGTGCAGTCCACGGGCAGCGGGCCGTGGTCGACGAAGGCACCGCTCGTGACCGCGATCGTGCCGTGGCCGTCGCGCAGCGGCAGTCGGTTGAAGACGATCTGGTCCAGGCCGGCGCGCTGGTCGCGCAGCGCGTGGCCGACGAAGTCGGGCAGGTTCTGAAGCATGGCGATGTCCTTGCAAGACGGTTCCAACAGGATGAGGCAAGCCACGTGCGCGACCGCAGGACGCTCGGCCGGGCCTGAGACTTGCCGCCCCCGCGCATCGTTTCCTCCGGAGTGCATCGATGCAGCAGAAGAACCTGTTCGAAGACGGCAGCCTGTCCCGCCCGGCTGCAGCCGCGTTGGCCGCCGCCGCGGTCGTCGCGCCGGCGCTGGCTTCGCTCAGCGACCGGCCATCACGCTCGCTCTCGACCAAGGTCTGGTACGCATTGCTGCGCAAGCCGCGTTTCAATCCGCCGCGGGCGGTGTTTCCGATCGTGTGGACGGCGCTCGAGGGTGCGCTGGCCGTGGGCGCCTACCGCCTGGCGCGGCAACCGTCGACGTCCGAGCGCAATCGCGCACTGGGCCTGTTCGGGGCCAACGTCGCGATGATCACCGGCTGGGCCAAGCTGTTCTTCGGCCGCCACCATCTGGGCGCGGCGGCCGTCGGTTCGGCCGCCATCGCCGCCACCGCCACGGCCTACGTGGCTGCGGCGCGTCCGGTCGACAAGCCCGCGGCGGCGACCGGCATGCCGCTGGTGGCATGGGTCGCCTTCGCCACGGTGCTGAGCACG
>JBJMWF010000250.1:0-11776 GCA_045810265.1 Vitreoscilla sp. | reverse complement strand
GAGCCTGCTGGTGCCCGCCGCCTGGCAGCCCGACGCCGGCACCCGGGTGCTGTTCGAGCAGCCCATGCTCACCACGCCGGGCCGCAAGCGCAGCGTGGTCGCGCTGCCGGTCGCGCACCTGGGTGCACTGTTGCGCGCGCTCGGACCGCAGGTCGAGCACGTGTACGATTTCTAGGGCTGTCCCGGGAGCGTCAACGCGGCCGGAACCGACGGACTATGCTGCGCGCTCAAGGCCCTCACGCCGGAGCGGCCGCCAGCTCGAAGGAGACCGTCATGCACATCCCGTCCCTGAAAGAAGTGGTCAGCGCCGAGGAGTGGCAGCTGCGCTGCGACCTCGCGGCCTGTTACCGGCTCGTGGCCGCGTATGGCTGGAGCGACCTGGTCTTCACGCACATCAGTGCGCGTGTGCCCGGCGAGGGCCACTGCTTCCTGATCAACCCCTACGGCCTCATGTTCGACGAGATCACCGCGTCGTCGCTGGTGCTGGTCGACCAGCAGGGGGACAAGGTCGGCGACTCGCCGTTCCCGGTCAATCGTGCCGGCTTCGTGATCCACAGCGCGATCCACGCAGTGCGCGAGGACGCGCAGTGCGTGCTGCATACGCATACCCGGGCCGGCGTGGCGGTGAGCGCGCAGGCCGGCGGGGTGCTGCCGATCTCGCAGCAGTCCACCTTCGTGCTGGCCTCGCTGGCCTATCACGACTACGAAGGCGTGGCGCTGCGTGACGAGGAGAAGCCGCGCCTGCAGGCCGACCTGGGCGATGCCAACTACCTGATGCTGCGCAACCACGGGCTGCTGACGGTCGGCCGCTCGATCCCGGACGCGTTCCTGGCCATGTACATGTTCGAGACCACGTGCCAGATCCAGCTCGCGGCGCAGGCGGGCGGGCCGCTGACCTTGGTCGACCCGCGCATCATCGAGGGCGTGGGCGAATCGATGCGCAAGCAGACCGCCAACCAGGGCGGCGCCTTCGTCTGGCCGGCGCTGCTGCGCAAGCTCGATCGCATGGACCCGAGCTATCGCACCTGAGGCGCCGGCTCCGGCGGCCAGCCCGCTGCACGAGCGCGCAGGCCGGCGGCGGCAGCCACGCACACCTGCCGTGTGTGCGATTCGTCGCATGAATCGCAAAGACAACGCAGTCTTTAGGCGCAACTCCCCCTTTTGCGTGAGGCCAACGGTGCAAATCGAGGCTATCCTGCGCGCCATCCTGAGGAGGAGAGAAAAGTGAAATGCCAACCCTGCGGGCACGACAACGCCTCGAGCGCCTTGTTCTGCACTGCCTGCCGCCGTCCCCTGGTGGCCCCGACCAAACTGCCCGCCCGTCTCGAACCGCTGGCGCAGCCCGCCATGGCCATGGCCACGCCCGCGATGGCCGGCCCGTACGGAGGCGCCGCCGACGCCGGGTCGTCACGCAACCGCTTCGCGCCGCCCAATGCCGGGGGCGCCAGCCGCATGAGCGGCGACTCGGACATCCTGACCGAGGACGAGGCCTGGGCCGCCGTCATCGGCGACTCGAACACGCACCACTACCTGACCCGCTTCGAGCGCCTCGCGCATGGCGACAGCGGCGGCTGGCACTGGCCCGCCTTCTTCGTCACCTGGTACTGGATGCTGTACCGCAAGATGTGGGTGCCGGCACTGCTGTACTTCTTCGCGCCCTGGGTGGGCGTCATCGTCATCGGCGTGGCCGCGGCGGCCGCTCCCGCGCTGGCCGCCGTTCTGTACCTGGTCCAGTGGGTGGCCATCCTCTTCGTGCCGGCCCTGATGGCCAACCGCTGGTATTTCACGCATTGCCAGAACAAGATCCGCGACGTGCGCGCTCGTGGCGGCTCGAAGGACCAGATGGTGGCCCGGCTCGAGGCCGCGGGCGGCACCGGCAGCATCGTCGTGATCATCCTGGCGGTGCTGGGCATCGTCGCGGGCATCGGTATCCTCGCCGCGGTCGCCCTGCCGGCGTACCAGAGCTACACCGTCAAGGCCAAGGTCGCCGAGGCCATGCCGATCGGCATGGAAGTCGCGGCCGCGGTGGGCCGGCAATACGACCAGACCGGTCAGCTGCCAGGCCAGGCGGACGTGGACAGCGTGGTGCAGCACTCGACCCATCGTTCGAAGTACGTGACCGGCGTCGACCTGGACAGCGCCAGCGGCAGGATCACCGTGCATGTCTCGGTACCGCCGATGGAAGGCACGTACCAGCTCGATCCCAGCTCGGACAACAACCACCACCTCAGCTGGACCTGCTCCAGCACGGACAAGTTGGTCCGCTACGTGCCGGCGAGCTGCCGGCCCGAGGGCGCGCCAGCAAGGTAGCGGCCTGCGTGAGGCGGGTGCAGCCTCAGACCGTCGGCACCCGCACCGCGCGCAGGAACTTTCCGGCGACGCGCATCACCGCCGTCGCCGCGGCTTCGCTGGCATAGATGTCGGGCACGCACACCGCCATGCCGCCGGCCGTCAGCGTGCCCGGATGGCGGATGCGGAAGAACGGCGCCGGCGCCTCGAAGGACTTGGGGAACGCGCGGATCAGTGCGATGTCGGTGCCCGGCCCGGTGTCCGCCGAGCTGCCCACGGGCAGCTCGCAACTGGTCAACACGTGCATCGCGTAGAACTGGCCGTAGCCCGCGACGTTGACGGGCAGGAACTCGAGCTCGGGAAAGTGCGAGAGCTCGTCGCGCACGCCCTGCGACACCACGTGCGCGGTCGGGTGGAACAACACTGCGGTGGCGATCTTTTCGGACCGGTACAGCTCGAGCGCCGGCGCCTCCCAGCGGTCGGCCAGCGGCGCCGTCGTGCGCAGCAGCGGCTCGTTCCAGGCGGAGTGTTCATTGTCGACCCACTCGGCGGCGGCGTCTGTGCCGTCGATGAAGACGGGCTTGATCTCGAAAACGGGCATTTCCCAGTGTATGGCCTGCAGGGCCGACCCCGTACCCGGGCGGGTGTGCCGCCGTGGGACATCGCAAATCGCGAACGTTGCGGCGTGCCGGGTCAATCGTGGGATCACCCGCAACCCAACGGGCGCCGGCCGCCGTAGACTGCCCGACAGGGGGCACGCGCCCGCCAGCCGGCGAGAGACCGGCCAGGCGCTTTCGGGACACCCATCGAGCATGAATCGATCGTCCACGCGCCTGAGGGGTGCGTTCGCATTGGTCGCCGCCATCGGAATCGCGGTTCTGGGCGCAGTGGCCTGGACGACCCACGAACAATCCGTCCGCCTGGACGAGACGGCTGGCTGGGCCGAGCGCACGCGCACCAGCGTGGCGGCGGTGCAGGCGGTGTCGCTCGCCGCGCTCGACGCGGAGGCGGCGCAGCGCAGCCACCTGCTGGGCTCGCCGTCGGCGCTGGCGCGCTACCAGGAGGCCGTTGCCAGCGGCAAGCGCAATCTCGACCTCATCGCCCCCGATGTCGGTGGCGATCCCGTGCAGGCACAACTGCTGTCGGCGCTGCGCATGGCCGTGGAATCGCACTTCTCGCGGCTCGACAACGCGATCGCGCTGACGCCGGGCCAGCCCGAGCAGGCGCGCGCGATCGCGCTGGACGAGCGCGGCGGCAAGATCCGGCGCGACATCCAGGCCTACGCCGACGCGATCACGGCCACCGAAGGCGAGCGCTTCGACGAGCGCGTCGTCGCCGGCCGCGAGGTGCGCCACGCGGTCGAGACCTATGCCGGCGTGATGCTGGTGCTGCTGGTGACGCTGATGTCGGGCGGTGCCCTCTACATCCTGCGCGAGCTCAAGGCGCGGGCGGCGATGACGGCCGCGCTGGTCGAGAGCCGCGCGCGGCTCGAGCTCGGCGAGCGCCGGCTGCGCGCGATCGCCGACAACATGCCGGCCTGCATCGCCTACGTCGACCGCAGCGAGACCTACCGCTTCACCAACGCGGCGTTCAAGGGGCTGTTCGACATGGCGCCCGAGTCCTTCATCGGCCGCACCATCACCGAGATGCTGGGCGAGGCCCGGCGCGACGAGCTCGCGCCCTACATCGCGGAGGCCCTCGCCGGCCACCCGGTGCATTTCGAACGGCGCGGCATGGGCGTGCGTCCCGATGCGGCGTTCATGGTCAGCTACGTGCCCGACTTCAACGCCGCCGGCGGCGTCGACGGCTACTACGTGATGTCCCTCGATATCAGCGCGCGCAAGCGGGCCGAACTCGAACTGGCCAACAGCGAGCGCCGCTTGCGCACCATCGCCGACAACCTGCCAGCCACCATCGTGCGGATGGACACGCAGTTGCTCTGCACCTACGCCAACGAGCACATCCGGCGCCTGTACGGCATCGACCCGGCGCAGCTGGTGGGGACGTCGCACCGGGTCTTCCGCGGCGAGGACGAATGGTCGGTGATCGGGCCGAACGTCGAGGCGGCGCTGCGCGGCGAGCTGCGGCGCTTCGAGGTGCCCGCGCTGATCAACGGGCGCCAGCAATGGGTGCAGCAGAACCTCATCCCCGAGGTCGACGCCGACGGCCGCATCGTGGGCTATCTGTCGGTGACCTTCGACATCACCGAGCGCAAGGTGCAGGAGGAGGAATTGCGCAAGAGCGAGCTGTTCCTGGATCGCACCGGCAGGATGGCCGGCGTCGGCGGCTGGGAGGTCGACCTCGTCACGGGCCACGTCGTGTGGTCGCGCGAGACGCGGCGCATCCATGGCGTCGACGCCGACTACGTGCCCGACCTGCAGACCGCGTTCCGCTTCTATCCGCCCGAGGCGCGCTTGACCATCGAGGACGCGGTGCGCCGCGCGATGACCGAAGGGACACCTTGGGACATGGAGCTGCCGTTCGTGCGCGCGGATGGCCGCCGCATCTGGGTGCGTGCCGTCGGCTCCGCGGAGTTCGCCAGCGGCGTGCCCGTGCGGCTGGTCGGCGCGTTCCAGGACATCAGCGACAAGGTCGCGCAGCGCCTGGAGATCAAGCAGGTCAACGACCGCGTCGCGCTCGCCACCCAGAGCGGCGGCATCGGCATCTGGGAGCTGGACATCGCCACCGGCGAGCTGATCTGGGACGCGCGCATGTACCAGCTGTTCGGCGACACCAGCGGCGGCCGCGCGTCACCGGTGACGCTGTGGGACCAGCGCGTGCACCCCGCCGACATGCCCGGCCTGCAGGAGGCGATGCACGAGGCGGCGCTCGGTGACCGCCTGCTCGATCGCGACTACCGCGTCGTGCTGGAGGACGGCCGCACCCGCTACCTGCGTGGCACCGCGCGCGCGATGCGCGATGCCCAGGGCCAGCCCACCTCCCTCATCGGTGCGGCCTGGGACATCACCGAGCTGCGCGAGCTGGCGGCCAACCTGGCCGAGGACCGCTCGCTGCTGAGCGTGACGCTGGAGTCGATCGGCGACGCCGTCATCACCACCGATGGGCGCGGCCAGATCACCTGGCTCAATCCGGTGGCCGAACGGCTGACCGGCTGGACTTCGTCCGAAGCCATCGGCCGCACGCTGACGCAGGTCTTGCACATCGTCGACGAGAAGACGCGCGAGCCGTCGCCCGATCCGGTGAAGGCCTGCCTCGAGCAGGGCCGGCGTGTCGCCGAAGCGGGCAACACGCTGCTGTTGTCGCGTCACGGCCAGGAGTTCGGCATCCAGGAGTCCATCGCGCCGATCCGGCGCGAGGACGGTACCGTGCTGGGTACGGTGCTGGTGTTCCACGACGTCAGCGAGCAGCGCCGGCTCACCGGCGAGATGAGCTGGCGCGCGACGCACGATGCCCTCACCGGCCTGGTCAACCGCACCGAGTTCGAGGCCCGCATGGGCCGGCTGCTGCAGTCGGCGCAGGACACCGGCGGCGAGCACGCGCTGCTTTACATCGACCTGGACCAGTTCAAGCTGGTCAACGACGCCTGCGGCCACGCGGTGGGCGACCAGTTGCTGCAGCAGATGGCGCGCATGCTGACCGACAGCGTGCGTGCGCGCGACACCGTCGCGCGCCTGGGCGGCGACGAGTTCGCGATCCTGATGGAGCGTTGCACCGTCGACCAGGCGCAGCGTGTCGCGCAGAAGCTGTGCGACCGCATGGACGACTTCCGTTTCGTGCACGAGGACCGGCGCTTTCGCATCGGCATGAGCATCGGCCTGGTGCCGGTGGACCGCCGCTGGCAGGCGACGGCCGCGATCCAGCAGGCGGCCGACACCGCCTGCTACGCCGCCAAGGAAGCCGGCCGCAACCGCGTCCACACCTGGTTCGACACCGACGTCGCGATGCGCGAACGCCAGTACGAGATGCAGTGGGTCACGCGCATCGAGCACGCGCTGGACGAGGATGGCTTCGTGTTGTACGCGCAGCGCCTGATGCCGCTCAAGGGTGAGTCCTCGGCCATCGCGGGGCTGCACGCCGAGGTGCTGCTGCGCCTGCGCCAGGGCGATGGCCCGCTGGTCGCGCCAGGTGCGTTCCTGCCGGCGGCCGAGCGCTTCCATCTGGCTTCGCGCATCGACCGCTGGGTGCTGCGCCACGTCGTCGACTGGATGACCGCGCTCGACAAGCCGTCACGCATCGAGTTGCTGAGCGTCAATCTCTCCGGCCAGTCGGTGGGCGACAAGACCTTCCACCGCTGGGCGCTGGAGCTGCTCGCGCGCGCCGGGCCGCAGATCTGCGGCATGCTGTGCCTGGAGATCACCGAGACGGCGGCCGTCACCAACATCGCCAACGCCGCCGTCTTCATCGACCAGGTGCGCGAGCATGGCGTCAAGGTGGCGCTCGACGACTTCGGCGCCGGCGCGGCGTCGTTCGGCTACCTCAAGATGCTGCGGGTGGACACGCTCAAGATCGACGGCCAGTTCGTGCGCGACCTGGTCGACGATCCGCTCGACGAAGTGGCGGTGCGCTGTTTCGCCGATGTCGCCAAGGTGATGGGTTTGACCACCGTCGCCGAGTTCGTCGACAAGGCCGCCGTGCTGGAGCGCCTGTACGCGATGGGCGTCGATTTCGCGCAGGGCTACCTGATGCACGAGCCGGCGCCGATCGACGAACTGATCGAGCCGGTGGCGGCGCTCTCGGCGAGCTGAGCGCCCACGGTCGCCGCCAGCGCCGGGGTCGCCCTGGGACAACACCTTGAGCGAGCGCGATCGTTCCTGGGTAGGATATGTCCCAAGGATGGGGTCCGCCGGGGGCGGCGCCCGAGAAACCAGAAAGGAACCCGATGATCACCAAAGCCCTGCTGTTCCGCTACGAATCGCAGACCGACGAAGACACGATGGACACGTTTCTCGAGGACCTGGCCACCGAAGTCTCCTGGGAAAAGACCACCCAGGCGTGGTTCGGCATCCGCTACATGCGCGGCGAGTTCGGCGTGTATTCGTGCTTCGACGACGAGGCGGGCCGCGAGGCCCACCTGGCCGGCCAGGCCGCGACCAGTTTTTTCGCCGCCGAGCATCGCCTGATGACCACGGCGCCGCGCACGACGCGGATCGACGTGCTGGGCTCGAAGATGCCCAAGGTGCTGGAGGGCGTCACCAAGGGCCTGGTGCTGCGCTTCAAGGCCAAGCCCGGCAAGGAGGCCGACGTCGCCAGGATGATGCGCGACTGCCAGCCGCTGGTCGAGAAGGAAGCCGGCACGCTGGCCTGGTTCGCGAACCAGTACGACGAGAGCCATTTCGGCACCTTCGCCGTGTTCGCCGACAACGGCGGCCGCTTCGCGCACCTCACCGGCCAGATCCCGCGCGAGCTGGGCATGACCGGGCTGTCGCTGCTGGGCGGCGCACCGGAGGTGCACATGGTCGACGTCATGACGGGCACCTCGCGCCAGCGCGACTGAAGCCGCCTGCCGGGCGTGCGCCCTTCGCGCGCCCGCGGCTCAGCGGGCCCCGACGGCGCGGTCGATGAAGCGCGCCAGCTCGATGTCCTTCATCGTCAGCCCGTGCACGTCGTGCGTGGTCAGCGTGACGTCGACGACGTTGTACGAGTTCGACCAGTCGGGATGATGGTCGCGCCGCTCGGCAACCAGCGCGACGCGCGCCATGAAGGCGAAGGCCTCGTTGAAGTCGGCGAACTCCAGGTGGCGCGAGATCGCGGCGGCTTGCGGGTCGAGCGACCAGCCCGGGAGCTGGGACAACAGCCCCGGCAGCAGTGCGGGGTCGAGCTTGGGCGTGGCGGTCATGCGGGCCTTTCGACAACTGCCCACGGCAGCGAAATCACCACTCTAGTGGCTGGCGCCGGCCATGGCCCCGTCGCGGGTTCTCCGCTGGTCAACGCACGCTTGCCGCAGCGCGAATTCAGGCGCGGCGGCCTTGCCGGCCCGCGCGTCCCCACGCCCGCGCGACGGCCTCGCGCAGGGCGGCGCACTCGGCCTGCAGCGCCGCCTCGAAGCGTGCCACCAGCGGATTGCCGGGCCGGTGCGCCGGCCGCACCGAGAACACCCGGAAGGGTATCGAGAACGCCAGCGGCCGCACCACGATGCCGGCGTCCGGGCCGCACAGCGCGAGCGCCGTCAGCGGGTTGACGATGGCCAGGCCCAGTCCGTGCCGCACCATTGCGCAGACGGCGACCGCGCTGTCGGTCTCGATCGCGAGCTGGCGGTCGACGCCGGCCTCCGCGAACACCTTGTCGACCCATTGGCGATAGCGGTCGCGCGGGTGGAAGCTGACGAACGGCTGGCCGGCGAAGTCGCTGGCCGCCAGTTGCCTCCTGGCCAGCAGCGCGTGGCCCGCGGGCAGCACCGCGACCTCGTCGAACTCCAGCAACAGCGACGCCTGCGCCCCGGCCAGCGCGCTGTCGTGCTCGGCCAGACCGAGGTCGTGCGCCTGCGCGGCCAGGCGCTCCTCGAGCTGCGGCGACTCGTACGGATTGACCGACACGCTGACACCCGGATGCGCCGCCTGGAAGCGCGCGCAGGCGCCAGGCAGCAGTGCGTGCGAGAACGCCGGCAGGCAGGCCAGCGACAGTTGACCCTCGCTGAACTGGCGCAGGCGCAGCGCGGTGT
This sequence comes from Vitreoscilla sp., assembly GCA_045810265.1. Taxonomy (GTDB): domain Bacteria; phylum Pseudomonadota; class Gammaproteobacteria; order Burkholderiales; family Burkholderiaceae_C; genus Scleromatobacter. The sequence goes on along the minus strand of JBJMWF010000250.1, from coordinate 2,868 downwards.
CGGCCACGCGCTCCAGGCCGGCGTACGAGCGCTGGACCTCCTCGAACAGCGCGTAGGCCTGCGCAGTGGGACGCAAGCGCCCGCGCAGCCGCTCGAACAGCGCCAGCCGCAGCAGCGACTCCATGCGCGAGAGCTCGCGGCTGATCGTGGGCTGCGACGTGAACAGCGCCTCGGCCGCGCCCGTGACGCTGCCGGCGATCATCACCGCACGGAAGACCTCGACGTGGCGGTGGGTCAGGAGCGAGGCGTCGGACATGCCTCGACCATATCAAATTTGAAACTACTCGACAAATCAAAGCATTGGACTGATATGCCAGGCAAGCGCACCATGGCGCCATGACCGCACTCCAGCACCCCGCCCCCGCCAGCTTCACCGCCGAACGCCTGCAGTCGCTCGCGGAGCGCCACGCCACGCCGCTCTGGGTCTACGACGCCGACACCATCCGGGCCCGCGTCGAGCGCCTGCGCTCCTTCGACACGGTGCGCTTCGCGCAGAAGGCCTGCTCCAACACGCACGTGCTGCGCCTGCTGCGCTCGCTCGGGGTGAAGGTCGACGCCGTGTCGGCCGGCGAGATCGAGCGCGCGCTGCATGCCGGCTACGACGCGCGCGACGAGCACAGCGGCATCGTCTTCACCGCCGACGAGATCGACCGCACCACGCTGGCGCTGGTCGCGCAGCACGGCATCCCGGTCAACGCCGGCTCGGTGGCGATGATCGACCAGTTGGGCGACTACCTCGCCGATCGCGCCGGCGCCCAGCGCATCTGGCTGCGCATCAACCCGGGTTTCGGCCACGGCCACAGCCGCAAGACCAACACCGGCGGCGAACACAGCAAGCACGGCATCTGGCCGGCCGACATCCCGGCCGCCCTCGAAGCGATCGCGCGCCATGGCATGCGGCTGGTGGGCCTGCACATGCACATCGGCTCGGGCGTGGACTACCGGCACCTGGAACGCGTGTGCGAGGCGATGGTGCAGCATGTCAGCGACGTGGTCGCGCTGGGCCACGACGTCACGGCCATCTCCGCCGGCGGCGGGCTGTCCATTCCCTACCGCGCCGGCGAGGCGAGCGTCGACACGGCGCACTACTTCAGCCTGTGGGACGCCGCGCGCCAGCGCCTGGCCGCGCAACTGGGCCATGCGGTGCACCTGGAGATCGAGCCGGGCCGCTTCCTGGTCGCCGAGGCCGGCGCCCTGCTGGCCGAGGTGCGCGCCGTCAAGCAGATGGGCAGCAACCACTTCGTGCTGTGCGACGCCGGCTTCAACGACCTGGTCAGACCGGCGATGTACGGCGGCCACCATGCCATCAGCGCGATCGCGCGCGCCAACGCCCAGGTGCGCTCCGAGATCGGACTTGCCGCGACGCGCGTGCCGACGGTCGTCGCCGGCCCCTTGTGCGAGTCGGGCGACGTGTTCACGCAGGACGCCAGCGGTGTCGTCGAGGCGCGCGAACTGGCGCCTGCCCAGACCGGCGACCTGCTGGTCTTCCACGACGCCGGCGCGTACGGCGCGTCCATGAGCTCCAACTACAACACGCGGCCGCTGGCGGCGGAGGTGCTGGTCGACGGTGCCGGCGCGCGCTTGATCCGGCGGCGGCAGACGGTGCAGGAACTGATCGGGCTGGAAGACTAGTCGCGCAGGAAATCATCAGCGGTCCGCTCGATTCAGTTTCCGGACAGTTTGCCGACAGTTTGAAGAGTCATCCCCGAAATCGGGTATTGCAGACACCGGCGCCGTAAGAATCAAACACCGGAAATCCGAATCGTTCGATATTGGCCGTGCAGCTACCCAATTCGGGGTAATCGGCCCAAGAGATTCTCCGAAATGGGGCAAGGATATCCATTTCGGAAAGCGATCCGCCCCGTCATGGAGCGCGTCTGGCGCGCTGACGACGCCCGGTGCACCTGCATGGCGGAGGGCACTCCGATATCTGCCAGGTCCGCAAGGCATATCGCAGAATCCCTGGCCGGTTTATTCGCTTGCAAACAACGCGAGCCGAACACGGGAAAACGAGATGATGGTTAGCGAGCGTTAGCCCGCAAGCGATCGCGCATCTATATTCGCGGCGCGGGGATCGCTTCATCCCTCCCACCTCGTTCATCCCGGAGATTTCAAATGTCCAGTGCTGGAAATGTCGGAATTCATATTGGCGCGCGCCGCAGGATCAGCCTGGCGCTGATGGGCGCTCTGGCCACGCTGTCGCTGGGTGCGCAAGCCGAGGGCTCGCACACCCGGCACGTCCATGCCGAGATCCAGGGCGGTGAGGCCCAGATGGTGGGCAACCCCGCCGCGACGCAGGTGATGAACCTGGACATCGTGCTGCCGGTGCGCGACCGCGAGGGCCTGAAGGCGCTGGCCGCGAGCATCACGGATCCGCAAAGCCCGCTGTTCCGCCACTACATCACGCCGGCGGAATTCACCGAGCGCTTCGGCCCGACCCAGGCCGATTACGACGCCGTGCGCAGCTACATGCAGGAGCGCGGCCTGACGGTGACCGGCGGAACGCGCGACGGCATGGACCTGCAGGTGCGCGGCACCGTCGACAAGGTCGAACAGGCCTTCCACGTGACCATGCGCAACTACAAGCATCCGACCGAGAACCGCACCTTCTTCTCGCCCGATCGCGAGCCGACCACCGACCTGGCCGTCAAGCTGTGGCACGTCTCGGGCATGGACAACTTCTCCATCCCCAAGCCCAAGTATGTCAAGCGCAGCGACTACGCCGCTGCCCGTGGCATCTCGCCCGAGGCGGTCGTCACCCACGCCACCACCGGCTCGGGCCCGTCGGCATCCTTCCTGGGCAGCGACATGCGCGCCGCCTACTACGGCGGAACCGCACTGACCGGCGCCGGCCAGCACGTGGCGCTG
>JBJMWF010000249.1:0-4880 GCA_045810265.1 Vitreoscilla sp. | reverse complement strand
GGTCTATGCCGTGCTGACGCGCGGCGGCGTCTACCGAGACCAGCCGCACGACACCCAGGTGCCGTACCTGCGCCAGACGCTGGGCTTCCTGGGCATCACCGACATCGAGTTCATCTACGCCGAAGGCCTGGCGATGGGCCCCGATGCCGAAGCCAAGGCGCTGGCCTCGGCGCGTGCCGAGATCGCGCGCATCGCCGATGGTGCCGCGCTCGCTGCCTGATCATCTTCAACGCGGCCCCAGGCGGGCCGCAACACAGGACTTGTCTCCATGACCACGACCTTGACCGATACTGCCCCCGCCGCGACCCTGGATGTCTCCGTGCGCCACCCGCGCTCGGTCGAGCGCCTGGTCACCGGGCAGGCCACGAGCGACGGCGACGGCGTCAAGCTGACGCGCGTGCTGACGCAGCCGCTGCAACGCCGGCTCGACCCCTTCCTGATGCTGGACGCCTTCGGCTCGGACGACGCCGGCGACTACATCGGCGGCTTTCCGGACCATCCGCACCGCGGCTTCGAGACGGTGACCTACATGATCGCCGGCCGCATGCGCCATCGCGACTCGGCCGGCAACGAGGGCTTGCTGCAGAACGGCGGCGTGCAGTGGATGACGGCCGGCAGCGGCCTGATCCACAGCGAGCTGCCGGAGCAGGAGGAAGGCCGCATGGAGGGCTTCCAGCTGTGGCTGAACCTGCCGGCGGCAGACAAGATGGGCACGCCCGGCTACCGCGACATTCCCAGCGGTGAGATCCCCGAGCTGCGCCTGCCCGGCGTGACCGCGCGGGTGATCGCGGGTGCCAGCCATGGCGTCGCCGGCGCGGTGCAGAAGGCCCACACGGAGCCGCTGTACATCGACCTGCACCTGGCCCCCGGCGCGAGCTTCGAACAGGTGCTGCCGGCGAACCACAACGCGTTCGTCTACGTCTACCGCGGCGAGCTCGAGATCGACAGCGGCGTCGCGCGCACGCCCGTCCCGCGCGAGCGCATGGCCGTGCTCGCCAACGCGCCCGACCGCGACGGCGTGCGCGTGCGAGCCGGCGCCGACGGTGCCCGGGCGCTGCTGGTCGCCGGCCGGCCGCTCAACGAGCCGATCGCGCAGTACGGCCCGTTCGTGATGAACAAGCAGGCCGAGATCTTCCAGGCCGTGGAGGATTTCCGCGCCGGCAAGTTCGGCACGCCGCCTGGGCGCTGACGCTTCCGAAATGAAAAATGGCGCCGTCGGCGCCATTTTTTTCATGACCCGAAGGGCCGTTCAGCTACCCGACGTCGGCTGCAGGAAGGCCTGCGCGGTGCCGTTGCTCGCCACGCTCACGACGAAGTCGGTGAAGATGTTGCCCAGGGGGATCACCAGCTTGCGCTCGTTGAGCAGCGCGGCGCCGTCGTTGATGTCCACCGTCGAGTCCGTGGACTGGGGGATGTTGGGCACCTCGGTGTAATTCGAGGCAGCGCCGTACGGAATGTTCAGCGGCTGGATGCTGGACCCGTTGACGTACATCGACAGCTGCAGACCCTGGTTGTCGGATGCCAGGTTGACCAGGCGGAACTTCACGCCGGCCGCCGAGATAGGCGCCGTGTTGTCGTCCTCGATCATCTTGGCGATCGGATTACCCGATCCGTCGAGGTAGACCATGATGGTGTAGTCGCCGCCGGCCAACAGCGAGGCCGGCACCTGGGTGACGACACCCGTGCTGGTGTTGGTGGAATCCATCACGACGGGAATGGTCGCGCCGTTGACCGTGACGGTGGGGGCGGCGCCCGTGGCGACCACGAAGTAGTTGGACACCTTCGGCGTGGTGTTGGACGACAGCACGGTGACCGCGGTGCCGGCGGCGGTGGCGCCGATGACCGATGTAGAACGGCCCGGGACGGCGGTGACGGCGCGCGCGCGCGCCGTCGTGTTCAGGTAGCTGACCGCCGTGCCCTGCGTGCCTTGCGTGAGCAGGATCGCGTTGGCCAGCACGCCGCTCGTGCCCGGCGTCAGGATGATGGTCAGCACCTGCAGCGCGGTCAGCGTGACCGGGGCCGGCGACTGGAAGCGCACGTCGCTGACGTTGCGGGCGATGCTGCCGGCGCCCACGACCGTGACGTAGTACGAGCCGGGCTGGATGTCGGTGGCGAACGGGCTTTGCGACGGCGACGTCGTCGTGGCCGCGACGTTGGAGGCGATCTGGGTGGAGACCGACAGATCCTTGGTGGTGGACAGGTAGACGTCCACCGCGCCGATGTCGGCCGAGGTGTTGAGCACGTTGACGCTGGCGGTGCCGGCGTCCGGCGTCGTGTTGCTCTCGGCGACCAGGGCCAGGCGCAATTGGTCGAGGATGCCGTAGGCGACCAGCGAGTAGCGCTGGTCCTTGTTGACGGTGCGCAGCTGCGCGGCCGTGGCGCTGGTCTCGGAGCCGGCGATGGTGGTGGTCAGCGTCAGGTGGACCGAGCCGGCCTCGACGTTGAAATACGAGCTGGCATTGCCGTAGGTGATGCCGCTGGTGATCTGCGTCGATTCATCCATGAATCCCAGCGCGCCGGGGTAGCCGACGCTGGCATTGATCAGGCGGACCGGGGCGTTGCCGGAGCCGCTGCCGCCGCAGCCTGCCAACATCAAGGGCAGGGCGCCGCCCATTGCCAGGAACTCACGTTTGTTCATCAAAACACTCCACTTTCCAGGCCGAGCGCCTGTCATCTGAATCCAACATTATGGGGCATGCCGTGTTGCCGTTCTGTTGCGGACGGCCGGTGCGGCGGGGCGGGAGCCCCGGGCATTGAGTGAAATCCTGCCGCAAAGTTCAGCGGCGCTCGCGCCCGATTAGTGCGCCGCCCCGATTCTGACAGGCCGCCCGCCCGTACCATCGCGGGCTCCCGCCAGCCTTTCAGGCCGCCCTGAGGACACGATGACATCGCCCTATCCGAAGCTGCTCGCTCCGCTCGATCTCGGTTTCACGACGCTGCGCAATCGCGCGATCATGGGCAGCATGCACACCGGGCTGGAGGACGCGGCGCGCGACTTCCCGCGCATGGCGGCGTTCTACGCGGAACGGGCGCGGCATGGCGTCGGACTGATCGTCACCGGCGGCTTCGCGCCCAACATCGAGGGCTGGGTCAAGCCCTTCGCGGGCACCTTGTGGACGCATGGTGGCGCCCGCCGCCATCGGCAGGTGACGGCCGCGGTGCACGCCGAGGGCGGCAAGATCGCGCTGCAGATCCTGCACGCCGGCCGCTATGGCTACTCGCCGCTGTGCGTGGCGCCCAGCCGCCTGCAGAGCCCGATCTCGCCGTTCACGCCGCGGGCGCTGAGCGCGCGCGGCATCGAGCGCCAGATCCGCGCCTTCGTGCGTTGCGCGGTGCTCGCGCGCGAGGCCGGCTACGACGGCGTCGAGGTGATGGGCAGCGAGGGCTACTTCATCAACGAGTTCCTGGTGCGCCACACCAACCAGCGCACGGACGACTGGGGCGGCTCGTACGAGAACCGCATGCGGCTGGCGGTGGAGATCGTGCGCCGGGTGCGCGAGGCGGTCGGGCCGGACTTCATCCTGATCTACCGCCTCTCGATGATCGACCTGATCCCTGACGGCAGCAGCTGGGACGAGGTGGTGCAACTGGCCAAGGCGGTGTCGGCGGCGGGCGCGACCATCCTCAACACCGGCATCGGCTGGCACGAGGCGCGCGTCCCGACCATCGTCACCAGCGTGCCGCGCGCGGCCTTCGGCTGGGTCACCGGCAAGATGCGCGCGGAGCTGCGCGCCGCCGGCGTGGCGATCCCGCTGGTCACCAGCAACCGCATCAATACGCCGGAGGTGGCCGAAGGCCTGCTGGCCGCCGGCATCGACCAGTTCGGCCAGGCCGACCTGGTGTCGCTGGCGCGCCCGTTCCTGGCCGACGCCGCCTTCATGGAAAAGGCGGCGCAGGGCCGGGCCGACGAGATCAACACCTGCATCGCCTGCAACCAGGCCTGCCTCGACCACACCTTCAAGAACAAGCAGGCGACCTGCCTGGTCAACCCGCGAGCCGGCTTCGAGACCGAGCTGAAGATCGAGCCGGCGGCGGCGCCCAAGCGCATCGCGGTGGTGGGTGCGGGGCCGGCCGGCCTGGCCGCGGCCACCACGCTGGCCGAGCGCGGCCATCGCGTGACGCTGTTCGACGGCGCCGAGCGCATCGGCGGCCAGTTCAACATGGCCAAGCGCGTGCCGGGCAAGGAGGAGTTCAGCGAGACGCTGCGCTACTTCGGTCGCCGCATCGAGTTGCTGCCATCGCTGGAGCTCAGGTTGTGCACCCGCGTCGATGCCGCGGCGCTGGTGGCGGGCAGGTTCGACGAGGTCGTCCTGGCCACCGGCGTGATGCCGCGCGACCCGCGCATCCCGGGGCAGGACAACGCCAAGGTGCTGAGCTACATCGACGTGCTACTGCACGGCAAGCCGGTGGGCCAGCGGGTGGCCATCGTCGGGGCTGGCGGCATCGGTTTCGACGTCGCCGAGTTCCTCGTGACGGGCGCGGACCGCGGCGAGCCGTCGGCCACGCTGCACCTGGATGAATGGAAGCGCGAGTGGGGCGTTGGCGATCCGGCGCGCACGGCCGGCGGCCTGGAGCGCCCGCAGCCGAGCCCGCCGTCGCGCCAGGTGATCCTGCTGCAACGCAAGGCGGGCAAGCACGGCGCCGGGCTGGGAAAGACCTCCGGCTGGGTGCACCGCGCGACGCTCAAGATGAAGAACGTGGAGATGCTGGCCGGCGTGAACTACGAACGCGTGACCGACGAGGGCCTGTTCGTCACCTTCGGCCCCGAGCGCAAGGACGGCACGCTGATCGAAGCCGACACCATCGTGCTGTGCTCGGGACAGGAGCCGCTGCGCGAGCTGTCGCAGCCGCTGGCCGCCGCGGGCGTCAAGGTGCACCTG
>JBJMWF010000248.1:0-17561 GCA_045810265.1 Vitreoscilla sp. | reverse complement strand
GGTGCAGATGCTGCTCGATCGGGTGATGTCGGGCGGCGTGTCGGTCAACGAGGCGTTGTTCCACGTCGCCCAGCACGACCTGCCGTTCGGCGGTGTCGGCGAATCGGGCATGGGCCACTATCACGGCCGCGAGGGCTTCGACACCTTCTCCAAGCTGCGCCCGGTGTTCTACCAGGCGCGCTTCAGCTCGCTGAAGTTCATGGCCCCACCCTACGGCAAGTTCGCCTCGACGGTGCTGGCCTTCCTCACGAAGTGAGGCGGCCCGGCCACCCGGCCGCTTACCTGGACGCCACCACGTTGGGCACCAGCGCCGGCTTGTCCGCGTACTGCGCCGGGAACACCTTCTTCAGGTCAGCCACCTTGGGCAGGTCGTTGTAGACGATGTACGGATAGTCGGGGTTCAGCGTCAGGAAGTTCTGGTGGTAGGCCTCGGCCGGATAGAAGCCCTTGTAGGCCTCGACGTGCGTGACGATGGGCTTGGGGAACACCTTGGCCGCCTCCAGTTGCGCGATGTAGGCCGTGGCCACCTTGCGCTGCGCGTCGTCGAGCGGAAACAGCGCCGAGCGGTACTGGGTGCCGTGGTCGGGGCCCTGGTAGTTCAGCTCGGTCGGGTTGTGCGCCACCGAGAAGTACACCTGCAGCAGCTTGCCGTAGCTGACCTGCGTCGGGTCGAAGGTGACCTGCACGGACTCGGCATGTCCGGTGTTGCCGCCGCTGACGGTCTCGTATTCGGCCGTCTCCTTCTTGCCGCCGGAGTAGCCGGAGACGGCGTTGGTCACGCCCTTGACGTGCTGGAACACGCCCTGCACGCCCCAGAAGCAGCCGCCGGCGAAGACGGCGGTCTCGGTGTGGCGGCCGGCGGCCGGCTCGTCGGTGGCCGGCGCGGGAATGACGACCGCGGGCTCGGCCGCGCCGGCGCCACTGAAGTGCAGCCCGATGGCCAGCAGGCAGGCGACGCCGACGGTCGTGAGGAAGTACTGGGCGGCCTTGGAGGGGGCGGCAGCGGTGGTGCGGATCATGATGGGGTGTCCTCGGGGCAAATGGTGAAGCGTCAGGCCGGCGTGAACGCCATGGCGACGCCGTTCATGCAATAGCGCAGGCCGGTGGGTTTCGGGCCGTCGTCGAACACGTGGCCCAGGTGTCCGCCGCAGCGGCGGCAGTGCACCTCGTCGCGCGACATGCCCAGCGTGGTGTCCACTCGCTGGTTGACGGCCTTGGGCAGCGGCTGCCAGAAGCTGGGCCAGCCGGTGCCGCTGTCGAACTTGGTCTCCGAGGCGAACAGCGCCAGCGCGCAGCCGGCGCAGCTGAACGTTCCCTTGCGGTGTTCGTCGTTGAGCGGGCTCGTGAACGGCGTCTCGGTGCCTTCGTGGCGCAGCACGGCGTACGCCTGGGGCGACAGCTTCGCCTTCCACTGCTCGTCGGTCATCTCGACTTCGAAGTGCTCCTTGGCCGCGCCAGTCGTGGCACCGGCACGGCTGCAGGCCGACGCCAGCAAGGCGACGCCGCCACCGAGCAGCAGATTGACGCCGGACAGGAGCGCGGTTCGACGGGCGATGGGCATGACGGGCTTTCTTCGGTTCGTTGCGGGGTTGAGTGTCTGTCGTCCGGGTGCGCAGGATCCTTACAGCGCTTCGGACCGGATCTTGCATCGGCTGGCCGGAGCGCGCCGGGCGCCCGGTTTATGACCGTCGAGCGGCGCATAGGTTCAATACGGGCGCGCGTGATCGCCGGATGCAGCCCCACTTCCACGAGAATGTCCCGATGAGTTCCGACGACACCCCCGATCCCGCCGCCGCCCTGCTCGCGCCGAGCGGCCGGCTGCGCGCGTCCATCAATCTGGGCAACCCCATCCTCGCCAACACGGATCCGGCCACGGGCCGGGCGCGCGGGATCTCGGTCGATCTCGCGCAGGCGCTGGCCGAACGCCTGGGCGTGCCGCTCGAGACGATCGAGTTTCCGGCGGCGAAGAAGTCGGTGGACGCCGTCACCGGCGGCCTGGCCGACGTCGGCTTCTTCGCGATCGATCCGCTGCGCGGCGCGCAGATCGCCTTCACCGACGCCTACCTGCTGATCGAAGGCGCCTACCTGGTGCGCGAGGATTCGCCGTGCCGGGCCAACGAGGACGTCGACCGCGCCGGCACCCGCATCGCCGTCGGCCAGGGCAGCGCCTATGACCTGTTCCTGACGCGCGAGCTCAAGGCCGCCTCCTTCGTGCGCGTGCCGGGCGCCGCCGAGGTGGTCGAGACGCTGCGATCGGGGGCTGCCGACGTCGCCGGCGGCATCCGCCAGGTACTGGTCGACGTGGCCGCGCGCACGCCGGGGCTGCGCGTGCTGCCCGGCCGCTTCATGGAGATCCGCCAGGCGATGGGCCTGGCGCGCGCCCGCGGGCCGGCGGCCGAGGCGGCGCTGCGCGCCTTCGTCGAGGCCATGAAGGCCAGCGGCTTCGTCCAGGAGGCCATGCGCCGCCATGGCGTGGCCGGTGCCACGGTCGCCCCTCCCGCCTGCTGAATCACTCCACGAAAGAGCCGCATGGACTCGCTCAAACATCAACTCTCGATGACGGTGCTGATGACGCCCGACATGGCCAACTTCTCGGGCAACGTGCACGGCGGCACCATCCTCAAGCTGCTCGACCAGGTCGCCTATGCGTGCGCGGCGCGCTACGCGGGGCGCTACGTGGTCACGCTGTCGGTCGACCAGGTGATGTTCCGCGAGGCGATCCACGTCGGCGAGCTGGTGACCTTCCTGGCCTCGGTCAACCACGTGGGCACCAGCTCGATGGAGGTGGGCATCAAGGTGATGGCCGAGGAGATCCGCACCCAGCGCCTGCGCCACGCCAACAGCTGCTTCTTCACCATGGTGGCGCTGGATGACGACCGCAAGCCGGTCGCGGTGACGCCGCTGGTGCCGCGCACGGCCGACGAGCGCCGGCGCTTCGCGACGGCCGAACTGCGGCGCGTGCTGCGCTCCGAATACCGCGCGCGCTTCGAGGCCCTGCGCGCGGAGGCGATCGACGACGTCGACTGAGCTGGCTCGCGTCGCCGGGGATCAGGGCGCCGGATGCGTCGGGTCGACCCAGGCGACGTCCTCCGGCGGCTCCGCCGGCTCGATATCGAGGTTGACCGCGATCGCCTGGCCGTCGCTGCGCACCAGCACGCACTCCAGTGTCTCGGTCGGGCTGGCGTTGATCTCCTGGTGCGGCACGAACGGCGGCACGTAGATGAAGTCGCCCGGGCCGGCCTCGGCGGTGAACTCCAGGCGCTCGCCCCAGCGCATGCGGGCGCGGCCCTTGACCACGTAGATCACGCTTTCCAGCGGACCGTGGTGGTGGGCGCCGGTCTTGGCGTTGGGGTGGATGTGCACGGTGCCGGCCCACAGCTTCTGCGCGCCGGTGCGCGCGAAGGTGATGGCGGCCTGGCGATCCATGCCGGGCGTCTGCGCGGTGTTGGGGTCGAGCCTGTCGGCGGGCACCACGCGCACGCCATCGTGCTTCCAGGGCGGTTCGCCGTGCGGGTGGGCATGCGGGTCGGTCACGGGGTGGCTCCACAAAATGTCGTGGCGCCCATTCTGGACTCAGTCCAGCAATTGCTCGTCGGACATGAAGGCCGAGACCCCTTCGACCTCGTCGTGATTGTGCTTGGCGTGGTACATCGCGTGATCGGCCTTGCGCAGGAACTGCGAGGCGTCGTCGGGCGGGTTGTACAGGCTGATGCCGATGCTGGCGCGCAGCCTCAGCTTGTGCGCTTCGAGCGGCGGCTTCATGGCCTCGATGATCTTGTCGGCGATCGCGCGCGCCTGCTCCAGCGAGACGATGCCCTCGGCCAGCACCGTGAACTCGTCGCCGCCCAGCCGCGCGATGGTGTCGCCCTTGCGCACGCAGCCCTCGAGCCGGCGGGCGAAGGTCTGCAGCGCCAGGTCGCCGACATGATGGCCGTGAACGTCGTTGATCTGCTTGAAGCCGTCCAGGTCCAGGAACAGCAGCGCCAGCGGCGGGCCCCCGCGCGCGTGACGCGAGACGGCCTTCTCGAGGGCTTCCATGAATCCGCGCCGGTTGGCCAGGCCGGTCAGGCCGTCGCTCAGGGCCATCGAGCGCAGCTTGGCCTCGAACTGGCGGCGTTCGGAAACGTCGTGGCCAAAGGCGGTCAGCTCCCAGTGGCCGGCGACGCGCGTGGCGGTCAGGCTGACCTCGACCGCCAGCAGGCGCCCGGCGCGGTCGATCGCCTGCAGCGTGACGCGCTGCTGCGCATCCTCCAGCCGTTCGGAGCTGGCGTAGCGCGTCACGATGTTGGCGATCTCGCCGCGCATCGCGGGCGGCACGATCAGGTCGGCGACCGGCTGGCCGATGGTCTCGATCGGCGACCATCCGAACAAGCGTTCCGCGGCGCGGTTCCATTGCGTGACGCGGCCGTGCTGGTCAATGGAGACGACGGCGTCGTGCGCGTGCTCGAGCAGCGCGCGCATGCGCTCCTCGCTGGTGCGCAGGCGCGCCTCGGCCTCGTTGCGGGCGTCGAGCGCGGCCTTCTTGGCGAGGGCCGCCACGATGGCGCTGGCCATCAGCTGCAGCATCTGCACGTCGATCTCGTCGAATGCCTGGGCATGCTGGGACAGGATCTTGAGCACGCCGACGGTGCCGTTGCCCTGGCGCAGCGGCGCCAGGATCATGGAGCGCGCGCCCAGCAGCCGGCAGGTGGCGCGGTCGACACGCTCGTCGGCTTCGGAATCGTTGCAGCGCTGCACGGCGCCGGTGCGCACGCACAGGCCCGACAGGCTGCCGGCGGTGGCGATGCGCAGGCCCAGGTGACCGGCCATCGCGCCGCTCGCGCGCCGCACGACGGTGTCCTGGCCATCGACGAAGTCGACCGACGCGCCGTGCGCCTGGGTCAGCTCGCGCAGCTTGTCGATGACCAGCTGCATGAACGGGTTCAGCGCCAGATCGGCCTGAACCAGCAGCGATTGCGTCTGGATAATGCGTTCGAGCCGATCGAGACGCTCGATCCGCTGTGCAGCTGCCACCATGAAGTTCCCTCGTGCGGATCGCGCGACCTGCGGTCTCGCTAGCGGCCGCCTCGCGCGGCCGTCTGCGAAGACTCGTCTCGGGTTCGAAGCTCGAACACCAATCCGGCAGTATGCGTTGGCGCCCGTGGGCTGTCTACCGGCCGCGAACCTCGAATCGCCAACAGAAGCTTCGCGAAAACCCTAGGTCAGCGCAGCGCCGCTTGACCCTTCCGCCAGGACGCCCGGCCGCTTGGCGCATGCTGGCGGCGGGCATCATCCCGGGCGGAGGAGCGCAAATTGCTCGGGCCGTTCGATGCGTCCGCACCCGCGGGCGCCCCCTCATCCAGGAGCCGACATGGAAGACCAGACCATTCTCGATCGCATCACCGCGCTCGTCGACGAGGAGCACCGCCTGCGCGAGACCGCGGCCGCGCCTGAGGCCAATGCCGATCGCCTCAAGAGCGTCGAGGAGCAGCTTGACCAGTGCTGGGACCTGCTGCGCCAGCGGCGCGCCAAACGCGAGTTCGGCGCCGATCCGGAATCTGCCAAGCCGCGCGACGTCGGCACGGTGGAAAACTACCTCAACTGAGCTGCGCCCGCCCACGACGTCAAGCGCGGTTCACGTCGCAGGAATGCACGTTGCTGCCTCCGGGGACGACCTCCGAACGTCTTCGAAGGCCGTCTCCACCGGAGAACGGCGGGGCAACCCAACCAAGGAGCAACACGTGCAAAAGAACCAGAACCAGCAAGGCGGCAACGCCTCGCAAGGCCGCGACGAGCAACAGAGCCAGTCAGGTGGCAACCAGGCCCAGCAAGGCGGCAAGAACAGCCAGCTGACGCCCAGCGGCGGCTCGAACAAGCAGCAAAGCCAGTCCGGCGGCGGCCGCGACCAGCAAGGCAGCAACATCAAGTCCCATCAAGGCCAGGGCAACCAGGCGCAGCAAGGCGGCGACAGCAGCAGCCGCTCCAACAAGCAGCGCTGATCCGGCGCGCCCTTCCCTTGATCATCGACGACGGCCGGCCTGCCCGGCCGTTTTCAATGGAGTTTTCGACGTGGGGCGGCCGTCCGGCCGCTCGACTCAGCCTGCGTGACGCTTCACGAAAGCCAGGTAGGCATCCATCCAGCCTTGCAAGAACCCGGCGGCCGACTCCGACAGCTTGCCATCGGCGGGAAACATGCCTTCCTTGTGCTGGATGAAGGCCTCGGGCTGGCCCAGCGTGGGCACGTCCAGGTAGGCCAGGATGTTGCGCAGGTGCTGCTGCGCCAATGCGGTGCCGACCGCGCCGATCGACACGCCCAGCACGCCGGCCGGCTTGCCCTTCCAGGCGCTCTGGCCGTAGGGACGCGATGCATGGTCGATCGCGTTCTTCAGCACGCCCGGGATCGAGCGGTTGTATTCCGGCGTGACGAAGATCAGGCCGGTGGCCGCGGCGATCTCGCTCTTGAGCCGCCTGACCGACTCGGCCGGGGCGCCGTCGTCGTCCTGGTTGTAGGGCGGCAGGTCGTCGATTCGCGGCTGCGTGAACTCGACGTCCGGCGCCAGGCCGGGCAGCGCATTGGCGAGCTTGCGGTTGAACGAGTCCTGGCGGAGGCTGCCGACGATGACGGCGATGCGGGTACTGGCCATGGCGATCTCCCCGGTGAAGCGAAGGCGGATATACGGCAAGACCTGTTCCTGGCGCCGGAGCGCCGTGCTTCAATCGACTTCGACCAGCAGCTTGCCGCGATGGCCGCCGGTGAACAGGTGGTTGAGCGTGGCGGGCAGGCGTTCGAAGCCCTTGGCGACCGTTTCCCCGAACACGATCCGCCACCGGGTCGACCACACCTGCAGGCGCTGCTGAGCCTGCTGCGCCACTGCAGTGAACCGCCGGACGCCGCGACGGCATCAACGTCGGACACTGCCACAACGTCCACAGGAGTTCCTCATGCATTCGCACCCGCTCGCCCGCCTGTCCCTCGCATTCTTGCTGGCCGCTTGTGCCAGCGCGCCCGTCTTCGCCTCAGGTGGCGGCGGAGGTGGTGGCGGCGGCGGTGGTGGTGGCGGTGGGGGCGGCGGCGGTGGGGGTGGCGGCGGAAGCCCCACCCTGACCGGTCAGCCCTCCGCGATCGATCCGGAGTACAGCCGGGGCGTTACCGAGATCGAAGCCCAGCACTTCCCGCAGGCCATCACGCTGCTCGAGTCGTACATCTCGCGCAGCCCGGAGCACGATCGCGATGCCGATGCCCACAACTGGCTGGGCTACGCCTATCGCAAGTCCGGCAACCTCGACGCGGCATTCCTGAACTACGACAAGGCGCTGGCCATCAATCCGAAGCATCGGGGCGCGCACGAGTACATGGGCGAGGCCTACCTGATGACCGGCAACATCGCGCAGGCCGAAGAGCACCTGAAGGCCCTGGACAAGCTGTGCTTCACGCCTTGCAACGAGTACTCGACGCTCAAGCGCGCGGTCGCCAGCTGGAAGTCCACCCATGCGGAGACGGTCGGCAGCAAGTAGCCAGGCCATGCCGCGCTCGCTCGTCGCCGTGGCCGGCGCCCTGCTCGCCGCCCTGGCCGCGGTGGCCTTGCCCCGGCTCGCGGGCGGCACCATCGCGGCCGCCGACCGGGCGGCGCTGACGCCGTCCGAGCGCACCGCGATCATCGCGCTGGGCCCATGGCCACCGGCGCCGATTCGCGACGACGCCAATCCCGCGTCGGGCCAGCCCGCCGGCATCGCCCTGGGCGAATCGCTGTTCTACGGCCAGCGCCTGTCGGCAACCGGCCTGCGCTGTGCCAGCTGCCACGAGCCCTGGCGTCATTTCATCGACGGCCGCCTGGTCGCCCAGGGCATCGCCGCCGGCTCGCGCAACACGCCCAGCCTGCTGGACGCCGCCCGCCACCGCCACTATGGCTGGGACGGCGCGCGCGACGCGCTGTGGCAACAGAGCCTGCGGCCACTGCAGGATCCGCGCGAGATGCCCGCAAGCCAGTCGCAAGTCGCGGCGGCCATGCGCGGCGACGCCGCGCTGTCCACGCGCTACGCCGCCGTCTTCGGCGCAGCGCCTGGCGACGACGACGCGCGCGTCATGCGCGACGTCGGCCTCGCGCTGGCGGCGTACGTCGAGACGCTGGCGACGCCGCGCACGCCGTTCGATGCCTGGCGCGACCAGCTCGCGCAGGACGCGGACGACATCGAACCATCGACCTCCGATGCATTCCCCGCCGCTGCCCGCCGCGGCCTGCGTCTGTTCGTCGGCCGCGCCGGTTGTTCGGCATGCCACTCCGGCCCGACACTGAGCGACGACGCGCCGCACGTCTCGCTGGTGCATTCGATGACGGCGTCCGGCGTGCCCGACTCCGGGCGCGCCGGCGAGCCGGCCAACATGTTTCGCACGCCGGGGCTGCGCGATGTCGCCGCCACCCCGCCCTATCTGCATGACGGCAGCGCCGCGAGCCTGTGCGAGGCCGTGCAAGCGCATGCGGCGGACACCGGCAGCGTGCCGCCGCTGCTTGACGACGCCGACAGGCGCGACTTGGTTGCCTTCCTGCGCACCTTGTCGGCGGACGCACCCGCTGGCGATGGCGCCAAGGTCTGCGAACGGCGCTAGGCGATCCGCCTGCCTTCAAGGGACCCCGGCACGAGCCTTGCCGTTGTGCAGCATGTCGATTTCCACCGCCGCGAGCACTCCCGCCAAGGGATGCCCGGGCGACACCTCCGAAGTCGCGGGCGCGAAGAAAGGCCTTGCGGCGCTTGTCGGACCGGGCCTGCTCACAGGCGCCTCCGACGACGACCCCAGTGGCATCGGCACCTATTCGCAGGTGGGCGCGCAGTTCGGCACCGGCATGCTCTGGACGATGCTGTTCTCGTATCCGCTGATGGTGGCGGCGCAGGTGATCTGCGCGCGCATCGGGCGCGTCACGGGCAAGGGGCTGGCGGGCAACCTGAGCCAGCACTATCCGCGCTGGGCCCTGTATCCGCTGGTGTTGCTGCTGCTGGTGGCCAACACGATCAACATCGGCGCGGACCTGGGCGCGATGGGCGAGGCCGTGCGCCTGCTGCTGCCCGGGCCGGCCGGCGGCTACACGGTGGCCTTCGGGCTGCTGTCCGTGGTGCTCGAGGTGATGGTGCCGTATCACCGTTACGTGAACGTCCTGAAGTGGCTCACGCTGGCGGTGCTTGCCTATGTGGCCACCGTGTTCGTGGTGCCCGTGGACTGGCGCCGGGTGCTGCAGGACACCGTGCTGCCACGGCTCTCGTTCGACAAGGCCGCAGTCACCGCGATCGTCGCCATCTTCGGCACCACGATCAGCCCCTACCTGTTCTTCTGGCAAGCGTCGCAGGAGGTCGAGGAGCTCGATGCCTGCGCCGAAGAAAAGCCGCTGCTCAAGGCGCCGCGCCAGGCCGCCGGCCAGCTGCACCGGATCGCCGTCGATACCTATCTGGGCATGGGCGTGTCCAACATCGTCGCCTTCTTCATCATCCTGACGACGGCCGCGACGCTGCACGCGCACGGGGTGCACGACATCGAGAGCGCCGCGCAGACCGCGCAGGCGCTCAGGCCCGTGGCGGGACGCTTCGCGTCGGCGCTGTTCGGGCTGGGCATCATCGGCACCGGCCTGCTGGCGGTGCCGGTGCTCGCGGGCAGCGCGGCCTACGCGGTCGGCGAGACGATGCGCTGGAAAAGCAGCCTGGAGAGCAAGCCCGGCAAGGCGCGCGGCTTCTATGCCGTCATCGCGATCGCCACGCTGGCGGGCACGGCGATGAACTTCGTGCACATCAACCCCATCAAGGCGCTGTTCTGGACTGCCGTGATCAACGGCGTGATCGCCGTGCCGATGCTGGCCGCCGTGATGCTCATCGCCTCCAAGCGCCAGGCCATGGGCAAGTTCGCGATCTCGGGGCTGCTGCGCGCCATGGGCTGGATCACCACCGCGGTGATGGCAGCGTGCGTGGTGGGCATGCTCGCCACCGCCTGAACGAAAAAGCGGCCCGCCCTTGCAGGACGAGCCGCTTGCCGGGGCGCTGGCCATGCGCCGGCGGCTTTGCAAACGGTCAACGAAGGGAGTCGCCTCCTGCGCGCTCCGTTTCGTCGATGGTGTCGTCGTCGTCAGCCCCGTGGCCGGCTTGGGCTGGCGCGAGATCGAGGTCGGGGTCGCCGTCGGCGATGCGCTCGGCGTCGCGATCGGCGTCGAGGGCCTCCTGGCTCGGGACCAACGAATCGCGCGAGAGCTCGCGCGCGGCGTCGATGTAGATGTCGCCCTTGCTGGCAGGGGGCGAATCGGAGCGTTCGCCGGGCTGGTCGGCCCGGTCCTGCCGCGCCATGGCGCTGTCGACGCCGGCGGATTCGCGGTCGATGTCGTCGAGCGGATCGGCGGCGGGTCGGATGGAGGGTGCAGGCATGGGGTCTCCAGTGCAGGCTGTGGCTAAGCCCTGTTTCGGCAACCCTTATGCCACCTGGGCCTCAGCGCCGGCGATTGCGCACCAGGCTCAACAGCGCCAGCGAGATGATCGCGCCGACCAGCGCCACCGACAGCGCGCCGAAATCGAGCACCTTGGGGTCGCCCGCATGCAGCCCGAAATACGGGGCGACGATCCAGCCGGCGATGAGCGCCCCCACCACGCCCACCAGCACGTTGACGAAGACGCCCTGGTCGTCGTCACCTCGCATCAAGAGGCCGGCGGCCAGTCCGACGAGTGCGCCGACGACGAGCCAGATGACGATGTGGAGCATGGGAACGAATCCTTCGCGGGGTGCAACGGTTGAGTCAGGCCAGGGCTTCGGCAGCTCGACGGCAATCCCCATTCCCGAGTATCCGGGCAACCCCAAGGACCGTAGGTGCAGATCCCGCCGCGGTCGAGCTATCGTCTGACAAGAGAGCCGCTCGACCATGGGCAGAATGAGCTCTGACTCGGCGTATCCTTTGCCTGATGCCAGCCGACGCCGCGCGGCGCTCCGATGGATGACCGCATCGCCCGCCGAGCCCCTGCCCTTTGCGGCAAGCCGACCGACCGCTAGAAAAAACTGACCGCCATGACCCATGCGCTGATCGTCGAAGACGACGCAGATTCCGCCGAGACGATGGCCGCCCTGATCTCCGCCCAGGGCTTCACCGTCGCCATCGCCAGGACCATGCGGGATGCCCGCCGCCAGATCGTGCTTCAACTGCCCGATCTCGTGCTGCTGGATCTGCAACTGCCCGATGGCAGCGGCATGGACCTGTTCCAGGATGCGCAGCTGGTGGCCAACTCCGAGATCGTGCTGATCACCGGCCATGCGAGCCTCGAGAGCTCGATCCAGGCGCTGCGCATGGGCGCGGCCGACTACCTGGTCAAGCCGATCAACATGAAGCAGCTGCAGGGCATCCTGTCGCGCGTGATGCGGCCCTCGGCGATCCAGGCCGAACTGGCCTCGCTCACCGCCGAATGGGAAGCCTCGGGCCACTTCGGCCATCTGTGGGGGCGTTCGGCGCCGATGCGGCGCATCTACGAGCAGATCTCGCGCGTGGCCGTCACCGCGGTGTCCGTCTTCATCACCGGCGAGAGCGGCACCGGCAAGGAAGTCGTCGCCCAGACCGTGCACGACCTGAGCCGGCGCCGCAAGCATCCGTTCCTGGCCGTCAACTGCGGCGCGATCTCGCCCAACCTGATCGAGAGCGAGATCTTCGGCCACGAGAAGGGCAGCTTCACCGGCGCCGATCGCCAGCACCAGGGCTTTTTCGAGCGCGCCCACGGCGGCACCCTGTTCCTGGACGAAATCACCGAGATGCCGCTGGAGCTGCAGGTCAAGCTGCTGCGCGTCCTCGAGACGGGGATGTTCATGCGCGTCGGCTCGACCGTCGCCCAGGAAACCGACGTCCGCGTCATCGCCGCCACCAATCGCCCGCCCGAACTCGCGGTGTCCTCGGGCAAGCTGCGCGAAGACCTGCTGTATCGGCTGAACGTCTTCCCGATCGAGCTGCCGCCGCTGCGCGATCGCGCGGAAGACGTGCCTTTGCTGGCGCAGCACTTCCTGTCGGCGATCTGCGAGCGCGAAGGCACGACCAAGACCTTCACGCCGCAGGCGCTGCAGCGCCTGACCGCCTATCGCTGGCCCGGCAACGTGCGCGAGCTGCGCAACGTCGTGCAGCGCGCCTACGTGATGGCCTCGGGCAACAGCATCAACGAGGAATGGCTGCCCGACGATCCGCACGGCGCCAACAGCGCCTACGCGACCTCGCTGACCTCGCCCGGCCGCCCGAGCGCGGCCACCGCCGCCCCGCTGGCGGCGCCTGCCGCCGCCGCGGGCAGCGGGCCTTCGATCACGATTCCCATCGGCACCTCGATGGCCGACGCCGAGCGCCAGCTGATCCTGGCCACCCTTGAGCACTTCAACCAGCAGAAGGAGCGCACCGCCGCTGCGCTGGGAGTCAGCCTCAAGACGCTCTACAACCGCCTCAAGGAATACGCGGCGGACAAGGTCGACGTCGCGCCCGAGTGATTGTGCGGCGCCCCTAAAAAAACGGCACTGCGGTGCCGTTTTTCGTTTGGCCAGCGCCGGCACGCCCGCCGGCCGCACGCAAGAGTTGCCGACCGTCGTGCCGACCCCTGATCGCCCGTCCCCCAGGAACAGGGGGATCGGCGGGCGCGCCGATTGCTACAAGGTCATCCGGGTCGAGGTGACACGCCCGGCAAAGCCGGCAACATCAGGGGATACGACATGCGTGAAGTGGTGCTGTACGTCGAGGACCACCCGGTCAACGTGCTGCTGATGCAGACGGTGTTCGAGTTGAGGCCGGAGCTGGAACTGGTCATCGCCATCGACGGGGCGTCCGCCATGGCCCTGACCCAGCACCTGCACCCGTCACTGCTGCTGCTCGACCTGCGCCTGCCCGACTGCCACGGCACCGAGTTGCTCGAACGCATGCGCAAGGTGCCGGGCTGGGAGACGATCCCGGCCATCGCCGTCACCGCCGAAGCCGAGTTCATGCCCACCGGCACCACCTTTTGCGACGTGTGGCACAAGCCCCTGCGCGTGCCCACCTTGCTGACGCGCCTGGATCGCATGATCGCGCCCGAGCCGCAGCGCCGCGAGCCGCCGGCCAGCGCCGCCGGCCACAACCCCTCGACGTTCTCGCGCACGACGTTCGCGACCTGACGCCGCAGCCGCGGCATTGACGCAGGACGCGCGATTCGCGTCCCGCGCCGCCTCACCCGTTGATCAGCTTGGCCAGGGCGTGGGGATCGACCGGCTTGAGCATGTGTCCGTCGAACCCCGCATCGCGTCCGCGCTGGCGGTCGCCCTGCTGCCCGTAACCCGTCAGCGCGATCAGCAGCGCGCCGGCGGTCTGCGGCGTCTGGCGCAGGCGCCGTGCCACCTCGTAGCCGTCCATCAGCGGCAGGCCGATGTCCAGCAGCACCACGTCCGGCCGGAACTCGCTGGCCATGTGCAGCGCCTGCAGGCCGTCCTTGGCGCTGCGCACCTGGTGGCCGGACAGCGACAGCAGCATCGTCGTGGTCTCGACGACGTCCACGTTGTCGTCGACCACCAGGATCCGCCGCGCCACGGAGGCCGTCGGCAGCTTGCCCGGGCCTTCGTCCGCCAGGACCGGCTCGTCGACCTCGCCCAGGCACGGCAGCAGCACGCGGAACTGCGAGCCCTGGCCGGGGCCGGCGCTGCTGGCCACCACCTCGCCGCCATGCAACTGCACCAGGCGCTGCACCAGCGTCAGCCCGACGCCCAGGCCGCCCTGCGTGCGGTCGAGCGCGCGCTTGCCCTGCTCGAACAGCTCGAACACGTGGGGCAGCAGCTCGGCGTCGATGCCGATGCCGTTGTCGCTGACCTGCAGCAAGGCGAACTCGCCCGAGCCGCCTTCGGCATGTGCGACGCTCACCGTGATGGCACCGCCTTCGGGCGTGTACTTGATCGCGTTGGACAGCAGGTTGTTGACGACCTGCGCGAGCCGTGTGGCATCGCCGTTGAGGTTGACCGGCGTGTCGGGCAGCGACAAGGTCAAGGTCTGGTTGCGCTTGAGCAGCGTGTCGCGCTGCGAATCGATGCATTGCGTGACCACCGTCACCAGGTCCAGGCACTGTGTCTGCAGCACCACCTTGCCCTGGCTGATGCGCGCGACGTCCAGCAGTTCGTCGACCAGGCGCGTGAGCTGGCGCAGCTGGCGGTCCGTGACGTCGGCGGCCCAGCGAACCTTGGCCTCGGTCGGCGCCGCCAGCCGGATCAGTTCGACGGCATTGCGGATCGGCGCCAGCGGGTTGCGCAGTTCATGGGCCAGCATCGCGAGGAATTCGTCCTTGCGGCGGCTGGCCTCCTCGAGGCGGGCCTCGGCCTGGCGGCGATCGGCGATCTCGACCTGCAGCGCGCCGTACAGGCTGGCCGTGGCGAAGGCGATCGCCGCGCGTGCGGCCACTTCGTCGAGCAACGCGGCGCACATCGGCGTCAATTCACCGTCGATCCACAGGCCGCCCAGGAAGCGGCCGGCGTGGATCAGGGGCAGCATCTGCAGCGCGCCGTCGACGAAGCTGGCGGCCCGCGTGCGCGCATTGGCCGGCATCTCCAGCGCCTCGCGCAGCAAGGCGAAGTGCGCGCTGGGCAAGGCGGACGGCGCGAGCTCGACGCTTGCCGCGTCGTCTTCGAACAGGCTGGAGCGGGTGGCTGCGTGGGTGACGACGCCCTGCTCGTCAACGAGCGCCACGGTGGCATTGGCCGCCAGCGCCGGCACCACGTGCGCCAGCATGGTGTGCATGCCCTCGCGCAGGTCCAGCACGCCGCTCAGGGCGTGGCTGAGGCCGGCCAGCAGGTTCGAGCGCCGGGTCGATTCCTCGGCCAGCGCCAGTGCCGCTTCGGAGGCCGCGAGTGCCACGCGCTCGTCGGCCTGGCGCGCGATGCGCCGCTGCAGGATGTGCAGTTCCACGAACACGCGCACCTTCGAGCGCAGCACCTCGGGCACCACCGGCGAGGGGATGTAGTCGACCGCGCCCAGCGAATAGCCGCGAGCGGTCTGCATCTCGTCGGCGTACGACGTGATGAAGATGATGGGGGTGTGCGCCGCGCGCTTGTAGCGGCGGATCAGAGCGGCCGTCTCGAAGCCATCCATGTCGGGCATGTTGACGTCCAGCAGGATCACCGCGAAGTCGCGCCGCAGGATCTGGCGCAGCGCGTCCGCCCCCGAGCGCGCGAAGACCAGGTTCTGCTTCAGGTCGCCCAGCACCGTCTCGAAGACGAGCAGCTTTTCCGGCAGGTCGTCGACGATCAGGATGTCGGTGCTGTCAACCGGGCCGTCGAGGCCGCCCCAGATGCTGGACGGCGCCATGGTGGCCGCGGACGACGCTGCAGACAGGGCAGTCATCGGCACAGCCAGCCCCTGAGCACCGACATCAGATGGCGTGGATCGACCGGCTTGGAGATGTAGTCCCAGGCACCCGCCTCGATGCACTTCTGCCGGTCGCCCTTCATCGCCTTGGCAGTCACGGCGATCATCGGCAGCTCGCGACCACGCGGCAGCTTGCGGATCTCCTGCATGGTCTCGATGCCGTCCATCACCGGCATCATGATGTCCATCAGCACGATGTCTATCGTCGGATCCTCCTTGACCAGCCGGATCGCCTCGTGGCCGTTGTCGGCCGAGACGATCACGATGCCCTCCTCGTCCAGCACCGTGGCCAGCGCGAAGATGTTGCGCATGTCGTCGTCGACGATCAGCGCCTTGCGGCCCTTGAGCGTGTTGCCTTGGGCCATCAGGCCTTCGATCAGGTCGCGGTCGGACTCCGACAGCGACGACGGGCTGCGGTGCAGCCACAGTGCGGTCTGCATGCGCAGCTCGGGCAGCGAGCCCGCTTCGACGATGGTCAGGCCGGCGCGGCGCTGGTTCCAGTTGCCCGTCTCGGCCGCGCCGCCGTGGAACAGCACCACCGGCAGCTGGCAGATGCCCGGGCGCTCCGCGATCGTGTCCAGGACGTCCTCCGGCCCGAAGTCGGCCAGCGTGTCCTCCACCACCACCGCGTCGGCGCCGGCCAGCGCATGGCGCGCCGACTCGCGGTCTTCCGCGAGCACGATGTCGACGTCGGTGTCCAGCGTCGCGACGAAGGCGCTGCGGCGCGCCGAAGGGGGCATCACGACGGCCAGGCGCTTGGTGCTGCGCTCTGCATAGGCATGCAGTTGCGCCAGGACGGCGTCAGCCTCGTCGGCCGATTGCAGCGGCTTGGCGAGAAAGCCCAGCGCGCCCGATTGCAGCGCGCGGTCGCGTGCGTCGTCGGTGGAGACGACGCAGATCGGGATGTGACGTGTCACCAGGTCCGCCTTGAGGCGGTCGAGGATGCGCCAGCCCGGCATGTCGGGCAGGTGGATGTCGAGCGTGATCACCGACGGATGGAACTCGCGCGCCAGCGTCAGCGCGCTCGCCCCGGTGCTGGTGACCAGCCCCTTGAAGCCGGCGGCGCGCCCGCCGGCGAGCAGGATGCGCGCGAAGGCCAGGTCGTTCTCGACGATCAGCAGCACGCGGTCGCCGGTGGCGATGCTGCCGCGGTCGTCGTCGGCGGCGTTGGCGAAGGCGACGGCGTCGGTCGCCGGCTTCTCGTGTTCCTCGTAGCGCCAGTCATCGAGGCCCTGCGGTGCCGCGACGGGCGGGCCGGCCGGCGCGCGCGCCTCGGTCTTGGTCGCCGCGTTGGCGACGGTCGGTGCCGCGCTCACGTTGGCGTTCGCCCGCGCGTGGCGCCCGCTGCGCGCCGGGTTGTAGCTCTGCGGCAGGTACAGCGTGAACTCGCTGCCCTTGCCCGGCGAGCTGATCAGACGGATCTCGCCGCCCAGCAGCTTGGACAGCTCGCGGCTGATCGCCAGGCCCAGGCCGGTGCCGCCGTACTTGCGAGAGGTCGAACCGTCGGCCTGCTGGAACGCCTCGAAGATGATCTGCTGCTTGTCCGGCGA
The DNA here is from genome assembly GCA_045810265.1 of Vitreoscilla sp. Classification (GTDB taxonomy): domain Bacteria; phylum Pseudomonadota; class Gammaproteobacteria; order Burkholderiales; family Burkholderiaceae_C; genus Scleromatobacter. The sequence goes on along the minus strand of JBJMWF010000248.1, from coordinate 670 downwards.
GATACCGATGCCGGTATCCCGCACGGAGAACGCCAGCACCGTGCCCGCGCGGTGGAGTTCGTCGTTGTCCACCGACCATCCGCTGGTGGCGGTGGAGATGCTGAACGTGACCTGGCCCTCGTGCGTGAACTTGAAGGCGTTGGACAGCAGGTTCTTGATGATCTGCTGCAGCCGCTTGACGTCGGTGATCATCGTCTTGGGCAGCGGGTGCTTGAGCTCGACGGCGAAGTCGACGTGCTTGGACTCGGCGAAGTGGCGGAAGCCGCGTTCCACCGAACGGTGCAGGTCGTCGACGCGCAGCTCGCTGGCGTCCACCGCGACGGTGCCGGACTCGATCTTGGACAGGTCCAGGATGTCGTTGATCAGCATCAGCAGGTCGTTGCCCGACGAGTGGATCGTCTTGGAGAACTCCACCTGCTTGGGCGCCAGGTTGCCGTCCGGGTTCTTGCACAGCTGGTCGGACAGGATCAGCAGGCTGTTGAGCGGCGTGCGCAGCTCGTGCGACATGTTGGCCAGGAACTCCGACTTGTACTTCGACGTCAGCGCCAGCTGCTCGGCCTTCTCCTCCAGCGCCTGGCGCGCCTGCTCCACCTCGGTGTTCTTGCGCTCCACCTCCTGGTTCTGGTGGGCCAGCAGGCGGGCCTTGTCCTGCAGCTCCTGGTTGGTCTGC
>JBJMWF010000247.1:0-4842 GCA_045810265.1 Vitreoscilla sp. | reverse complement strand
CGCCACGGCGCTGATCGAGCCGATGCCCAGGCAGTGGTCGCCGCCCAGCAGGATGGGCAGGTGGCCCAGGCTCAGCTCGGCGTGCACCGCCTCGTGCACCGCGATGTTCCAGGCGGCCACCTCGTGCAGATGGCGGAAGCCATCCACCGGCGGCTGCCACGGGTTGGGCGGGCCTTGCAGGTTGCCACGGTCGAACACCTCGATGCCGTGCGCCTGGAGCGTCGGCCCGATCTGCGCGACGCGCATCGCCTCGGGGCCCATGCTGGCGCCGCGGGCACCCGCGCCGATGTCGGTCGGCGCGCCTATCAGAGAAACTTTGGTCATGGCGTATTGTCGCCGGGGTGCAGGTGCGAATGATTCGAGTTGACGGGCGTTGCGCCGATCAAAGCTCGTCGGCGGCCAGCGTCGGTACGCCGTCGATGCCTTCGAAACCGTAGGCGCCCTTGAGCGCGGCCCAGCCTTCCTCGGCCGTCTCGACGAACTTGAACAGGTGCATGTCGTCGGCGGCGATCATGCCGGTCTCGATCAGCAGGTCGAAGTCGATCAGCCGTTTCCAGAACGCCGCGCCGAACAGCAGGATGGGCCGCGGGCGCGACTTGCCGGTCTGGATCAGCGTGAGCACCTCGAACAGTTCGTCCAGCGTGCCGAAGCCGCCGGGAAAGCACGCCAGCGCGACGGACCGCATCAGGAAGTGCATCTTGCGCAGCGCGAAATAGTGGAACTGGAAGCACAGCTCCGGCGTGATGTACGGGTTGGGCTGTTGCTCGTGCGGCAGCACGATGTTCAGGCCGATGCTCTTGCCGCCCGACTCGAACGCGCCGCGATTGCCGGCCTCCATGATGCCGGGGCCGCCACCGGTGACCACATGGATCGGTGTGGCGAGGTGGCGCGTGCCGACCGTGACCATCGCGGCGAAACGGCGCGCCTCGACGTAGTGATGGCTCATCGCCAGGGCGCTCTCGGCCCGCCTGATCGCCGGCGTGTCGCCGCTCTTGCGCGCGACCTCGAGCAGCGCCTGCGCGGTCTCGGGCGGCTTGATGCGCGCGCTGCCGAACAGCACGATGGTGGACTCGATGCCCAGCTTTGACTGAACGAGCTCGGGCTTCATGAGCTCCAGCTGCACGCGCACCGGGCGCAGCTCTTCCTGCAACAGGAAGTCGACATCGGTGAACGCGAGGTGGTAGGCGCTGCCTGGACCGTCGTACAGCGAGGGTGGCTTGGGCTTGGCGGCGTCTTCGCCGGCACTGCGGAAATTACGGGCCTTCAGGGGACGGTGCTTCATGGTGGTCAGCTTAACGCAGCATTCGCGCGCGACGCCTGCGCGCCGGCTCAGGCGCGTGACGCCTGCCCGCGCGTCGCGCACACCGGGCAGGCGGGGTCGCGCGCGACGCGGATCGTCGTCCAGCTCATGTCGCGCGCGTCCAGCATCTGCAGTTGCCCGGCGAGCGACGTGCCGATGCACGCGACCAGCTTGAGCGCCTCGGCGGCCTGCATCGCGCCGATGATGCCCACCAGGGGCGCGAACACCCCCATCGTTGCGCAGCGCACCTCGGGCGGCGCGGCGGAGGGCGGGAACACGCAGGCGTAGCAGGGCGCCTCGGCGCGGCGCGTGTCCCAGACCGACAGCTGGCCGTCGAACGCGATCGCCGCGCCGGCCACCAGGGGCACCGCTGCCGCGACGCAGGCCGCGTTGATGGCCTGGCGGGTGCCGAAGTTGTCGCTGCAGTCGAGCACGACATCCGCGTCGGCCGCCAGCCCGGCCAGTGCCGCCGCGTCGACGCGGCGCGGGATCACGACGACGTCGAGCGCCGGCGCGATCGCCAGCACGGCCGAGCGCGCCGAGTCCACCTTCAACCGGCCGATGCGGTCATCGGCATGCGCGATCTGGCGCTGCAGGTTGGTCAGGTCGACGGTGTCGTCGTCGACCAGCGTGAGGCGGCCGATGCCCGCGCTGCCCAGGTACAGCGCGACCGGCGAACCCAGGCCGCCGGCACCGACCACCAGCGCTCGCGCCGCGCGGATGCGCTGCTGCCCCTCGATGCCGATCTCGTCGAGCAGGATGTGGCGCGAGTAGCGCAGCAGCTCCTCGTCAGTCATGGGGCCTCCACGCTCGCTGAGGGCGAGCGGCGGCGCCGGCAAAGTGCGCGGCGACGCCTTCGAAACGCACCACGACGCCTATTGGGTGGACGTGTCTTCCGGCTTGCGCTCGGTGGCCGTCTTGCTGACCATCACCGGCTGTCCGCGCAGGCGGTTGAGCGCCTGGGTCAGCTGGAAGTCTTCCGGCGAGCCGAATTCGGGCAGCGGCTTGAGCGGCTTGTTGTTGTTCTTGGCCAGCTCGGCCTCGAGCCTGGTGCGCTGTTCGTCGCGCTCCTTCTCGCGCTCGGCGTCCTTCTTCTCGTCGCCGTTGATCAGGTGCTTGTCGAGGTCGGCCTCGCGCGTGCGCAGGGCGGAATACACGTTGCCCTCGGCGGTCTCGTCGAGCCACACCTCGGGCACGATGCCCTTGGCCTGGATCGAGCGGCCGCTGGGCGTGTAGTAGCGCGCGGTGGTGATCTTGACGGCGGTCTCGCCCGGCAGCGGCATGACCGTCTGCACCGAACCCTTGCCGAAGGACTGCGCACCCATCAGCGTGCCGCGGTGGTAGTCCTGCAGCGCGCCGGCGACGATCTCGCTGGCCGAGGCCGAGCCTTCGTTGATCAGCACCACCAGCGGCACCGTCTTGAGCACGGCGGGCAGGTGCTTGAGCGGGTCGCTGCCGCCGCGGCGCAGGTAGTCGTCCGGCGTGGCCTTGAAGGTCTGCTTGGATTCGTTGATCTGGCCGTTGGTCTTGACCACCACCGAATCGGGCGGCAGGAACGCGGAGGCGATGCCGACGGCGCCCTCGAGCAGTCCGCCCGGATCGTTGCGCAGGTCGAGCACGAAGCCCTTGATCTTCGGATCCTTCTTGTACATGTCCTCGACCTTGGCGGCGAAGTCCTCCACCGTGCGGTCCTGGAACTGGTTGACGCGCACCCAGGCGTAGCCGTCGATGTCCTTGGCCTTGACGCTCTGCACGTGGATTTCCTCGCGCGTGATCGTCACCGGGAAGCTGCGGCTCTCGTCCTTGCGGAAGATGGTGAGCAGGACCTTGGAGCCCGGATCGCCGCGCATCTTCTTGACCGCCTGGTCCATCGTCAGGCCCTTGACCTGCGTGTCGTCGATCTTGGTGATGAGGTCGTTCGGCTTCAGGCCGGCGCGGAAGGCGGGCGAGCCCTCGATCGGCGAGACGATCTTGACCAGGCCGTCCTCCATGCCGATCTCGATGCCGACGCCCACGAAGCGGCCCGAGGTGCCTTCGCGGAATTCCTTGTAGGACTTCTTGTCGAAGTACTGCGAATGCGGATCCAGGCCGGCGACCATGCCGCTGATCGCATCGGAGATCAGCTTTTTCTCGTCCACCGGCTCGACGTAGTCGGCCTTGATGCGCTCGAAGACGTCGGTCAGGCGCTGGATGTCTTCCAGGGGCAGCGACGCGAGCGAATTGCGCGCGGTGGCCTGCAACTGCATCGTCGTCAATGCACCGGCGACCGCGCCGAGGGCCAGGAGACCCGCCACCTTGAATTTCGAACCCATGTCTTTCCGCGCCCCGATCCAACGACGTATCGGCGTCGTCACCATTGGCGACGTCGTACGAGTGAGAGTATAGGACTGCCGCCCCTGTAGAGCGTGTCCTCACATGCCTGAAAGTTGTGCAATTTCGTAGGCTTCGGCAAGCCGCGGACCACGCGTCCCGCCCGGCTTCGGCCACCGCCCTTGATACACTGCTCGCGGCGCGGCTGTAGCTCAGTGGATAGAGCATCTCCCTCCTAAGGAGAGGGTCGCAGGTTCGATTCCTGCCAGCCGCACCAGCTTGCCTTTCGTTATCGGCATCTGCCTCTGCGACTCGCGCCCCGGTTACAAGTTCCCTCACGAGCCCCTGCAAATGACCCGACAGCCGAGTGGGGTGCCGGGTCTTTTCATGTGGCAAGAGGTATGTGCGTCTGGCGAACAACTGGCGTCTGGCGGGCGCCGACGGCTCCGCGGCCAGACAAGTGTGCAGGTGCCCACTTGCTCAACATATGTGCCCGGCGAGGCGCCGCGAAACGGTACAATTGGCCTTGAAATCGCTGGGTTGACGCGCTGTTCCAAGGAACTTCTGCGGGCCTCCAACTTGTCCACAATCGATGCACCTAGTCCTGTGCATAACTTGTGGACGAAATTCCATGTTGGGGACGTGCAACGCCATAAAAACCCAGCAAAGACGCGGTTTCCACCGAGGTGCTTTTGGCTACAATGAAAGCCCAACAAGCAGTTGCCATACGATTTTGTTGGAAGGCGCGTCTCTCTTTGGACGTGCCTTTTTTTTAGTCTCGACGCAGGGCGCAAGGGCCTTCCCGGCGCCCCTCGCAGCGTCCCCCGCTGCGAGTCCGCGACGACACGGCAAGCGCGTCACGAACCTTGCGCCTGACCGTTCGAACGACCCTCATGGATCACATCAGAAACTTCTCGATCATTGCCCACATCGACCACGGCAAGAGCACGCTGGCCGACCGGATCATCCAGCGTTGCGGCGGCCTGTCGGACCGCGAGATGGATGCCCAGGTGCTCGATTCGATGGACATCGAGCGCGAGCGCGGCATCACGATCAAGGCGCAGACTGCGGCGCTCGAATACACGGCCAAGGACGGCCGCATCTACAACCTCAACCTGATCGACACGCCGGGGCACGTCGACTTCTCCTACGAAGTCAGCCGCTCGTTGTCGGCCTGTGAAGGCGCGTTGCTGGTGGTCGATGCGAGCCAGGGCGTCGAGGCACAGACGGTG
>JBJMWF010000246.1:0-4989 GCA_045810265.1 Vitreoscilla sp. | reverse complement strand
TGGTGGAAGCGCTGGTGCCGTTCTCAGTCGCGTCGATCGTGGCCCAGACGATGCCGACCGACTCGCCGGCTGCGGTCTCGAACGTGGCGCTCGTGCCGACGGCCTTGCCCGTCCGCTCATTGATCGCAACACCCGAGTTCGACGCGGTGAACTCCGCGCCGAGGAGGTGCTTCGCCGCATTGATGCGGCTGGTGTCCTGCGCGCTCGGTGCCTGGTCGCCGACGGTGTACGAGTCGACGTTCGGTTCCTTCGGCGGCGTGCCCAGGGTGGTGCCGATCAGCGCCCGCTGCTTCTGCTCGATGGTCCCGGCCTGGCCGGGCGCGTCCGTCTTGGTCATGGCGGGCTTGCCGGTTGCGGGCGCCGTGGCCTTCGCCGGCCTGCTGCTGGTGGCGGTGCGCAGCTTCAAGCGGCGTGAGCGCATGAACGCGCGCGGCGAACTGCTGCCGGCCTGAAAGAGACGACGCGAATGTTTTCCTACCTGGTCCGACGCTGCCTTTACGGCGCGCTCATCCTGCTGGGCGTCAACCTGCTCACGTTCTTCCTGTTCTTCACGGTCAACACGCCCGACGACATGGCGCGCCTGAACATCGGCGGCAAGCACATCACGCAGGACCTGATCGACAAGTGGAAGGCCGAACGCGGCTACGACAAGCCGCTTTACCTGAACGACGCCAAGCAGGGCGCCGAACGCTTGACCGACACCATCTTCTGGGAGCGGTCCGTCTCGCTGTTCGAGCTGCGCTTCGGCCGGGCGGACGCGGAGAGCGCGGGCGACATCGGCCCCGAGGTGAGCCGCCGCATGTGGGTCAGCATGCAGCTGGCGCTGCCGCTGTTCGTGCTGCAGGTGATCGCCAGCACGGCGTTCGCGCTGCTGCTGGTCATGTTCCGCCACACGCGGCTCGATTTCTGGGGCGTCGTCACCTGCGTGCTGATGCTGTCGATCTCCAGCCTGTTCTACATCATCGTCGGCCAGTTCCTGTTCTCGCGGCTGCTCAGGATCGCGCCGATCTCCGGCTACGAGCCGGGCTGGGACGTGGCCAAGTTCCTGCTGCTGCCCATCGTGCTGTCGCTGCTGTCGCGGCTGGGCACCGAGGCGCGCCTGTACCGCGCCATGTTCCTGGAGGAGATCGGCAAGGACTACGTGCGCACGGCGCGCGCCAAGGGCCTGGCCGAGACGGCGGTGCTGTTCCGCCACGTGCTGCGCAATGCGCTGCTGCCCATCGTGACCAGCGCCGGCTCGTACCTGCCCTACGTCTTCCTGGGCAGCCTGGTGTTCGAGAGCTTCTTCGCGCTGCCGGGCCTGGGCGCCTATGTCATCGAGGCGATCACCAAGCAGGACTTCGCCGTCGTGCGCACGATGGTGTTCGTCGGCTCGCTGCTGTACATCGCGACGTTCGTGCTGATCGACGTCGCCTACACCTGGGTCGATCCCCGGGTTCGCCTGAGCTAGAGAACCGCTGATGATCCCCAAATTCGTCCTGCTGTGGACAGACACGACGGTCTGGGCGCTGGTCGCCTTCACGGTCGCCTACGCGGCGATGGTCGCGCGCTCGCCCAACCTGAAGGCCAGCTGGCGCAAGGTGTTCCGCGACGCCCCGGCGCTGTGCTCGTCGCTGATCCTGGCGATGTGCCTGGTGATCACGATGGCCGACAGCGTGCATTACCGTTCGGCCCTGAAGTCGGCGGCGGGCTCGCCCGAGGGCAGCGTCGCCTACGACACGGTCACCCGGTCGGTCCTGGACTTCGTGCTGTCCGATCTGGTCGAGTCGCGCGAGGTCACGTACTCGCGGCCGCTCGACTACCTGAGCTACCGGCGCGACACGGTCACCATCAATGGACAGCCGCAGCGCGTCTCGCCGCGACTGCTGCACGGCGGCGCGCATCTGTCCGATCCCGAGCATCAATGGGGCAGCGACCTGATGTCGCGCGGCTTTACCGGCCTGGTGCTCGGGCTGGGGCTGGCCGTGGCCGGCGCGCTCGCGCTGTTCGGCCTGCTCGCGCGGGCGCGTCACGCGGGCTTCGTCGATACCGCGGCCAGCGTCTGGCGCGGCGAGGGCGAGATCCCGTGGCGTGCGGCACTGTGGACGCTGGTCGTGGTGGCCACGCTGACCGGCATCACGATCTCGCTGATGGGCGCGTACCACGTGTTCGGCACCGACACCACCGGCAACGACGTGCTGTACCAGGCGCTCAAGAGCATCCGCACCGCCTTCGTCATCGGCGCCCTGTCGACGGTCGCCACGCTGCCGCTGGCCGTGGTGCTGGGCATCATGGCCGGCTATTTTCGCGGCTGGGTCGACGAGGTCATCCAGTACATCTACACCGTGCTGTCGTCGGTGCCCAACATCCTGCTGATCGCCGCCTGCGTGCTGATGGTGCAGGTGTTCCTCGACAAGCATCCCGACATGTTCGAGACCGGCGTCGAGCGCGCCGACGTCAAGCTGTTCCTGCTGTGCACGGTGCTGGGCCTGACCGGCTGGGCCGGCCTGTGCCGGCTGCTGCGCGCCGAGACGATGAAGCTGCGCGAGCTCGACTACGTGCAGGCGGCCAACGCCTTCGGCGTCGGCGCCTCGCGCATCATGGTGCGCCACATCTTTCCGAACGTCGCGCACCTGATGCTCATCGTCACCGTGCTCGACTTCTCGTCGCTGATCCTGTACGAGGCCGTGCTGTCGTACGTCGGGGTCGGCGTCGACCCGTCGATGAACAGCTTCGGCGGCATGATCAACCTGGCGCGCAAGGAGATGAGCCTCGACCCGGTGGTGTGGTGGAGCTTCGCGGCCGCCTTCGGCTTCATGGTGACGGTGGTGCTGGCGGTCAACCTGTTTGCCGACGGCGTGCGCGACGCATTCGATCCGCGCGCCCGCGCGTTCCGCCCGCGCCTGGCGATCACGCGCCGGCCGGCCGCGCAGAAGTAGGAAGCTGCATGCTCCAGACCCAGGACCTGAAGGTGGCGCTGGACGCCGAACTCGGACTCGTCAAGGCCATCGACGGCCTGACGCTGGCGATCCAGCGCGGCGAGACTTTCGCGCTGGTGGGCGAATCGGGCTGCGGCAAGAGCATGACGGCGCTGGCGCTGATGCGCCTGCTGCCCGAGAACGGCCGCGTCACCGGCGGCGAGGTGCGGCTGGACCGCGACGACCTGCTCGCGCTGCCGGAGGCCGGCATGCGCGCGGTGCGCGGCGGACGCATCGGCATGATCTTTCAGGAGCCTTCGACCAGCCTGAACCCGGTCATGAAGATCGGCGGGCAGCTCGTCGAGGCAATCGAGGCTCACACGGCATTGCGCGGCGCGCCGGCACGCGCCAAGGCGATCGAGTGGCTGCGCCGCGTCGGCATCCCCGAGCCCGAGCGCCGCATCGACGACTACCCGTTCCGCATGAGCGGCGGCCAGAAGCAGCGCGTGATGATCGCCATGACGCTGGCCACCGAGCCCGATTTCCTGGTGGCCGACGAGCCGACCACGGCGCTCGACGTCACGATCCAGGCCCAGGTGCTGGACCTGCTCAAGCAGCTGCAGAAGGAGCAGGGGCTGGGCATGCTGCTGATCACGCACGACCTGGCGGTCGTCGCGGGCATGGCACATCGCGTGGCACTCATGTATGCCGGCCAGATCATCGAGGTCGCCAAGGCCCAGGACTTCTTCGCCGATCCCAAGCATCCCTACGCGCGCGCGCTGCTGCGCGCCTTGCCCGACGCGCGCCGCCGCGGCCAGGCGCTGCAGGCGATACCCGGCACCGTTCCCGTGCTGACACAGGCGTTCGGCGGCTGCCGCTTCGCGCCGCGCTGCGATCGCGTGATGGCCCATTGCGCCAGCGTCGTGCCCGAGCTCACCGAGATCTACGGCCGCGAGCAGACGGGCGACCTGCACGCCGTGCGCTGCCTGCTGTTCGCTCCCGGTGCATCGATCGCGCCGCCTGCGAGCGCGCCGGCGCGCGTCGAGACGCCGCGCGCGCCGGCACGCCTAGCCGTCGGCCAGGCCGCCACCTTGCTCGACGTGCAGGGGCTGCGCGTGCGCTTTCCGATCCGCAGCGGGCTGCTGCAACGCGGCAAGCGCTTCTTCAACGCGGTGGACGGCATCTCGTTTTCGGTCGCCGAGCGCGAGACGCTCGCGCTCGTCGGCGAGTCCGGCTGCGGCAAGACGACCACCGGCAAGGCCATCGTGCAGCTGCTGCGCGGCAGCGCCGCATTCGAAGGGCAGGCACTGCTGCAGGGGCGCAACCTGTTCGACCTTTCGGGCCAGGCGCTGACGCAGGCGCGCCGCGACATCCAGATCATCTTCCAGGATCCGTTCGCCTCGCTCAACCCGCGCATGCGCGTGCTCGACATCCTCGACGAAGGGATGATCTCGCTGCTGCCCGAGATCGATGCCGGCGCGCGCCGCCAGCGCATCGAGGGGCTGGTGGACCAGGTCGGCCTGCGGCGCGACGCACTGGCGCGCTACCCGCACGAATTTTCCGGCGGCCAGCGCCAGCGCATCGCGATCGCACGCGCGCTCGCGGTGCAGCCCAAGCTGATCGTCTGCGACGAGCCGACGTCGGCGCTCGACGTGTCCGTGCAGGCGCAGATCCTGAACCTGTTGCACGACCTGCAGCAGCAGCTGGGCGTGTCGTACCTGTTCATCACGCACAACATCGGCGTGGTCGAGTACATCGCCGACCGTGTCGCGGTGATGCGCGCCGGCCGCATCGTCGAGCAGGGCGACACTGCCGCGGTGCTGGAGCGTCCTCGGCAGGCCTACACGCGCGACCTCATCGAGGCCGTGCCGCGGCTGGATCTGCCCGTCTGAGCAGTCCTGTCTAGGGAACTTCACACGCTGCGCCCGTTCCTGGTGCGGCACGGCGCGGCGGCGCCCGAAACCGGACGCTTTTCACGCCCACGCGCACTTGCGCGTAGCGGGCCTGTTTCCGCCGTGCATCCGTGTGGCAGGACCGTGTTGCCGCGTACGTCCGAAACAAATCATTTCGCTGCATTCTCGCAACACATTGC
>JBJMWF010000245.1:0-3779 GCA_045810265.1 Vitreoscilla sp. | reverse complement strand
TCGGTCGGCATGGTGGTTCTCGAAGTGGACGTTGGCGTTGTCGTCGGTGTGTTGCGGAGCGGGTTCACGCGACAACAGGACTGTAGCGGGGAGGCCGCGCAATGTGCTCGCACGATGGTGCAGGGCAAACCCGCGAAAACGCAATATCATGCGAAGGAATCGAACTCCCTTCGCATCTCATGCGCCAACTCCCCAAATCCCTGCAATTGGATGCGATAGATCGTGGCATCTTGAACGAACTGCAGAACGACGGACGGCTGTCCAATGTCGAGCTGGCGGCGCGCGTCCACCTATCGCCGTCGGCCTGCCTGCGTCGGGTCAAGCAACTGGAGGACACGGGGGTCATCGCCGGCTACGTGGCGCTGCTCAATCCCAAGCTGGTGGGGCAGAGCGGGGTCAGCTTCACGATCATCAACCTGGCGACCATGAGCAACAACCTGCTCGAGGAATTCGAACAGGCGGTCAAGGAAGCGCCGGAGATCCTGGACTGCTACTACGTGGCCGGCTCGAACGACTACCTGATCCGCTTTGCCTACCGCGACGCGGAGGACCTGGAACGCTTCCACACCGACGTGCTGATGCGCCTGCCGGGCGTGGAGCGATCCAATTCGATGCTGGTGCTGCGCACCGTCAAGAAGACGACCGCGCTGTTGATGGGCGACTGACGGCGGGCCGCGAGGCGGCCGCCGTGGGCGTCAGGCGGTGGGGCTCATGGCCGAATCGGCGCGGCGCACTTCCATGGCCTTCAGCTGCCTGTCGGCCGAGGCACGCGCGGCCGGGAACACCTGGCCCTGCTCGAGCGCGAGGTGCTCCAGCAGCAGTGCGGCGTAGACATCCGCGGCGTGGCGCAGCATGTCGACGTCGTAGCCACCGAAGCCTTCGGCCACGGGCTGCAACTGGGCCAGCACCTCGCGCCAGTTCTCCTCGAGCCAGCCCTGGTCCTGGCGCAGCCTGTCGACGCTGGTCTCGAGCGAGGCGTCACCGCGGCCGGTGATCAGCGGGACGATCTGGCGGTCGACATCGGCGTGATGCTGGCGCGCCGTGTGCGAGAAGAAGTCGATCACCGAGCGGGCGTGGTCACGGGCCCAGGTGTCCCAGCCGCGGTCTTCCATGTGATTGACCAGGCTCTGCAGTTCGCCCAGCCAGTAACGCATCTGCTCATGGGTGGCATCGAGTCGGTCGAGCACCGGCAAGGCACTGGTGACCGGGGTGTCGTTGGAGCGGGTTTCGTTCACGGCATCTCCTCGAAAGGCATCAGGGGGTTGACTTCAGCATCGCATGGCCCGCGGGCTTTCGCAACAATCTTTTCCGCGGAAAGTGTGTAACGGGCGGGCCGGTTTCCGCGACGCGAAATGTGTCAGTTCCGCGTCGCCTTCACGCGGCCCGCGAGCCAGGTCCAGACGATCTGCGCGGCCGCCAGCGAGGTCAGTTCCTGGTGGTCGTAGACGGGCGCGACCTCGACGCAGTCCATGCCGATGAAGGGCAGGGCGCTCAGCTCCTCGATCAGCGTGAACGCCTGCGCCGTGCTCAGCCCGCCAGGCTCGGGCGTGCCCGTGCCGGGTGCGAAGGCCGGGTCGAGCGCGTCGATGTCGAAGCTCAGATAGAGCGGCGGCCGGCCGCAGGTCTCCCAGCGCGTGCGGATCTGGTCGACGACGGGCGCCAGTTGCGCCGGGCTGGCCAGGCCGCGCAAGTCGCGCGCCGTGAAGATCAGCCCGCCCTGGTCGCGCACGTACTCGCGCGCGGCGCGGTCGCCTGCCGAGCGGATGCCCAGCTGCGTCATGCATTGCGGCTCGACCAGGCCTTCCTGGATCGCTTCGTAGACCCAGGTGCCATGGCCGCTGGGTTCGCCGAAATGGTCGGTCCAGGTATCGCAGTGCGCATCGAAGTGCACCACGGCCAGCGGGCGGCCGTGGTGCGCCCGGTAGGCGCGCAGCAGCGGCAGCGTGATCGAGTGGTCCCCGCCCAGCCACACCATCTGGTGCGCCGCGATCAGCGCTCCGGCCTGCTCGGGCATCGCCGCGCGCATGGCCTCCAGGCCGGTGTTGGGCAGCGCAAGATCACCGGCATCGCCGACGAATGCCGTGGGCGAGACGTCGAAATACGGGTGGGTGGCGTCGCACAGCATGTGGCTGGCGCTGCGGATGGCGCGCGGACCGAAGCGCGCGCCGGGACGGTTGGTCACCGAGCCGTCCCAGCAGACGCCGGCGACGGCGAACGGGTGGTCGGCAGAGGCCGGGGCGGCGCCCAGGAAGCCGGCGCGGGAGAGGTACGGGAATGCGGTCACGAGCGACCTTGAGCGAGACGTCAGCGCCTTGGCCGTCCTGAGGCGGGCTGCGAGCTGATGATAGGGCAGTCGCCTTCGCGCGCTCTCGCGCACGGGCTTTGCGAAGCGCGAAGCGGCCCTTCGAAAACCGTCAATTTCGCATCGGGCATGACGTTCCGCATTGCGAAATTGCCGGGTGGTGCGTCGCAGCAAAGTTTCTCATGATGGGAAATTCCTTGTCGCATCGCGAAACGAAGATCGTAAGTCATTGATTACAAAAGTAGACGTCTTTAGTCTTATATAAGACATAAGTCTTCCATTTCGCTTGCAACAGGGATACGCTTGATCCCAACGAACGCCTCTTTCCACCTCGTCTTCCCACTTCGAAGGAACCACCATGACCCAACTCACCCGTGACCAGCAGATCGCCGCCCTCGAGAAGGACTGGGCCGAGAACCCGCGCTGGAAGGGCGTCAAGCGCACCTACTCGGCGGCCGACGTGGTTCGCCTGCGCGGCTCGCTTCAGATCGACCACACGCTGGCCAGGCGCGGCGCCGAGAAGCTGTGGAACCTGGTCAACACCGAGCCCTTCATCAACGCGCTGGGCGCGCTGACGGGCAACCAGGCGATGCAGCAGGTCAAGGCCGGCCTGAAGGCGATCTACCTGTCGGGCTGGCAAGTGGCCGGCGACGCCAACAGCAATGGCGAGATGTACCCTGACCAGTCGCTGTACTCGGTCGACTCGGTGCCCAAGGTGGTCAAGAAGATCAACGCCACGTTCAAGCGCGCCGACGAGATCCAGTGGTCCGAAGGCAAGAACGACATCGACTTCTTCGCGCCCATCGTGGCCGATGCGGAAGCCGGCTTCGGCGGCGTTCTCAACGCGTTCGAGCTGATGAAGTCGATGATCGAGGCCGGTGCCTCGGGCGTGCACTTCGAGGATCAGCTGGCCGCGGCCAAGAAGTGCGGCCACATGGGCGGCAAGGTGCTGGTGCCCACGCGTGAAGCGGTGGCCAAGCTGTCGGCCGCGCGCCTGGCCTCCGACGTGATGGGCACGCCTACCGTGCTGCTGGCGCGCACCGACGCCGAAGCCGGCGACCTGGTCACCAGCGACATCGACGACAACGACAAGCCGTTCTGCACCGGTGAGCGCACCGTCGAAGGCTTCTTCCGCACCCGCAACGGCCTGGAGCAGGCCATCAGCCGCGGCCTGGCCTACGCGCCGTACGCCGACATGATCTGGTGCGAGACCGGCAAGCCCGACCTGGCCTTCGCCAAGGCGTTCGCCGACGCGATCCACGCCAAGTTCCCGGGCAAGCTGCTGGCCTACAACTGCTCGCCGTCGTTCAACTGGAAGAAGAACCTCGACGACGCGACCATCGCCAAGTTCCAGCGCGAACTGGGCGCGATGGGCTACAAGTTCCAGTTCATCACGCTGGCCGGCTTCCACGCGCTGAACTACTCGATGTTCAACCTGGCCTACGGCTATGCGCGCAACAACATGAGCGCGTTCGTC
>JBJMWF010000244.1:0-15463 GCA_045810265.1 Vitreoscilla sp. | reverse complement strand
GTCGCGCAAGGCGGCGGCCCGACCGCCGTCATCAACCAGTCGCTGGTCGGCGTGGTGCTGGAAGCGCGGCGGTTCGCGCAGGTCGAGCGTGTCTACGGCGCGCTGCACGGCGTGCGCGGCATCGTCGACGAGGAACTGGTCGACCTGACGCAGGAGACGCTGCACAACCTCGAGCAGGTCGCGCGCACGCCGGCATCGGCGCTCGGATCCACCCGCGACAAGCCTGACCTCGCCTACTGCCAGCGCATCCTGGCGGTGCTGCAGGCACACGGCATCGGCCACTTCTTCTACATCGGCGGCAACGATTCGTCGGACACCGTGCGCATCGTCGCCGACGAGGCGCGCAAGGCGGGCCATCCGCTGCGCTGCGTGCACATTCCCAAGACGATCGACAACGACCTCGTGGGCAACGATCACACGCCAGGCTACCCGTCGGCCGCGCGCTTCGTCGCCCAGGCCTTCGCCGGCGCCAACCTGGACAACGCCGCCCTGCCCGGCGTCTACGTCGGCGTGGTGATGGGCCGCCACGCCGGCTTCCTCACCGCCGCCGCCGCTCTGGCGCGACGCTTCCCCGGCGACGGCCCGCACCTGGTCTACCTGCCCGAGCGCACGTTCTCGGTCGAGGGTTTCCTGGCCGACGTCAAGACGGCCTACGAGAAGCACGGCCGCTGCGTCATCGCTGTCTCCGAAGGCATCCATGACCAGAGCGGCGCCACCATCGCCGAGAAGCTGGCCAAGAGCGTCGAGCGCGATGCCCACGGCAACGTGCAGTTGTCGGGCACCGGCGCGCTGGCCGACCTGCTGTGCGACCAGATCAAGGACAAGCTGAAGATCAAGCGCGTGCGCGGCGACACCTTCGGCTACCTGCAGCGCTCGTTCCTGGGCTGCGTCTCCGACGTCGATCAGCACGAGGCGCGCGAGGTCGGCGAGAAGGCCGTGCAGTTCGCGATGTGGGGCGATGTCGACGGCTCCGTCGCGATCCGCCGTGTCGGCGACTACGCGGTCGACCTCGTGCTGCAGCCGCTGGAGGCGGTCGCGGGAAAGACGCGCACGATGGAAGACGAGCTGATCGCGCCCGCCGGCAACGACGTCACGCCGGCGTTCTTCGACTACCTGCGGCCGCTGCTGGGCTCGGGCATGCCCGAGGCGGGGCGGCTGCGCGCGCCGGCGGTGGCCAAGATGCTCAAGCGATGACGCTGGCTTGGAAGCGGTCGTACCGGACGCCTGGACGTGCTGGCCTCGGCACGCGGCGAAACACGCTCCGGCTTCATCGCGCGCCTGGCGCTCGAGAGCCCTAGTCGAGATCGAAGCGCATGAACCCGCTGGCCGGCCCCTCGGCGCCGGGCAGGTAGGTCCACAACGCGCGCAACAGGTCGGCCTCGCCGGCGGGTTTGGAGATGAAGCCGTTCATGCCGGCCGCGTGCGCCTGCGCGCGCTCGGCGTCGAGCACGGCGGCGGTCAGCGCGATGATGGGCAGGTGGGCGGTGGACGGCTGCGCGCGCAGCTGGCGCGTCGCCTCGATGCCGTCGATCTCGGGCATGTGCAGGTCCATCAGGATCGCGTGCACGCTCTCGGGCGCGCGTGACGCCTGCTCGATGGCTTCGCTGCCGTTGGTGGCCTCGATGACCTGCGCGCCCAGTCGCGTCAGCATGGCGCCGACGATCAGGCGGTTGACCGGATTGTCTTCGGCCAGCAGCACGCACATGCCCTGCAGCGGCTGCTTGGGCGTGTCGTCGAGCGGGCTCGCGATGGTGCTGAAATCTTCCTCGCTGGCCTGGATCAGCGGCAGCTCGACCCAGGCGCAGCTGCCGGTGCGCCCATCGCTGTCCAGGCCCACGTTGCCGCCCATCAGCGTGGCGAGCTCGCGGCAGATGGACAGGCCCAGGCCGCTGCCGCCGAAGCGCCGGGTGGTGGAGCTGTCGGCCTGCGTGAACGGCTGGAACAGCGTGGCGCGCAGCTCCGGGCTGACGCCGATGCCGCTGTCGCTGATCTCGATGCGGGCGACCTCGGGCGTGCGCCGGAACAGGCGCACGTGGATGCGGCCGCGGTCGGTGAACTTGAGCGCGTTGGACAGGTAGTTCGACAGGATCTGCCGCACGCGCACCGGGTCGCCCAGCACTTCGCGCGGCGTGTCGAGCGCGACATGGCAGCTCATTTCGAGCCCGCGCTCCTGGCCGATCGGCGAGAAGGTCCGGAAGGCACTCCAGACCACCGCGTGCAGGTCGAAAGGGATGTGCTCGACCTGCAGGTGGCCGGCCTCGATCTTGGACAGGTCCAGCACATCCGAGACGATGCCGTTGAGCAGTTCGGCGGCGTCGACCAGGTGGGCCAGGTAGGCCGTGCGGCGCGGCGTCGACAGCGAGGCGTCCTGCAGCAGGCGCGCCAGGCCCAGCACGCCGCTCAGGGGCGTGCGGATCTCGTGGCTCATCGTCGCCAGGAAACTGCTCTTGGCGCGGCTGGCGGCCTCGGCGTCGCGCTGCGCGCCGGCCAGCTCGAGCTCCGCGCGGCGGCGGTCGGTGATGTCCTCGATGACCCAGATGGTGCCGGTCTCCTGTCGTCGCTTGGGGTCGACCGCGCGGCCGCGCATGCGCAGCAGCAGCTTGACACCGTCGGCGCGCGGGACGCGGCGCTCGATGTCTATCGTCTCGCCCGAGGCCTGCGCGGTCTCGTAGATGTCGACGAAGTCCCTGAACTTCTCGCGGCTGGGGAACAACACCTCGGTCGGTTTGCCCACCAGCGAGCCGGGCACCAGGCCGAGCATGCGTTCGAGCTGCGGGTTGACGCGCTCGAGGCGGTGATTGCGCACCAGGCAGACGCCGACGACGGCGTTGTCGAGGATGGCGTCGCCCTCCTGCTTCGCGCGCTCGGTCTCGGTGACGTCGCGCGTGGTCATCACGGCCACCTCTTCGCCGTCCCAGTCGAACGCGGCGGCGGTGATCAGCACGAAGTGCTGCGCCCCGTCGGCGGACCAGGCGACCGAGCGGAAGTCGCGCACCCAGCCATGCGTGGAGATCGCGCGGCCGAGCGCGAGCATCGGCTCCTGGTCGCGCCAGAAGCCCAGCTCGACCCCGTTGCGGCCCATGACCTTGGACTCGTCCAGGCCGACGAACTGCAGGAAGGCCGGATTGGCGAGCAGCACGCGGCCGTCGCGCATGCTGGCCACGCACACGGCGTCGGGGCTGAGGCGGAACAACCGGTCCAGCATCGCCTGCGATCGCTGCAGCTCGCGCTGCGCAAGCACCTCGGCCGTCGCATTGCGGCTGACGCCCCACCAGCCCAGGTGCCGGCCGGTGGCATCGAACAGCGGCTCGCCGCTGCCGCTGATGTACAGCTCCCTGCCGTCGCGGGCCATGAAGTGGATCACGCGGTCGCGGTACGGGCGGCGCGCCTTCAGGTCGGCCAGCAGCAGCGCCCACTGCTCGTCGTCGACGAAGGTGGGACCGCCCGGCTTGGCCAGCTGCATGAATTCCGCCACCGTATGCGAGGTGTGCATCTCGAACGAGGGCGACAGGTAGGTCAGATGGCCGCGGTGATCCATCTCCCACGTGAAGTCGCTGCCCAGCTGCAGCAGCCGGCTCATGCGGCGCTCCTGTTCCTGCGCATGCGACACGGTGCCCTGCAGCTGGCGGCGCACGATCCACGCGGCGGCCAGGCCGACCGCCGTCAGCATCGCGAACGACAGCGTGCGCGATGCGCCATGCGTACCCGCGACCGTCGTGGCGATGAGGCCGCGGTCCTCGGCCATCTCCAGGCCGGCGATCATGGACACCGTGGCCACGGCCAGCGCGGCCGCGGCCGGCATGTTGATGAGGACGCCGCCCACCATGACCAGCAGCGCGGCCGAGCCGAGCACGATGGCCTGCGTGCCGAGCCCGGAGTACAAGGCATGCAGCATCAGCCCGGCCAAGGACACGACGAGCGACACGGCCGCCGAAGCGCGGTTCCAGGCCCGACGTGACAGCACCCAGGCGACCAGCCCGCCCACCAGCAGGCAAGAGCCCACCAGCACGCGCGAGTGGCCCAGCTGGCCCATCGGGCCGACGCTTCCCAGCACCAGCGCCACCACCAGCAGCATGGCGCCGGAAAACGCGACCAGCAGGCTCAGCGCGCGGACCGAGAAGACGGCGTAAGGATCCGCCCTCCGCAGTCCGGAGGCGAGCGACTCCTCGTAGACGCGCGCGGGCGAAAGCGAGGGCGCAGATGCCTTCGCGGGTGGCGCGGCGCCGGATGTCCGCTGCTTCATCTGTTCTCGTTTCCCCTCGGTCGAGGGCAGAGGATTGCAGCTGAGGCGGGGGCGTGTCAATGCCGCTCGACGCAGAACCACCCATTTGAGCGGCCGGTTCGTGGTAACAGCGTCGAAACCGGCGCAGCCGGTCCGTTCAGATCGAGGTGGGAATGGTTTCTGGCGGATTCGCAGGCGCCGCATCGCCCGGTGCACCAAGACGAAGCGGCGGATTGGCGGCGCGCGCGGCGACGGCCCAGGCGAGGAAATCGTCGGCGCCCAGCGGACGGCTGAACAGGTAGCCCTGCGCGCCATCGCAGCCCAGCGTCTTGAGCTGGGCGGCCACCGATTCGGTCTCGACGCCTTCGGCCACCACCTTCAGGCCCATGTGGTGGGCCATGCCGATGGTCGAGCGCACGATGTTCAGGTCGTTGTCGTCGAGATCCAGGTTCATGACGAACGAGCGATCGATCTTGAGCTCCTGCACCGGCAGCTTCTTCAGGTAGGCCAGCGACGAGTAGCCGGTGCCGAAGTCGTCGATCGACAGCTGCACGCCCATCTCGTGCAGCGCCTGCAGCGAGGCCAGCGCATGCGCCGGATCTTCCATGATGGCGCTCTCGGTCACTTCCAGGCACAGGTGGCGCGCGGCCACGCCTTCGGCGAGCAGCTGGGCGCGCACCAGCGCGGGCAGGTCCTGCTGCACCAGGTCGCGCGTCGACACGTTGATGTTGAGCGACATCTCCAGGCCCGAGGCGCGCCAGGCGGCCAGCTGGGCCAGCCCGCGCGCGAGCACCCAGCGCGTGATGGACTTGATGCAACCGGTCTGCTCGGCGAACGGGATGAACTGGTCCGGCGGCACGAAGCCGCGCGTCGGATGGCGCCAGCGGATCAGCACCTCGGCCGACAGGCAGCTGCGGTCGGCCAGCGAGATCTTGGGCTGGTACTGCAGGTAGAACTGGTTCTCGTCGACGGCCCGGCGCAGGTCGGACAGCAGACTCAGGCCGTGCTCGCCCGTGCGCGCCATCTTCGGCGTGAACGCCGCATAGCCGGAGCTCGTCTGCTTGGCGACGTACATCGCCGAGTCGGCGTGCGCCATCAGCTCGGTCGGGTTGCTGCCGTCGTCGGGGAAGGTGGCGATGCCGATCGAGCCGCTGACGTCCACCGTCTGGCCTTCGATCGTCACCGGCGTGTCCAGCGCCGTCAGCAGCTGGCGCGCCAGCAGCGCGGCGCCTTCGCGGCCCTGCGCCGGCAGCAGCACCGCGAACTCGTCGCCGCCGATGCGCGCCACCGTGTCGGTGGTGCGGCGCAGCTCGCGCGTCAGGCGGCCGGCGACCTGGTTCAGCAACTCGTCGCCGACCGGATGGCCCAGCACGTCGTTGACGTTCTTGAAGCGATCGAGGTCGATCAGCAGCACCGACATCGCGTGGCCGGTGCGCACCGCGGTGCCGACGGCCTGGTCGAGGCGATCGTTGAACAGCGTGCGATTGGCCAGCCCGGTCAGCGGATCGCGGAAGGCGAGGTCGACGATGCGCGCCTCGCGCTGCGCCAGGCTGTTGCGCATCTCGCCGAGCGCGGTGATCAGGCGGCCGACCTCGTCACGGCCGGCCTCCGGCATCGGGCTGTCCAGCTTGCCGTCGGCAATCTCGCGCGCCAGCGCCACGGTCAGCGCGAGCGGCCTGGTGATCGAGCGCGTGATCATCACCGCGCACATCAGCGCGACCACCACCGCCAGGCCGGCCAGCTCGAGCACGTATTCGCGGCTCTTGGCCTGCTGCATGCGGATGCTGGAGATCGTGGCGTTGGCCTGCGCCGACTTGATGGCCACCAGCGCATCGAGCGCGTTGAGCATGTCGTGGAGCGCCGGCAGCGTCTCCTTGATCATGATCGGACGGGCGGCGTTCAGATCGAGCTCGACCTCTTCGACGGTGTGCTGGAACGCGGCCTCGAAGCGGCCGCGCGTCGAGATCAGGCGTTCGACGACGACGGCGTCCTCGACCGCGTGGGCATCGGCCAGCAGTTGCGACAGCGCGGTCTTCTGGTCGGCGAATTCGGTGTCGATCAATGCGTAGACGGGCACGCGGTCGGAGCGGGCGTCCAGCAGGAACAAGGTGTGCAGGTGCTGCGCGCCGGCCTGCGCGGCCTTTTCGGCCTGGCGCGCCAGCAGCACCTGGCGCAAGCTGGACTCGGCCACCACCCGGCTCGACTCGCCCACCAGTTCGGCCTGCTTGAGCGCCAGCGCCACGCCGCCGGCCAGCAGCGCCAGCAGCAAGCCGAAGGCGAGCGCCAGCCGCACCGCGATCGGGGCGCTGCGAGCGATTCGGTTCGGCGTGTTCGACAGGTCGTCGGCGGCGGCCATGGATGTTCGAGGGCGGGGTGTCAGAGAGGCGTCAGGATGGTTATCGACCGCGGCGCGCCGGAAATTGAGCTGCTGCCGAGCCGGCGGAGCGCGAACTTCTCACGCTCTGCGGACTTCAGCCCGGCGGCGCCGCGCCGATAGACCCAGGATGGATGCCCAGCTCGATCTCCTGCACGCGGCCGCCGCCAACGACACGCACGGCGGCACGCCGTCCGCATCCAGCTGGCGCCGCGACCGGCTCGCGCCGGCGCCGCGCGCCCCCGCGCCGGCCCTGGCCAACGGCCCGCGCCTGGGCGAGCTGCTCGGTTCGCTGAGCCACGCGCTCGACCTGACCGAAGGCCAGCCGGCCGGCCACTGCGTGCGCAGTTGCTGGATCGGCCAGCAGATCGGCCGCGCGATCGGCCTGAACATCGTGCAGATGCGCGAGCTGTACTACGCGACGCTGCTGAAGGATTCCGGCTGCAGCAGCACCGCCGCCCGCATCTGCGAGCTGTTCCTGACCGACGACCTGTCGTTCAAGCGCGATCGACGGATGGTCGGGCTGGGCCTGCCCAGCCTGATGAACTTCGTCATCCGGCACACGGGCGTCAAGGCCGGGCTTGCCGAGCGCTTCCGGGCTATCGTCAACGCCGTGCACAACGGCGCCGAGATCGCCCGCGAGCTGGTCGAGACGCGCTGCTCGCGCGGCGCCCAGATCGCGCGCCAGCTGCGTTTCAGCGAGGACGTGGCGGACGGCATCCAGGGCCTGGACGAACACTGGGACGGCAGCGGCCAGCCGCAGGGTCTGCAAGGCGACGAGATTCCGCTGTACTCGCGCATCGCTCTGCTGGCGCAGCTGGTGGACGTCTTCCATGCCGGCGCCGGCCCGCAGGCCACGCGCGAGGAGGTCGCGCGCCGCAGCGGCCGCTGGTTCGAGCCGCGCCTGGCCGATGCATTCGCCGTGCTCGCGCGCGACCCCGCGTTCTGGCGCCAGCTGGCGTCCGACGACCTCGAGCAGCGCGTGCTCGAGATGGAACCGGCGCAGGAGCCGCAGCCCGTGGGCGACGACTACCTCGATGACATCGCGCTGGCCTTCGGCCAGATCGTCGATGCCAAGAGCCCGTGGACGGCGGGCCACAGCTCGCGCGTCGCGCTGATCGCCGACCAGGTCAGCGAGCAGCTGGGCCTGGCTGCGCCCGAGCGCCGCTGGCTGCGTCGCGGCGCGCTGCTGCACGACGTCGGCAAGCTGGGCGTGAGCAACCAGATCCTCGACAAGCCCGGCAAGCTCGACCCGTTGGAATGGGCCGCGGTGCAACGCCATGCGCTGCACACCGAGCAGATCCTCGGGCGCATCAGCGCCTTCGGCGTGCTCGCCCGCGTGGCCGGCGCGCACCACGAGAAGCTGGACGGCACCGGCTACCCGCGCGGCCTGGACGCGCGTCACATCCGTCTCGAGACGCGCATCATCACCACGGCCGACATCTTCGACGCGCTCACCGCCGATCGCCCCTACCGCGGCGCGATGGGCACGGCCCAGGCGCTGCAGGTGATGCGAGCCGGCATCGGCAGCTCGATCGACGCCGACTGCTTCGCCGCGCTCGAGCGGTCGCTGGCCGCGCTGGGTGAGTCGAGCGCCTTCGTCCGCGCCTGACGCCCGGCGGCCGAATGCGAGTCGCCTGAAGCGGCGGCGCCGACTACAGTGACGTCCTCCTCGTCACCGATCGCCCGCCGCATGCCGCTCCGAATCCGCTCCGCCCTGCTTGCCTGCACCATTGCCGCCGCGGCGGCGCTGTCCGCCTGCGACAGCATGGGCCCGTCGCTGAAGGACACCGCGTACGCCATGGAGCGTTCGCGCGCCAACCTCGTGCGCAAGGAGATCGCGCTGGCCGACGGCACGCACATCGTCTACCTGGAGGGCGGCAGCGGCGACCCGCTGGTGCTGGTGCACGGCTTCGGGGCCGACAAGGACAACTTCACGCGCGTCGCGCGCTACCTCACGCCGCGCTACCGCGTGATCGTGCCGGACCTCGTCGGCTTCGGCGAATCGTCGCACCGCAGCGACGTCGACTACCGCTATGCGGCGCAGGCCGGTCGCCTGCACGACTTCACGCAGGCGCTGGGCCTGGCGCGCTTCGACCTCGGTGGCAATTCGATGGGCGGCGGCATCTCCATGAGCCTGGCGGCGCAACATCCGCAGGAGGTAGCCAGCCTGTGGCTGATCGACTGCGCCGGCATCGGCGCCGCACCGCCCAGCGAGCTGGCCAGGATCGTCACGACCACCGACACCAACCCGCTGATCATCACCAAGGAAAGCGACTTCCCGGCCTTCCTGGGCTTCGTCATGAGCGATCCGCCCTACATCCCGGGCTCGGTGATGAACACGCTGGCGCGCGAGCGCATGGCCAACCAGCCGCTCGAGCGCCAGGTGTTCCAGCAGATCGCCACCGACTCGGTCGACGCCGCCGTCAAGGGACTGGCCACGCCGACGCTGATCGTGTGGGGCGACGAGGACCGCGCCCTGTCGGTCGGCACGGTGCCGGTGCTCAAGGCGCTGTTGCCGAACGCGCAGGCCATCGTCATGCCGCACGTCGGCCATGCGCCGATGATCGAGCGGCCCCGGCAGTCCGCGGAAGACTACCTGCGCTTCCGCGAACAGCTCGCCGCCCGCTGATCAGAGGTGGCGCGTCGCGTCGAGCGCGGCCGCCAGCTTCCAGGCCTCCCTCAGCCTTGCGCGCTCGGCCAGGTGGGGCGGCGCGCCGATGTCGTCAAGCGTTGCCTCGTCCAGGCGCCCGAGACCGGAATCGATCCAGGCCTGGTCGGCGGCCTCGCGCGTGACGACCGAGCGGCTGAAGTAGCCGAAGAGGGCCTGCAGGAAACGCGTTCCGAGGGGGGCGGCCAGCGTGGGGGTGACGGTGCAGGTGGTCATGGTGCTTCTCCGTTGAACTTCGATGTTGGTAAGAGTAGGACGGAGATAAACCCCTGGATATCGACGAATTCAGTCGATGTTGGTAAGCTCAGCTGACCAAGCGCATCATGTCCAAGATCCCGCTGAACTTCCTGCCGACCTTCGTCGCCGTGGCGCAGCTCGAGAACCTGCGCGCGGCCGCCGAGGTGCTGCACCTGACGCACAGCGCCGTCAGCCAGCAGATCGGCGAGATCGAAAGCCGCCTCGGCTTTGCGCTGTTCGATCGCCGCGCCCGGCGCATCCACCTGAATGCGGCCGGCCAGGCCTTGCTGCGCCAGGCGGCGCCGGCCCTCGCCCTGGTGGAGGACGGCGTGCAGGCGGCCGCGGCCGCGGCGGGCGCCACGCAGGGGCTTCGCATCACGATGGTGCCGTCGTTCGCGCAGCGCTGGTTCCTGCCGCGCCTGGGCCTGTGGCGCACGCGGCATCCGGAGATCACGATCGAGATCGAATCGTCGCTGACGGTCATCGACCTGCAGCGCGACGGCTTCCACGCCGGCATCCGCACCGGCGCCGGACCGTGGCCCGGCGTGCTGCACGAGCGCCTGTACGACACGCCCACGCCCATGGTGGCCGTCGCCGATCCGCAGACGGCGCAACGGCTGAACCGGGGAACGCCAGGCGACCTCGCGCGCGAGCCGCTGCTGGGCGAGGCAGACACCTGGGAGAGCTGGTTCGCGGCTGCCGGCGTGCGCACGCGGCCGACGCCGGTCGCGTCGTTCAGCGATGTCGGATTGATGCTGCAGGCCGCCGAACAGGGCCTGGGGCTGGCTGTCGTGCGGGAGTTGCTTGCGGCCGACGCGTTGCGCGACGGCCGGCTGGCCAGGCTGTTCGACGTCTCGCTGATCCTCGATCGCGTCCAGCCCTACAGCCTGGTCTACCCGCCGGCGCTGAAGAACTGGCCGCCGCTGATCGCGCTACGCGACTGGGTGCGGCACGAGTTCGAGTGCTCGCTGAAGATGCTTCACGAGGGCAAGGCGCCCGAGATGCCAGGCCAAGCCTGAGCTCGCCCGCGAGCCTATCGGGCGCTCACGTTCACGCGCCGCGTGGCGGCGACAGTGGTGTCGGCCTTGGGTTCGGCGAACATCGCCTGCACCGGGCCGTCTTCCGGCAGCACGTAGACGGTGCCGCGCACGCGGCCCATCGTGGGCAGCACGATGCCCCAGAAAAACTCCTCGGGCACCACGACGCAGCCCAGCGACAGGCGCTTGTCGGTCGGATCCTCGGTGGCGAGGCTGGCCGTGCGCCGCTCCAGCGAGACGCCGGGGCGCACACGATGGATCGCGATGCCGGTGTCGTAGTCGACCCAGACCACCGGTTCGCCGTGCAGGTTCCTGCCGGGCACCGATTCGAAGCGGCCGGCCGGCGTCTTGCGCTCGTCGGGCAGCAGCGCCGAAGGATTCTTCTGGCCCGCGCCGGGCACGGGGATGTCACCGCGCGACTGGCCGAGGATGGTGGACGACTCGCCCACGAGCTTGCCGCCGGCGCCGAACACATAGATGCGCGCCGCCTTCTTGTCGACGATCACGAAAGGGCGGCCGTGGTCGTCCCCCTTCTCGTGGATCCAGTGCTCGACGTAGCGGGCGTCGTCGGACGCCTCGACATTGGCCAGAGCGGACAGGGACTCGCCTTGGCGAGTGGTCGGGTCGGAGAGCGCGAATGCGGTGGAGGAGACCCACGCGACCGATGCGGCGACTGCCAACTTGCCCCAGAAATTCATCTTGACGTTTCCGTATCCCGCTTGATGGACACAGCAGAAAGTGCTGCGATCGGGCACGATTACGCGCCCTTGTCCTACATGGTACGGGCGAATCTTACGGTCAATATGGGCGGTTTGCGCCAAGAAAGTCCGGCATTTACGCGGATCTACTCGACAGTAAAGCGCGGCATCGCGCGTCTACTCGACAGTAACTGCGAGCTGCCGTCGAGCCGCAAGGCTGCGCAGGCCCGGGCTTTCAGAGCTCCGTGCGCAAGGCCCAGACCTCGGGGAACAGCACGGTGTCGAGCATCTTGCGCAGGTAGCTGACGCCGCCGGTGCCGCCGGTGCCCCGCTTGAAGCCGATGATGCGCTGCACCGTCGTCACGTGGCGGAAGCGCCAGAGACGGAAGGCGTCCTCCAGGTCGGTCAACTCCTCGCCGAGCTGGTACAGGTCCCAGTGGCGGTTCGGATCGCGATAGACCGTCAGCCAGGCGTCGCGCACGGCGTCGCTTTCGACATAGGGCTGGGTCCAGTCGCGCTCCAGGTGCGAGGCCGGCACCGCCAGGCCGCGGCGCGCCAGCAGGCGCAGGCTCTCGTCGTACAGCGATGGCGCGCGCAAGGCCTGTTCCACCTGCGCGAGCAGATCGGGCCGGTGCTCGTGCGGCTTGAGCATCGCCGCGTTCTTGTTGCCCATGGTGAATTCGATGCAGCGGTACTGGTAGCTCTGAAAGCCGCTGCTGGCCGACAGGTAGGGCCGGATCGCTGAGTACTCGGGCGGCGTCATCGTGGCCAGCACGTCCCAGGCGTGCACCAGCTGCTCCATGATGCGGCTGACGCGCGCCAGCATCTTGAAGGCGGTGCCCAGCTGGTCGGCGGAGATCGCCGCCACCGCCGCGCGCAGCTCGTGCAGCATCAGCTTCATCCACAGCTCGGAGGTCTGGTGCTGCACGATGAACAGCATCTCGTTGTGGTCGGGCGAGAGCGGGTGCTGCGCCGCGAGCACCTGGTCCAGATGCAGGTAGTCGCCGTAGCTCATGTCCTGCTTGAAGTCGAGCTGCGCGCCCTCTTCCGCGACGATGCGCTCGCCACGGGCCGGCGCGGGCGCGGGATCGGCGCCATGGCCCATCGGGCAGCGGCCGGTGTTCGGATCGTCGGGAGTCTGGCTCATGGCGGGATTGTCGGTCTTCAGGTGACGGCCGATCGCTTGTTGAAGCGGGCTTGCCGGTATTCCTCAGTCTGCATCACCTGCACCAGGTGCTCGACGGCGTCGTGGACGTCGACGAAGCGCAGGTACAACGGCGTGAAGCCGAAGCGCAGGATGTCGGGCAGGGCCGGGCCGTACGCGTCGGCGGCGGTGCCGGCGCGGAAGTCGCCGATCACGCCGCGCGCGATCAGTGCCTGCATGATGGCGTAGCCATGGCTCGCGCCATCGGCGCTGGCATGCGTCAGGCTGACCTGGCTGCCGCGCAGGCGCGCGTCACGCGGACTCGCGCAGGCGAAACCCAGCCGGGCGCACCGCTCGTCGACCAGCGCGATGAACAGCTCCGTCAACGCGATGGACTTGGCGCGGATCGCGGCCATGCCGCCGAGAGTGTCGGCCGCGTGCAGCGTGTCGACGCCGCACTCGAGCGCCGTCAGCGACAGCACCGCCGGCGTGCCGCACAGGAAGCGCGAGATGCCCGCCGCGGGCTCGTATCCCGGCTTGAACGTGAACGGCGCCGCGTGGCCCATCCAGCCGGACAAGGGCTGCCAGAAGCGCTCGGCGTGACGCGGATGCGCCCACACGAAGGCCGGCGCGCCGGGACCGCCGTTGAGGAACTTGTAGCCGCAACCGATCGCGAAGTCGGCGTCAGCGGCGTTCAGGTCGACCGGCAGCGCGCCGGCGCTGTGCGCGAGATCCCATACCATCAGCGCGCCGGCCGCGTGGGCCAGCGCGGTGACGGCGGCCATGTCGTGCAGGGCACCCGTGCGGTAGTTGACCTGCGTCAGCATCAGGATGGCGACGTCGGCGCCGCGGCCGTCCGCCAGCCGCTCGACGATGGCAGGCGGCTCCAGCAGTTCCAGCGACCAGCCCAGCTCACGGCACAGGCCTTCGGCGATGTACAGGTCGGTCGGGAAGTTCTGGCGCTCGCTGACGATGACGCGCCGGCCCGGTGAATCGGCTTCGACGATGCGTGACGCGGCGCTGAGCACCTTGAACAGGTTGACCGAGGTCGAATCCGCCGCGACGGCTTCGCCCGGCCGCGCGCCGATCAGCGCCCCGATGCGGTCGCCCACGCGCTGGGGCAGCGTGATCCAGCCGGCGTCGTTCCAGCTGCGGATCAGCCCGTCGCCCCACTCCTGCTGCACGGCGGCGGCCACCCGCGCCGGCGTCGCGCGGGGCAGCGCGCCGAGGGAATTGCCGTCGACATAGATCACGCCTTCTGGCAGCATGAACTGCTCGCGCAGCGGGGCCAGCGCGTCCGCGCCGTCGCGCCGTGCGCAGTCGTCTCTCGAGATCATCGGGTTGCTCCTGGAGAGGCCGCCCCAGCTTGCGGAAGGCCAGGAATTTAGTTTAATATTAAACTATTGACACCTCAAGCATCTTCCGACCCACCCGGAAGAGATTCCAGGATAGCCGAGGACAGCATGCGCATCGTCTGCATCGGCGGCGGCCCCGCCGGCCTCACGTTCGCCCTCCTGATGAAGAAGCTCGACCCGGGCCACGACATCACGGTGGTCGAGCGCAACCGGCCGTACGACACCTTCGGCTGGGGCGTGGTCTTTTCCGACGCCACCATGGCCCACCTGCGTCGCTGGGACGGGGAGACGGCCGGCGCGATCGAGGCCGCGTTCGCGCACTGGGACGACATCGTCCTGGAGTTCAAGGGCCGAACCATCCGCTCGGGCGGACACGGCTTCGTGGGCATCGGCCGCAAGCGGCTGCTCAACATTCTTCAAGCGCGTTGCGAGTCGCTGGGCGTGAAACTCGAGTTCGATCGCGAGGTGCGCAGCGACACTGAATTCCCGGACGCCGACCTGATCGTCGCCAGCGACGGCGTCAACTCTGTCGTGCGCCAGAAGTACGCCGACGTCTTCCAGCCGGACATCGTCACGCGGCCGAACCGCTTCATCTGGCTGGGCACCAGGAAGCTGTACGACGCGTTCACCTTCGTGTTCGAACGCACCGAGCACGGCTGGTTCCAGGCCCACATCTACAAGTTCGACGCCCAGACCTCGACGTTCATCGTCGAATGCCCGGAGCATGTCTGGCTGGCGCACGGTCTGGACAAGCTCGATGCCGACGCCTCGGTCGCGTTCTGCGAGCAGGTGTTCGCGCGCCACCTGCAGGGCGCCAGCTTGATGAGCAACGCCCGCCATCTGCGCGGTTCCGCGTGGCTCAACTTCCAGCGCGTGAAGTGCGCGCAGTGGTGGGTCGCCGCGGACGGACGCGAGAGCGGCCACGCGCCCCTCGTGCTGATGGGCGACGCGGTGCACACCGCGCATTTCGCCATCGGCTCGGGCACCAAGCTGGCGCTCGAGGACGCCATCGAGCTCGCGAACCAATTCAGGCAAGCCGGTGACGACGTGGCGCCGTCCGCCTTGCCCACCCTGCTCGATCGTTACCAGGCTCTTCGCGCCGTCGAGGTGCTGCGCCTGCAGAACGCGGCCTGGAACGCGATGGAATGGTTCGAGGTCTGCGGCACGCGCTACTGCGACCCGTTGCCGCCCGAGCAGTTCATGTATTCGCTGCTGACGCGCAGCCAGCGAATCAGCCACGAGAACCTGCGCCTGCGCGACGCCGGCTGGCTCGAGGGCTACGAGCGCTGGTTCGCGCAGCATGTCTCCGATACGGCACCCTGTATCGCGACACCGCCGATGTTCACGCCGTTCAGGATGCGCTCGATCACGCTGAAGAACCGCGTCGTCGTCTCGCCGATGGCGCAGTACTCGGCCATCGACGGCGTCGTCGGCGACTACCATCTCGTGCACCTGGGCGCCCGCGCGATGGGCGGGGCCGCGCTGGTGATGGCCGAGATGACCTGCGTCAGCGCCGATGCGCGCATCACCAAGGGCTGCCCGGGCCTGTACACCGACACGCAGGGCCAGGCCTGGGCACGCATCGTCGATTGGGTGCACACGCACAGCGACGCGCACATCGGCATGCAGCTGGGCCACGCCGGCGCGAAAGGCGCCACGCATCTGGGCTGGGAAGGCATCGACCAGCCGCTGGACTCGGGCGGCTGGCCACTGATCTCCGCGTCG
>JBJMWF010000243.1:0-15863 GCA_045810265.1 Vitreoscilla sp. | reverse complement strand
GGCAGCCGCCGGATCCGGACGACGCTGCCGCTGAGGGCGTTTGTTTGCAACCGGCCTGCAAGGCATCGCTTTTCGTTGGTCCAAAAATGATCTCCTCCCATACCGTCTCGGCCCTGTCCGCTGCCCCCGTCGCCGTCGGGGTGCTCAATCGGCTGCGCAGCTTGCTGACGCGCCCGATCCGCCTCGAGCGCCGCGGCCTCGACTGGCATTTCGTGTTCGATACCAGGCCGCGCAAGGCGGGCACCCGGCGTGTGACGGAGGCTTCTCCGCGGCGCCGCAGTTCGGCCGAACTGCCGTCCATGACGCCGCGCGAGGTGACCGAGGTCTGCGCCAACCTGCGCGAGATGCTCGGTGGCGAAGTGGGCCACCATCCGCGCCTGCCGTCGCTGGCCTTGCTGGAGCGGGCGCTGGTCAAGAACGGCGAACGCGGCGTCGACGACGTCCCGGCCGCGGTGCTGCGCCACGCCGCGCAGGCACTGGACGCGTTCGATCTCGATCGCTACGGCCCCGGCCTGGTGCTGCTGCGCCGGCGCATCGAGCAGGTGCTGCGTCGTCGCCATGGCGACCGCCCCAGCCACGCCGCCTCCCAGCCCGACCAGCCCACCGAGCGCCTCGCCGCCGCGATGGCGCCCGGCGCCCTGAAGGATTTCTCGGACAGCATGACCGAGTTCATCGACATCGACCGGATGTTCGGCGACCGCCGCGCCTGAGCCAGGCCGCAGCCAAAAAAGGTTCTTCGCCGATCTACGGGAGTGCTCAGCGGCAAAGAGAAGGCGGTGTTTGGGTCGAGTCACGCAGGGCGCCCCGACCACGACCTGCGGACCGAGGTGCCTGGCATGTTCTAGTTCGCGCTGCGATGTCAACGAGCGGGACCCCTTCTTCGCGGACGAGAACGTGCCTGGCGCCGATCCCGTCGGGGCCGGCGTCAGGCATCGCACCGAGTCGCCGGTCGCCGCTGGTCCGATGATGAGATCGGTCGCGGCGACTCGATGCGATGCCAGACACCTCCGGCACCGACCTGGCATGCCGACGATTTCGACCGATCTGTTCCCCGCAGATCGGCGATGAACCAAAAAAAA
This sequence comes from Vitreoscilla sp., assembly GCA_045810265.1. Classification (GTDB taxonomy): domain Bacteria; phylum Pseudomonadota; class Gammaproteobacteria; order Burkholderiales; family Burkholderiaceae_C; genus Scleromatobacter. The sequence goes on along the minus strand of JBJMWF010000243.1, from coordinate 14,784 downwards.
GAGCCGCAGTTGCGGCTCTTTCGTTTTGCGGCGGGCCCTCGGCCTGCGCGGGGTGACGCTTACAGCGCCGCGTCCTTCAGCTTCTTGAGCGCGCGCGTCTTGATCTTCACGGACGCCGGCTTGGCCGCGAACATGCGCTCGACGCCGGTGAACGGGTCCTTGCCCATGCGCTTCTTCTTGGCCGGCACGTTGTGCACGACGACCTTGAGCAGGCCGGGCAGCGTGAATTCGCCCAGGCCCTTCTTGTGCACCGAAGCCAGGATCGCCGACTCGAGCGAGGCCAGGACGGACTTGACCGACTTCACTTCGACGCCCGACTGCTCGGCGACGTGGGTCGCGAGGCTGGACTTGTTGAACGCGGTCTTGATCGGCTTGAGCGCGGCGGGCGCGGCGGCCGGGGCCTTGGCGGCCTTGGTGGTCTTGGCGGCCGTCTTCACGGAGGCCTTGGTGGACTTGGCCGGCGCAGCGGCCTTGACGGCCTTCTTGACGACGGGAGCGGGGGTCTTCTTTGCAGTTGCCATGAGTTCTCGTACTTGGATGTCGATGCTTGCAGCGAATGCTGCAGCGGCGCGATTGTAGTGGGCGCGCGGGAAATCCGGCTTTTCAGCGGTCGACGGCGACGACTGTGCGTCCGTGCAAGCGTCCATCGAGCAGGTCGGCGGACGCGCGGATCGCTTCGCTGAGCCCGATCTCCAAGGTCATCGCTGCCAGCTTCGCCGCGGACAGGTGCTGCGCGAGAAGAGCCCACGCCTGGGTGCGCGTCGCGTTCGGCGTGAACACGCAGTTGATGCCGTACAGCGTGATGCCGCGCAGGATGAAGGGCAGCACCGAGGCCGGCAGGTCGGCGCCCTGGGCCAGGCCGCAGGCGGCGACCGCGCCGTTCCAGCGCGTGGCCGCGCAGGCGTTGGCCAGCGTGTGGCTGCCCACGGTGTCGACCACGCCGGCCCAGCGCTCGCTCTGCAAGGGCTTGCCTGGTGCCGCCATCGAGGCGCGTTCGACGATCGTGGTGGCACCGAGCTCGCGCAGGTAGGCGGCCTGCTCGGGCCGGCCGGTCGAGGCGGCCACTTCGAAGCCCAGGCCGGCCAGCAGCACCACCGCCACCGAACCGACGCCGCCGGAGGCGCCGGTGACCAGCACCGGGCCGCCGCCGGGCGCCAGGCCGTGCTTTTGCAGCGCCATCACGCACAGCGCTGCGGTGTAGCCTGCCGTGCCCACCGCCATGGCCTGCCGGCTGTCGTAGGCGGCCGGAAGCGCCAGCAGCCAGTCGGCGCTCAGGCGGGCGCGCTGAGCGAGGCCGCCCCAATGCGTCTCGCCCAGGCCCCAACCGTTGACGACGACGCGGTCGCCGGCCTGCCAGCCGGGATGGTCGCTGCGTTCGACCACGCCCGCCAGGTCGATGCCCGGCACCAGCGGCCAGCGCTTGACGATGGCGCCGCGACCCGTGATCGCCAGCGCATCCTTGAAATTGAGGCTGGAGTACTCGACGCGGACGTCCACATCGCCGGCGGGCAGCTCGCGCTCGTCGAGCGTGACCAGCGCCGCGTCGGTGCCGTTGCCGGCCTGGGTCAGCATCAGTGCAGTGAACGAAGTCATGGCGAAGATTGTGCGGCAAAGCGCCCCGATCGGTGCAGGGCGATGCCGCCCGGAGGTGCCTGGCATCTTCTCGTTCGCGCTGCGTTGTCGCCCAGCGCGATTCGATCGCCGCGAACGTGAAGGTGCCTGGCGCCGATCCGAGGGTGCGATCGTCCGTGCCCGACCGCGCAAACGACTGGATGGCCCTGAACCCGACACAAAATAGCGTTCGCATTGTCAAACAACGTTCGTATATAATTACGAAAACACGAGGGACAACGTTGCTTTGGATGCCAGTGACATGCGATCTGATGACGTGCTGATAGTGGTCGGCGCCGGACACGCGGGCGCGGAGCTCGCCGTCCAGGCGCGCGAAGCCGGCTGGCCGGGCGGCATCGCGCTCGTCGGCGACGAGCCGGCGCTGCCATACCACCGGCCGCCGCTGTCCAAGGCCTACCTGGCAGGCCAGGCCACGCTCGACTCGCTGGCGCTCAAGGGCCGCGCCGCCTACGACAAGGCCGGCGTGGAACTGATCGCCGGCCGGCACGTGCGCGCGATCGATTGCGCCGGCTCGCAGATCCATTTCGACGACGGCGGCTCGATGTCCTATGCGCGGCTCGCGCTGGCCACCGGCGGCCGGGCGCGTCCGCTGCCGGCCGCCTGCGCCGGCGCGGATGCCGCCGAGAACTTCCACTACCTGCGCACGCTCGCCGACGTCGATCGCATCCGACAGCGCTTCGTCCCCGGGGCCAGGCTGGTCATCGTGGGCGGCGGCTATGTCGGCCTCGAGGTGGCCGCGGTCGCCGTCAAGCGCGGCCTGAAGGTCACCGTGCTGGAGGCTGCCGCGCGGGTTCTCGCGCGCGTGACCGAGCCGCGCGTCTCGGCCTTCTACGAGCGCGTGCACCGCGAGGCCGGCGTCGACCTGCGCGTCGGCGTCCAGGTGGACGGCTTCGAGCTCGATCATGCGGGCAGGCTGGTCACCCGCGTGCGCTGCGCGGACGGCGAGCTCGTCGAGGCCGACCTCGTCATCGCGGGCATCGGCCTGGTTCCCAATACCGAGCTCGCAGCCGCCGCCGGACTGGCCGTGGACGACGGCATCCTGGTCGACGCCTGCTCGCGCACCAGCGTCCCGGCCATCGTCGCCGCGGGCGACTGCACGCGCTTCCACAGCGCCTTGTACGGACGTTCGATCCGGCTCGAATCAGTGCCCAACGCGCTGGAGCAGGCGCGCTCGGCCGCTGCGGCGCTGGTCGGCATCGATCGCCCGCACGACAGCGTGCCGTGGTTCTGGTCCGACCAGTACGACCTGAAGCTGAAGATGGTCGGCCTGGCCCAGGGCCATGACCGGTTCGTGCTGCGCGGCTCGCCGGAGCAGCGCTCCTTTGCCGCGTTCTACCTGAAGGGCGACCGCGTGCTGGCAGTCGACACCGTCAACCGCGTGCCGGAATTCATGCTGGCCAAGCGCCTGGTCGCCGAGAAGATCGCGGTGGACGCCGACCAGCTGGCCGACGACGGCGTCCCGCTCAAGACCCTGCTGCCGCCGGCCTGAGTCGCGAGGCAGCCACCGACAACGAGACAAGGAAGACACATGCCCAGCATCACCATCATCGAGTTCGACGGCAAGGAGCACCCGCTGGAGGTCGAGGCCGGCCACTCGGTGATGCAGGCGGCGATCGACGGGCTCGTGCCCGGCATCATGGCCGACTGCGGCGGCTCGTGCAGCTGCGCCACCTGCCATTGCTATGTCGACGAGGCCTGGGTGGCGCGCCTGCCGCCGGCCGAATCCGCCGAGCGCGACATGCTCGAGTGCGCCCTCCATCCGATGGACAACAGCCGCCTGAGCTGCCAGATCCGTGTCACCGCCCTGTGCGACGGGCTGGTCGTCCGACTGCCGAAGTCGCAGGTCTGAGCCACCCGTCGCGGCGTTGCCTCGGCGACCCGAAAACCGATTCGATCCTTTGATGGAGACCCTCATGAGCGCAAGCCCCAGCATCCAGCCCTCCGGCGCCGCCCCGGCCTTCGCCGGCCCGATCTTCGACGGCGACACGCATCTGTACGAGACGCCCGATGCCTTCAGCCGCTACCTGCCCGAGAAGTTCAAGAAGGAGTGGGGCTACGAATGGAAGGTCGGTGCCGACGGCGAGTACGCGCTCTACGTGGGGGCGCGCAAGGTCGAGGTGAGCGCGGGCTACACCGCCGAGGACGGCCGCGTGCCGCCGCCGGGCAAGCTGCACGAGTGGCTGCGCGCGCAGAAGGAAGGCAAGGAGAACGTGGACATGCGCGTGCACATGACGCCCGACATGGTCGCCCGCGACCCGCGCCTGCAGAAGATGGACGAGTTCGGCGTCGAGGGATGCTTCCTCTACTGCGGCCACATGGTCGCCACCATCAGCTACCTGGACGAGCCCAAGGCCGCCGCCGCGGTCATGCATGCGTACAACCGGTGGATGCTCGACGACTGGGCCTTCAACTACAAGGACCGCATCTACTCGGCCCCGCTGGTCTCGCTGGCCGACCTGGACGCCGCCTGCCTGGAGGCCGAGTGGGCCATCAAGAACGGCGCGCGCCTGTTCCTGATGCCCATGGGCCCCTTCAACGGCAAGCCGCCGGCGCACCCTGATTTCGATCGCTTCTGGTCGCTGCTCAACGAGGCGCATTGCCGCGTCGTCTATCACGTCAGCGAAGCGATCTACATGAAGGATCACATGGCCGTGTGGGGCGAGCCGGTGCAGCAGTCGCGCCAGCGCCAGACGGCCTTCATCTGGATGCACGGCTACAGCGAGCGCCCCGTCGTCGAGACGATCTCGTCGCTGATCTTCTGGAACTTCTTCGCGCGCTTTCCGAACCTGCGCGTGCTGTCCGCGGAGAACGGCAGCGAGTGGGTGCCCAGCACGCTGGTCAAGATGGACAAGTGCCGGGGCATGGCCAAGAACGGCTTCTGGCCCGGCGGCCAGTTGAAGGAGCGCCCGAGCAACATCTTCAAGCGCCACGTCAGCGTCGTCGCCTATCCGGAAGACAACCTGAGGAACGTGATCGACCAGGTCGGCTCGCACGAATGGGCCATCATGGGCTCGGACTATCCCCATGCCGAGGGCGTGCCAACGCCGCGCGAATTCGCCGACGAGGCCTGCAAGTCGCTCACGCCCGAGCAGACACAAGGCGTGATGCACGACAACGGCCGCCGCCTGCTCGCGCCGGTCTTCTAGAACACCGCTGGCCATGAGAACCAAGGCAACAACGCTGCTGGGCGTGCGCTTCCCGGTCGTGCAGAGCGGCATGCGGTGGCTGTCGCGCGCGGAGCTGGTGTCGGCCGTGTCCAACGCCGGCGGACTGGGCGTGCTGTCGGCGCACACGCAGCCGGACGCGGAGGCGCTGCGGCGAGAGATCGCCCGCACGCGCACGCTCACCGATGCGCCGTTCGGCGTCAACCTGACGCTGCTGTCGGCGAACTCCGGCATCGACGTCGACGGCTACGTGCGCGTGGTCTGCGAAGAGCGCATCCCGGTGGTCGAGACCGCGGGCGGCAGTCCGGCCCGATACATCGAGGCGCTGAAGGCGGCCGGCGTCAAGATCATGCACAAGGCGACCAGCGTGCGCCATGCGCTGAAGGCGCAATCGCTGGGCGTCGACGCGGTCATCATCGACGGCTTCGAATGCGCCGGCCACCCCGGCCAGGACGACGTTCCGGGCCTGGTGCTGATCCCGGCGGCGGCGCGGGCCCTGTCGATCCCGGTGCTCGCGGCCGGCGGCATCGCCGACGCGCGCGGCCTGGTCGCGGCGCTGGCGCTCGGCGCCGAAGGCGTGTGCATGGGCACGCGCTTCCTGCTCACGCGCGAGTCGCCGATGCACGCCGATCTGAAGGCGCGCATGGTGGCCGCCACCGAGACCGGGACCACCCTGGTCGGCAAGCGTTTCGGCGACAGCATCCGCGTGCTGCGCAATGCGACCGCGGCCCGCGTGCTGGCGCTCGAGTCTGAGCCGTCGACCACGCACGCCGACCTGCATCCGCTGATCGCGGCGGCGCGATGGATGAGCGCCATGGAGACGGGCGCCGACGACGCGGCCTTCCCGCTGGGTCAGTGCGTGGGATTGATCGACGACCTGCCGAGCTGCGGCGAGTACATCGAGCGCCTCATGACGGAGGCCAGATCACTCGTCTCTCACCGACTGGCGTCGCTCCTGTCGAACTAGTCGAAGCGCACATGCAGGTGCCTGGGCACCCGCATCATGATGCCCTGGATGCGCGGCGCGGGCATGTCGGTGTCCTGCCGCAGGTTGGGCAGCCGATCCAGGATGGCGTTCAGGGCGCGCGTCATCTCGACGCGCGCCAGATGCTGGCCGATGCACACGTGCGGGCCCGAGGCGAACGCAAAGTGGCGGTGCCTGCGGTCGCGGAAGATGTCGAACCGGTCGGGATTCTGGAAGCGTGACGGGTCGCGGTTGGCCGAGCCGGCGGCCACCGACAGGCAGGCGCCCGCAGGCAGCATCACGCCGCCCAGTTCGACGTCGACCGTCGGCGTGCGCGTCGCGATCAGCACCGGCCCATCCCAGCGCAGCGCCTCCTCGATGGCCTGCGGGATCAGCGAGCGATCCTGCCTCACGGCGTCGAGCTGGTCGGGGTTCGCCAGCAGGCCGGCCAGCAGCACGCTGGTACCCCGGTAGGTCGTGTCGCCGCCGGCGTTGACGAGCTGGCGCAGGAACGAGATCAGGATCTCCTCGGGCAGGTGCTCGCCGTCCACTTCGGCCTGCGCGAGCGCGCTCACAAGGTCGTCGCCTGGATTCTTGCGACGCTCCTCCAGCAGCGCCTTGAAATAGATGCCCAGCTTGCGCGAGGCCTCGGTGCCGTGGGCGACGTCGAACATCGTGACCGTCTGCGCGATCGCCAGCTTGTGAAAGACGCGCACGTCCTCCGGCGGCAATGCGAGCTGCCGGTAGATGATGTGGAAGGGATAGTGATGGGTGAACTCCTGCACCAGGTCGGCATGGCCGCGGCCGGCGAAGGCGTCCATCAGCGATGTCACCACCGGATCGACCAGCGATTCGCCCCAGCTCGACACCTGATTGGGCAGGAAGGCCTTCTGGAAGATCTTGCGATAGCGCGGGTGCTCGGGCGCATCCATCGTGCTCACGCTGCGGCCGAACGAGATGCCGAGGTTGCGTTCGTAGGTCTTGTTCGAATAGGTCACCGGGTCGAGGAAGATCTTCTCGACGGCGTCGTAGCCCAGCACCAGATACGAAGGCAGCCCGGCCATCGTGACGTCGGGATGCAGGCCCATCGCCGAGCGATAGTCGAAGGCGTGCACCGCGGCCTGCTCGCGCCAGCGGGCGAGCTGCGGGTAGGGGTCGTCGCAGGTTCCGAAGGCGGCCTCGTCGGAGACGAAGGGGTCGTAGGTGGCGTCGTCGAAGTCCTGGATGCGGGCGATCGTGGTCATCGAGGCTCCTTCAGACGTGCAGTGCGTCGCGCACGGCGTCGGCGATCGTCAGGATCGCGTCCTCGTCGCGCGTGGACGGGTTGAACAGCCGGTTGTGGCAGATCGCCACGGCCAGGTGGGTGTCGGGGTCGGCCCAGCCGATCGAGCCGCCCTGGCCGGGATGGCACAGCGCGCGTGGGCTCTTGGCCGAACACACTGGCGGATGCTCGCCGCCGAACCAGAAGCCGCCGATCGTGATGGGAATCGGGAAGCCGAACATGACCGGGTCGGGCTCGTCGCTGTTGGCCCGCGGCACGTTCAGCGTGGCGACCCGTTCCTTGGACAACAGGCGCACGCCATCCAGCTCGCCGCCGCCGGCCAGCATGGCCCAGAAGCGGGCCTGGCTGCGCGCCGTGAAGATGCCGCCCACGCCGGCCACTTCGGCGCGCCGCACGTCGGGCCGTTCGAACACGCGCGGTTCGAGCGCGACCGCGGGCGGCATCGAGGCCTGGAACAGCGGCGGCAGGTAGGCGGGCGGAATCGGCACCATCGCGTCGACCTGCATGGCGACACGAGGCAGCTCGGAGTCGGGCAGTCCGATCCACAGATCGGGCGCCTGCAATGGCAGGGCGATCTCGTCGCGCACGAACTGGCCAAGCGAGCGCTGGTGCGCGTCGGCGCGCCGCACCAGCTCGCCGACGATCCAGCCGAAGGTCATCGACAGGTACATCGTCCTGGTGCCCGGCTCGGCGAGCGGCGTGAGGTCGGCGATGGCACGCGTCATCCAGCCCCAGTCGCACAGGCGCTCGGGCGTGACGCCTTCGGGCATCTGCGGCACGCCGGCGCGGTGGGTCAGCACGTCGCGCACGGTGGTGGCGCCCTTGCCATGCGCCGCGTACTCGGGCCACCAGGTCGCGACGGGCTCGTCGTAGGCCAGGCGACCGCGGTCCACCAGCATGTGCAGCGCGGTGGCCGCCACCGCCTTGGTGACCGAGTAGACGTTGAACAAGGTGTCGCCCGTCACCGCGCGGCCCGTCGACGGGTCCGCGCTGCCACCCCAGGCGTCGACGACGAGCTTGCCGTGGTGATAGGCGGCCACCTGCAGGCCGACCTCGCGTCCGTCGGCGATGGCGCGGTCGATCGCGCGTTGCACGGGCGCATTCGCCGCGAGCGCGCTGGACTGGTTCATGAGGGTCTCCTTGGCCGGTCGGGGCGCCCGCCGCGTCAGCGTCGGCGGGGGGCAGCCCATCCTTCGATGAGGGTTGCCTGCTTGCCTCGACTAGTTTATATTTCCGAACTGTGTTCACATAATAGATTGCGTTGGCACTGCGGCGCAACCCTGTCATCCCTGATCGGACGACGGCATCAAGGAGCAAGACACATGGTCGAGAGCGTGATCGAAAGCCCGGGCGCGGCCTTGCTGGCCGGCCGGCGCGCCATCGTCGCGAGCGCGGGGGCGTCCCTGGGCGCGGCCCTGGCGAGCGGACTGCGGCGCCATGGCGCGAAGGTGGTCGAGATCGACGCCGCCTTCGGTTCACGCGCGGCCGCCGAGGCCAGCCTGGCCGAGGCGGCCGCGGAGCTCGGCGAGGTCGACCTGGTCGTGCACGCTTGCGCGGACGCCGCGGCCCTGGCCTCGCGCCCGCTCGAGAAGCTGGCCGCGGAGGATTGGCAAGCCGCCGCGCATCGCGGCATGCTCGACAGCCTTTACTGCCTGCAGGCGGCCCACGCCCGGCTGCGCGATCGCGGTGGCGCGGTGGTGACGGTCGGCCCCAGCGCCTCGCTCGTCGGCACGCGCGGCCTGGTCGCCCTGATGACGCTGGCCGAGGGACAACGCACCTTGATCAAGTCGGCCGCGCGCCAGTGGGGCCGCCTGGGCATGCGCCTGAACTGGGTCGGCGTCGCCGGACGCCACTACGCGCCGGCGCTGGCCGACGCCGCCTGGCCGGGGACGCCGGAGCTGGGACCGCCGCCACCGGCGCTGGGCCGCGTGCCCGAACCGCCCACCGACGTGGCCGACGTGATTGCCTGGCTGGGCAGCGACGGCGCACGCGGCGTGACCGGTGCGAGCTTCAACCTGGACGGTGGTGATTGGATGGTGCCATGAGCGCGAAGATCGACATTTCTGCGGAGTCCGGTTTGCTCTCCGGGCGCGTCGCCATCGTCACCGGGGCGGGGGCTGGCATCGGGCGCGGCATCGCCCTGGCGCTCGCCGCGGCCGGCGCGCACGTGGCGGTGACCGGCAGGCGTCTGAACACCTGCGACGAGACCCTGGCCTTGATCGCCCGCGAAGGCGGCAGCGCGATCGCGCTCGAGGTCGACGTCAGCGACCGTGCGGCGATCGACCGCGCCGTCGAGGCCATCGCCGCCCGCTGGGGCCGGCTGGACATCGTCGTGCAGAACGCCAACGCGGGCGAGCAGTCCTCGCATCCCATCGCGCTCGAGGACGTCACCGAGGACGACTGGAACCACCAGGCGCGGGTCGCCTGGGACGGCAATTTCCATTGCGCGCAGGCGGCCTTTCCGCTGCTGAAGGCGAGCGGGCAGGGCCGCTTCATCGTGCTGGGCTCGGCCTTCGGCCTGCATGGCGCCGCGATGAACCCGATCTATGCCGCGCTCAAGGGCGGCGACCGCGGCTTCGTCAAGTCGCTGGCGCGCGAGTGGGGGCAGCACGGCATCACCGTCAACGCCATCGAGCCGGCGGCGATGACCGAGCCGGCCCAGGTCTTCTTCGACCAGAACCCGGCGCTGCGAGACATGTTCATCGCCATGTTCCCGCTCGGACGCATGGGTGAACCGCGCAACGACATCGGCCGCGCCGTGGTCGCGCTGTGCAGCGACATGATGGGCTACGTCACCGGCCAGAACCTGCCGGTCGACGGGGGTCTGTACACGGCACTTTGAAAGGTCGCATCATGACTTCGAGAGCGGGACGCGTGCAGGGCAAGATCGCGCTGGTGACCGGCGCCGGCGGCGGCATCGGCGCCGCCTGCGCGCTGGCGCTCGCGCGCGAGGGCGCGGCGGTCGGCGTGGCCGACATCGATCTCGCGTCCGCGGCACGTCAGGTCGCATTGATCGAGGCCGAGGGCGGCCGGGCCATCGCGCTGCAGGTCGATCTGGGCGACGAGGCCTCGGTCGCGGCGATGGTCGAGGCCACCGTGGCGCGTTTCGGCGGCCTGGACATCCTGCACAACAACGCTGCCGACACGCGCCTGTCGGCGACACGCGATCGCCCGGTCGAGACGGTCGACACCGAGGTCTGGGACACCATCCTGCGCGTCAACCTGCGCGGCACGATGGTGGCCAGCCGCGCGGCGATCCCGCACCTGCGCAAGCGCGGCGGCGGCTCCATCATCAACACCAGCTCCGGCGCGGCGCTGGCCGGGGCGCTCTCGCACACGGCCTACAGCGCCTCCAAGGCGGCCATCAACTCGCTGACGCAGAGCATCGCCACGCAACATGGCAAGGAGGGCATCCGCTGCAACGCGGTGTCGCCCGGGCTGATCGTGACCCCGTCCACGCGCGACAGCTACGCGAGCTCCGGCGTCGGCGAGATCATGCTGCGCCACCAGCTGTCGCCGCGCCTGGGCCGGCCCGAGGATGTCGCCGCCGCCGTCGTCTTCCTGGCGTCGGATGAATCGGAGTTCATCACCGGGCAGGTGCTGTGCGTCGACGGCGGTTCGCTGGCGCACCAGCCGTACATCGCCGATCTCGCGGACCGGATGGCCAAATCATGACCGACCTGGCCGAACGCCTGGAGCGCGTGGAAGCGCAGTTGGCGATCCAGCAGTTGCCTGCCCGGTACGCCGTGGCGGTCGACTCGCGCAATCTGGACGAGCTCGTCGAGCTGTTTGCGCCGGACGTCGACTGCGGCCGCTGGGGCACCGGCCGCGAGGCGCTCAAGCGCTACTACGCCAGCCCCAAGGTGCTGGCCGGCTTCTACCGCTCGGTACACCTGATCTGCGGCCAGACCATCACGCTGGTCGATGCCGACCACGCCATCGGCACCGTGTACTGCCGCGCCGGCCACGAGGACAACGGCCACTGGGTCGAGATGGCGATCTGCTACTTCGACCGCTACCTGCGCAGCGAGGGTCGCTGGTGCTTCGAGCGGCGCGAGGAGAAGCACTGGTATTCGACCGACTGGCAGGAACGCCCGCACGGTCCGCACTTCCAGAACTGGCCGGGCAAGTACGACGGCCCGCGTTTCGCACCGCAGCTGCCGCAGGCCTGGCCAAGCTGGGAGCACTACTGGACATCGGTGGGCGACGAAGCGCGCGCCCAGGTGACGACGACGCCATGAACCCGGAAACCGCAGTGAGCACCGACGTCGAGCCCCTGTTCCAGCCGCTGAAGGTGCGCGGCCTGGCACTGTCCAACCGCATCGTGATGGCGCCGATGACGCGCAATTTCTCGCCGGGCGGCGTGCCGGGCGAGGACGTCGCCGCCTACTACCGGCGCCGCGCCGAGGGCGGCACCGGGCTGCTGATCACCGAAGGCGTCGGCATCGACCATCCGGCCGCGCTGGGCGAGGCCGGCCTGGGCGAGAGCGACCTGCCGCACCTGTACGGCGAGCGTGCGCTCGCAGGCTGGAAGCAGGTGATCGACGGCGTGCACGCCGCCGGCGGCAAGGTGATCCCGCAGCTGTGGCACCAGGGCGTGATGCGGGCTCAGGGCACGGGGCCGCATCCGCAGGTGCCGTCCATCCGTCCGTCGGGCCTGTGGGGGCCGGCGGGGCGCGTCACGTCCTGCGAGGCGGCCTATCTCGCGCAGGTGCACGCACCTACGCGGCCGGCGAGCGACAGCGAGATCCAGGACGTCATCGACGCCTACGCGCGCAGCGCGCGTCACGCGCGCGAGCTGGGCTTCGACGGCATCGCCATCCACGGCGCGCACGGCTACCTGATCGACACCTTCCTGTGGGACGAGACCAACCGCCGCGACGACGCCTGGGGCGGCGACCGCCGCGCGCGCGCGCGTTTCGCCGCCGAAGTGGTGCGCGCGATCCGGCGCGAAGCGGGCGAGTCGCTGCCGATCTTCTTCCGTTTCTCGCAATGGAAGCAACAGGACTTCAAGGCGCGGCTGGCCAGCACGCCGCAGGAACTGGAAGAGGTGCTGGGCCCGATCGCCGACGCCGGCGTCGACGTGTTCGATGGCAGCGTGCGCTATTTCGACCGTGCCGAGTTCGAAGGCTCGCCGCTCAATCTATCGGGTTGGGCCCGGAAGCTGACCGGCAAGCTGGCCATGGCCGTCGGCGGCATCGGCCTGGACCGCGGCTTCTACGACTCGCGGCGCGACGGCCGCGCCGGCGGCGCCGACAACATCTCGCTGCTCATGGCCCGCTTCCAGCGCGGCGAGTTCGATCTCGTCGCCGTGGGCCGGGCCTTGCTGAACGAGCCGACCTGGGCGCGCAAGCTGCGCGCCGGCCACGAACTGCCGCCCTTCGACGAAGCGCGGCTCAAGGAGCTGATTTGAACGCCCCAGGAACGCCCGTGACGGACGCCATCGGCTGGGATCTTGCCGACAGCGGCGTGTTGACCCTCAGCTTCAACCGGCCCGAGGTCAAGAACGCGATCGACACCGCGGCGCAGGGACTGCTGGTGCGCCTGCTCGTCGACGCGGCGCGCCACCCGCGCGTCAAGGTGGTGGTGCTGACCGGCGCCGGCTCGGCCTTCTGCACCGGCGCCGACGTGCGCTCGATGGGCGCACCCGATCCCGACGACGCGCTGGCGCTGGAATACGGCCAGACCGAGGAATGGCAGGCGCACGAGCCGCGCGTCGATCGCCTCAAGCGCCTCGCGCAGGCCTCGTTCCTGTTGCACGACATGGGCAAGCCGACGATCGCCAGGGTGCGCGGCGCGGCGGCTGGCATGGGCTTTTCGATGGCTTTGGCCTGCGACTTCCGCCTGGCCAGCGACAACGCGTTCTTCGTCTCCAGCTTCGCCAGGATCGGCACGCCCGGCGACTACGGCGGCAGCTACTTCCTCACGCACCTGGTGGGGCCGTCGCGCGCCAAGGAGATCTACATGTTGTCCGAACGCGTCGGTGCCGCGGAAGCGTTGTCGCTGGGCATGGTCAATCGCGTGGTCGCCGATGCCGAACTGGATGCCGCGACCCAGGCCTTCGCACTTCGGCTGGCCCAAGGCCCGGCCATGGCCTACCGCTACATCAAGCAGAACGTCCATGCGGCCGCCAGCGAGTCGATCGAGCGCGTGCTGGATCTGGAGGCCCGCAACATGATCCGCTGCCGCACCAGCGACGACTGCAAGGAGGCGCTGGTCGCCTTTCAGCAGAAGCGCGAGCCGCGCTTCACCGGACGTTGATCGGCGAACATGGCCACGACGACCGACCGACCCGCCGACATGGTGCCGACCCGGCGCGATGGCGCGGTGGCGCTGCTGACGCTGGACTTTCCCGCCAAGCGCAACGCCTTTTGCCTGCAGATGCGCACCCAGCTGCGCGACCGCCTCGAGGCGGCGATGGGCGACGCCGAGGTGCGCGCCATCGTCATCACGGGAGCCGGCGGCCATTTCTGCGCCGGCGGCGACATCAGCGAGATGGCCACGCGCACGCTGCTGCAGAACCGCGAACGCTGGGAACTGGTGACGGCGCTGATCCGCCTGATCGCGCTGGGCCCCAAGCCCGTGGTGGTCGCGGTCGAGGGCTTTGCCATGGGCGCCGGCCTGTCGATCGCGGCGCTGGGCGATTACGTCGTGGCCTCGCGCGACGCGCGCTTCGGCGCGGCCTTCCTCAAGGTCGGACTGATGCCCGACATGGGCGTGCTGTGGAGCCTGCAGCACCGCGTGGGCCGCGCCAAGGCGCGCGAGATCCTGGGCCTGGCGCGGACCTTCGACGGCGCCGAGGCCGGCCGCATCGGCCTGGCCAATGAAGTGGCCGAGCCCGGCCAGGCCTTGCCGCAGGCGCTGGCCGTGGCGCGCGAGTATGCGCAGTTGCCGCCGGTCGCGCAGGCGCTTCTGAAGAGCGCGCTGTCGCAAGGCGTCGACGACCTGCACGCCGCCATCCGCACCGAGGTCGAGTTCCAGGCCGTGGCGATGGGCACGCAGGACCACGCCGAGGCGGTGCGAGCCTTCACCGAGAAGCGCCTGCCGGTGTTCGAGGGCCGATGATGACTGTCGACACGACGCTCGACGCCTTGCGTGGCTGGGTCGGCAAGCGCGAGACGCACACCGACGTGATCACCGCCGCGCCGATCGCGGCGTTGGCCGCGACGCTCGACCGCGATGACGCTTCAGCGGACGCCCAGTTGCCGCCGTTGCACCACTGGCTGTACTTCTTGCCCGTCGCACCCATGCGCCAGATCGGCGACGACGGCCATCCCGCACGCGGCGGCTTTCTTCCGCCGGTGCCCTTGCCGCGCCGCATGTGGGCGGCCGGCCGGCTCCAGTTCCATGGCCCGCTGCGCGTCGGCGAGACGGTGACGCGAAGCTCCGAGATCACCGACGTGCAGGCCAAGGATGGCAAGAGCGGGCCGCTGGTGTTCGTCACGCTGCGCCATGAGCTCGCCTCGGGCGGCGCGCTGGCGGTCACCGAGGAACAGGACATCGTCTACCGGGGGCACCCGCTAGCGGGCAGCGCGCCACCCGCGATGAAGCCGGCTCCGCTCGAAGCGGCCTGGCGGCGCGAGATCCACCCCGACCCTGTGCTGCTGTTCCGCTATTCGGCACTGACCTTCAACGGCCACCGCATCCATTACGACCGCCCCTATGCGACCGGCATCGAAGGCTATCCCGGACTCGTCGTCCATGGCCCGCTGCTGGCGACGCTGCTGGCCGATCTCGTTCGC
>JBJMWF010000242.1:0-6648 GCA_045810265.1 Vitreoscilla sp. | reverse complement strand
CAGGTCGCGCGTGATGCCCGGGTGGATCGCGGCCTCGGTGGTCGGCGTGCGCTGGATGCGGTAGACGCGCTTTTGTGGATGCAGAAGCGTGACCTCGCTGCCGTTGTGCGTCACGGGCATGTCGGCTTCGACCGCCTCGTAGTTGGGACCGTGCACTTCGTGCAGGTCGGCAAAGCGGAACTCGTAGCCGCCCACGGTGGCGCTCGAGCCGACGGCCATCGTCAGGTCTTCCTCGACCTCGTAGGTGCGCACCATGCTCACGCCGAACGCGAACACGGCCACGCCCAGATGCGCCAGCCACATGCCGGTCAGCGAGCGCGGCCACTGCCGCACGCGCTCGAGCAGCGACAACTGCGCGCCGCCGTCCGAGCGCAGGCGTTCGACGGCGTCCACGACGATGGAGGCGGTGATCCAGTACGCCATCAGGAAGCCCAGCATTGCCATCAGCGCGAGCTTGCCCGACACCCACGCCGTCGCCAGCGCGCCCAGCACCGAGGCCAGCGCGGCCCAGCGCAGGCGATGGAACAGCGACGGCAGCGACGCCTCCTTCCAGCGCGCCAGCGGCCCCAGCGCCATCAGCAGCACCACGGGCACCATCAGCGGCAGGAAGACCGTCTCGAAGTAGGGCGCGCCCACCGAGTACTTGCCCAGGTTCAACGCGTCCGCCACCAGCGGATAGAGCGTGCCCAGCAGCACCGAGGCGCACACCACGACAAACAGCATGTTGTTGCCCAGCAGCATGGACTCGCGCGACACCAGCGCGAAGCGCGAGCCCAGCCCCACTTTGGGCGCGCGCCAGGCGTACAGCGACAAGGCGCCGCCGATGACGACGACCAGGAAGCCGAGGATGAAGCGGCCGCGTGCCGGATCGGTGGCGAACGCGTGCACCGAGGACAGCACGCCCGAGCGCACGATGAAGGTGCCCAGCAGCGACAGTGCGAACGCCAGCAGCGCCAGCAGCACCGTCCACGACTTGAATGCGCCGCGCTTCTCGGTGACGGCCAGCGAATGGATCAGCGCGGTGCCTGCCAGCCAGGGCATGAAGGAGGCGTTCTCCACCGGATCCCAGAACCACCAGCCGCCCCAGCCCAGCTCGTAATAGGCCCAGGCGCTGCCCAGCATGATCCCGATGGTCAGGCAGGACCACGCGGCCGTCGTCCACGGGCGCGTCCAGCGCGCCCAGGTGGCGTCGAGCTTGCCTTCAATCAGCGCGGCGACGGCGAACGCGAAGGCCACCGAGAAGCCGACATAGCCCATGTAGAGCATCGGCGGATGCGCCACCATGCCCGGGTCCTGCAGCAGCGGGTTGAGGTCGTTGCCGTCCATGGGCACCGGCACCAGGCGGTCGAACGGATTGGACGTCGTCAGCATGAACAGGATGAAGCCGATCGACACCAGGCCCATGATGCCCAGAACGCGCGCCACGAAGGGCGCCGGCAGCCGGGTGCTCCACTGCGCGACGGCCAGCATCCAGGCGGCCAGCATCGACAGCCACAGCAGCAGCGAGCCTTCGTGGCCGCCCCAGACGCCCGCGATGCGGTAGGGCAGCGGCAGCGTGCTGTTGGAGTTGGTGGCGACGTAGACGACCGAGAAGTCGTTGCGTACGAAGCAGGCGACCAGGCAGAAGAACGCGACGGCCACCAGCAGGGCGTGCGCGCGCGCCGCGGGACGCGCCAGGGCCATCCAGTCGGCACGGCCGCGCGCGGCGCCGATCATCGGCAGCGTGCCGAGGATGGCCGCGACGGCCAGCGCGATCAGCAGCGAGACTTGACCAAGTTCGGGGATCATCGATGGGTTTCCAGCGTTTTGTCCGTCTTCATGCTGCCGCCATGCTCGGCGGCCTGCTTGAGCGCCGCCGCAGCCTCGGGCGGCATGTAGTTCTCGTCGTGCTTGGCGAGCACTTCCCGGGCCGTGAACACGCCATCAGGGCCGAGCTTGCCCTCGGCGACCACGCCCTTGCCTTCCTTGAACAGGTCCGGCAAGGTGCCCCGATAGTGCACCTGCATCGACTTCGCGAGATCCGTGACGGTGAAGACCACGTCGACGCCCTCGCGCTTGACGCTGCCCGTCGTCACCATGCCGCCGATGCGGAACGGCCGGCCCTCGGGCGCCTCGTGCGCCGCCACCTGCGACGGCGAATAGAAGAAGACCAGGTTGGAGTTGAACGCGTTGAGCACGAGCGCGGTCGCGACGCCGACCGCCGCGAGCAGGCCGACGATGATGGTCAGGCGTTTCTGGCGCGGCGTCATGAGCGCCCTCCGGCCGCGCGCGTGGCGGCCTCGTCGGCGATGCGTTCGACGATCGCACGCCGCGCCGCGCGGTGGCGCCAGCGCGCCAGCAGCGGCTCGACCAGCATCAGCGCCGCCATGGTGCCGTAGGCGCCCCAGACGAAGCCGCCGCGGCCGCCCATCGCGAGGAATTCAGAGATCGAGTGCCATTGCATGGCTCATCCTTGATTGCTTGAGGCGGCGAGCGCCCGGGCCCAGGCGTTGTCGCCCTCGCGCTCGAGCACGATCGCCCGCGCCCGCACGAACACCACGGCGAACGCGTAGGCCCAGCAGGCCAGGGTCAGCAACAGCATCGCCACGAGCATGGTCGAGGCCATGTGCTGCTCCTTGCCCATCGTCAGGCTCGAGCCCTGGTGCAGCGTGTTCCACCAGACCACCGAGAAGTAAATCACCGGCACGTTGACCACGCCAACGATGGCCAGCAGCGCGCCGGCCTTGTCGGCGCGCCGGGTGTCGTCGATCGCCGCCACCAGCGCCATGTAGCCCAGGTAGAGGAACAGCAGGATCAACTCGGACGTGAGCCGCGCGTCCCACACCCACCAGGTACCCCAGGTCGGCCGGCCCCACAGCGAGCCGGTCCACAGCGCCAGCACGGTGAACAGCGCGCCGGTGGGGGCGATCGCGCGCGCCAGGATGAAGGCCATGCGGGCGTTGAGGAACCAGCCCAGCGCGGCCCAGAACGCCATCGCCACGTACAGCACCATCGACAGCCAGGCCGCGGGCACGTGGATGAAGATGATGCGGTAGACCTCGCCCTGCACCGCGTCGGTGGGCGCGACCAAGAAGCCCATCCACAGGCCGGCGACGGCGAAGGCGGCGGCGACCAGGCCGCAGGCCGGCCCCAGCACGCCCGCCAGCCGGTAGAAGTTGGCCGGCGAGGCGAACGTGAACCAGGTCAGGCGCGGGCGGACGGCGGCGGTGGCGGCGGGCGAGTTCACGGCAGGCATTGTCCCGTTGTCAGCGCGGGCGCGTGTTGCAGGATGTCATACAAGGTCATTCCACCGCGATGCGCAAGGCCGCGGCCGTCGCCGGCGGCGCGCCCACCAGGCAGGCGATCAGCAGTGCGCCCAGCAGCGACAGGTGCGGCGACGGCGACTGCCCCGCATCCACCGCGGCCGCCGCCCCGGCGCCGAAGATCAGCGCCGGAATGGCCAGCGGCAGCACGATCAGCACGATCAGCATGCCGGCCGAACGCAAGCCCAGCGTCAGCGCCGCGCCGACCCCGCCCAGCAGGCTCAGCACGGGCGTTCCCAGCAACAGAGACGCGAACAGCACCGGAAGTTCCTCGGCCGGCAGGCCCAGCAGCAAGCCGAGCACCGGCGCGGCGACCACCAGCGGCGCGCCGCTGATGGTCCAGTGCGCCGCGGCCTTGGCGGCGGCCACGGCCAGGCCAGCGTCGGGCGCGAGCAGCAACTGCTCCAGCGAGCCATCGGCGTGGTCGGCGGCGTACAGCGGCGGCATCGACAACATCGCCGCCAGCAGCGCGCACACCCAGACCACGCCCGGCGCGATCAGCTTGAGCACCTGCGGGTCGGGCCCGACACCGAGCGGGAACAGGCTGGCCGCGACGAGGAAGAACGCGACCGGCAGCAGGGCCTCCGTGCGGCGGCGCCAGGCTAGGCGCAGGTCGCGCTGGTAGACGGCCAGGAACACGGCGCCGTTCATGCGGCGATGGCGCCGTCGCGCGGCAGCAGGTCGAGGTCGAGCACGCGAAAACCGGCGCTGGCGGCCTCCGCGTCCAGGTGCAGGTGGTGGCTGGTCAGCAGGACGCTGCCGCCGCGCGCGCGGTGGCCGGCCAGCAGCGCGTGCAGCGTCGCGGTGCCGGCGACGTCGAGCGCGTCGAACGGCTCGTCCAGCACCCACAGCGCCGGCGCCGTCTCCAGTGCCAGCCGGGCCAGGGCGACGCGGCGGCGCAGGCCCTGCGACAGGCTGCGCGTGGGCGTGCGCTCGCGTCCGGCCAGGCCCAGGCGCCCCAGCGCCGCGCGCACGGCGGACGCGCTCGCGTCACGCCCATGCACGCGTGCGAGGAAGCCCAGCGCCTCGGTGGCGGTCAGGTCGTCCTTGAGCGCGTTGGTGTGCGCGATGTAGACCAGCCGGTTGGCGAAGCGCTCGTTGCGCCGGGTGGGCAGGTCGTCCCACAGGATCTGGCCGTGCTCGGGCGCCGACAGCCCGGCCACCAGCCGCAGCAGGCTGGTCTTGCCGCGGCCATTGCCGCCGCGCAGCCACAGCAGCTCGCCCGGGCCCAGCGTCTCGTCCAGGCCCGAGAACAGCAGGCGGTCGCCACGCCGGCATGCCACGGCGACCAACCGCAGGGACGGCAGCACGGGCGGCGACAAGGGGGTCGCGGCGCGTGGGCCGTTCTGCTGGGAAGAGGTCATCGGTGTCGGGGCGGAGCCGGGGCGCGTCAGTATAGGAGTCGAGCTCGACATGAGCAGCCTCGGGGGGCGCATGAGCGTGGCCAGGCGGCGTTGTGGCCGGGGGTGGATACTGCGACAGCGCGCAGGATGACACGGCGTCGAGATCGTCATCCTGCGCGCAGTCGCAGGATCCACCCACGCTCAGGCGGCGCCGCGCGCCTGCAGGGTGAGCAGCGCGGTCATCGCGTCCGCGGCACGTTCCACCGGCACGAACAGGTGGTCGTGATGCACGCCCGCGATCACGTTGCAGGAGATGCCTGCGTCGCCGAGCGCGCGGGCGAACGCAGCGGTCAGGCCGACAGCCGCGAGGTCGGAGTGCACGGCCAGTGTGATCCACGCGCTGCGGAACAGGACCGGCCAGCCGTGCGTCAGCGCGTCGGACTCGGCGACCACCACCGTCAGCCCCTCGGCCTCGCGCATCGTCGCGACGGTGGCTGCGCCTTGTGCCGACGCGCCCACCGGCAAGCTGCACCAGGCCCAGATGCCGTCGTGCAGCTCGGGCCGCATCGAGGCCAGCAGCGTGGCGAGATCGGAGATCGGGGCGGATGGCATGGTGCCGCCATTGTCACAGCCAAGCGCTGACAATGGCGGCATGACGATGATGGTGGCCAGCGTGAACGTTCCCCGTCCGGCCGGCGCCCCGGGCGTGCTGCGGCTGGTGCCCGCGACCGGCGCCGTCGGCGTCGGCCTGACCGGCTTTGCCGAGCGCGCGGACCTGCACCCGGTGGGCGAAGACCCGGCGATGGCCGACGAGCTCGCGCTGTCGCACGCGCTGTTCGCCTATCCGACGGCGCACCTGCCGTTCTGGCAAACCGTGCGCGCGCAGGCCCAGGTGGCCAATCCCGACGATCCGATCCCGCCCGGTTCGTTCGACGAGCACCTCGCGCTCGACGGGGTGCAGGAGTCGCAGCTGTGGGAAGGCGACTTGCTGCGCTTTCCCGATCTCACGCTGGTGGTGAGCGTTCCGCGCCTGCCCGACCCCCGCTTCAACGAGACGCTGGGCTTCGCGCACGCCGCCAAGATGGTGGCGCAGTCGCGCTGGAGCGGCTTCTGGCTGTCCGTGCGCGTGCCGGGCACCATCGCGGCCGGCCAGGCCTTCGAGCTGGTCCCCGGGCCGCGGGTCACCGGCGTCGTCGAGCTGTTTCGCGCCCGCACCGCCAGGATGAAATGGTGAAGCGCGCCGCTCAGGCGTCCAGCGGCGGATAGTCCGTATAGCCTTCGGCGCCACCGCCGTACAAGGTCTTCGGGTTGGGCTGCGCCAGCTCGCGGTCCTCGCGCAGGCGTCGGCCGAGATCAGGGTTCGAGATGAACAACTTGCCGAACGAGACCGCGTCGGCTTTGCCCGTCTCCACCGCCTGCAGCGCCATCGGGCGCGTATAGCCGTTGTTGACGATCCAGCCGCCTGGCCACAGCTTGCGCAGGGCGTCGAAGTCGAACGGCGCGAAGTCGCGCGGGCCGCCCGTGCTGCCTTCGACGATCTCGATGAAGGCGAAGCGCAGCTTGGCGAGCTCCTTGACGACGTGGCTGAACAGCGCGAACGGGTCGGAGTCCTGGCCGATGTCGTTGGCCGGCGTCACCGGCGACAGCCGCAGGCCGACGCGACCCGGGCCGATCTCCGCGCAGACCGCGGTCATGACCTCGACCAGGAAGCGGGCGCGGTTCTCGATCGAGCCGCCGTACTGGTCGGTGCGGTCGTTGCAGGAGTCACGCAGGAACTGCTCGACCAGGTAGCCGTTGGCGCCGTGCACCTCGATGCCGTCGAAGCCGGCCTCGATGGCGTTGCGCGCGGCCTGGCGGAACTGGTCGACCACCTGCCCCACCTCCCCGGTGGTCAGCGCGCGCGGCGGCGAGACCGGGTCGAAGCCGGTCGGGGTGAAGGTCTTGGTGTTGGCGACCTTCGCCGTGGCCGACACCGGCTGCTCGCCGGCCGGTAGCAGCGAGGT
>JBJMWF010000241.1:0-2680 GCA_045810265.1 Vitreoscilla sp. | reverse complement strand
CTGCCGGCGTTGGACGCGTTGTTCTCCCAGTTGTAGGCCGTCCACCGGTTGCCGCCGGCGCGATCGAGCGTCAGCAGCGGCGGCGCGTTGGTGACGCCGTTGTAGAAGTTCATGCCGTAGATGTACGGCGAGATCGCGTGCGTGCTTGCGGGAGTCAGCGTGATGGTGACGTCGGCTGCAGGGGACGGCGTCGGCGCGGGACTCGGCGCAGGCGTGGGCGTGGGCGTGGGCGCGGGGGCCGGTGCGGGCGAAGGGCTTGGCGTCGGCGAAGGACTCGGCGAAGGCGTCGGCGTCGGCGACGACGTCGGTGCTGGCCCGGGCGCAGGGGCCGGCGCGGCGCTGCCGCCGTCGTTCGAGCCGCCGCCGCAAGCCGCGAGGATCGCGGCGAAAGCGGCACTGATGAACGGCGTCACGCAGGCGCGGGCAGGGAGGAGCATGCTGGGTTCGTTGGCCAATCGAAACCCAGCATAGCGGTGGCGCGGCCTCCAGGCCTGTGCCCGGAAGTAACGTCTTCGATGAACTGTCGAGGGTCTTCGGGAGAGACTTGCTTGCCGCAAGCTTGCGTCGCGGTGCAAGCGCCCAAGGCGCGGCCGCGCCTATTGTTCGACGAACCTCTGCATGAAGCGTGCGACGTCCAGCCCGTCATGGGGCAAGGCCATCTCGGCCCGCACGGCGCTGCGCCTGTCCTCGCTCACGGACTCCGGACGCCTGGACAGGATCCACGCGCTGTAGTCCTCGACGAACTCGGGGTGCGGCTGGATGCACAGCACGTGGTCGTCGACGCTGTAGGCCGCGATGGGGCAGAAGTCGCTGCGCGCCAGGAGCGTCGCGCCCACCGGCAGCGAGCGCACCTGGTCCTGGTGCGAGGCGAGCAGGTTGATCGTCGTGTCGGTGCCGGCCGGCTTGAGCGGCGCCGCGCCGACCCATTCGTAGCTCATGCGGCCCATGCCCCAGCCGTTTGGCGCGCGGCCCACGTCGGCGCCCAGGCAGTGGGCGATGAGCTGGTGCCCGAAGCAGATGCCCAGCAGCTTCTTGCGCTGCTGCAGCAGCTCGCGCGTGCGCTCGCGCAGCGTGCGCACCCAGGGCTCGTCGGAGAACGAGTCGGCCTTGCTGCCGGTCAGCAGCACGGCGTCGTAGCCGTCGAACGATTCGGGATACTCGCCGCGCGTGGTGTTGAAGCGCTCGAACTGCCAGGGCACGCCGGCGGCGGCGAACATCTTCTCGGTCATCGCGCCGTAGCTGACGTAGGTGTCGACGACGGCGGGGTCGAGGTTGTCGTTGTCCAGGATGCAGACCTTCAAGGTCGGTGCGCGGTCGGTCGAATTCATGGCCCGATTTTAATCGGCGCCGCTCCGATACGCCGGCTGGGGGAATCGGTTGGAACGTCCCCCGACGTTGCGCAAACGCGTCCAATCACTACCGATTTACCCCGAGAGCCGGGGCTCGTTCGCTGCTGGGCTGACGCCCACGCCAGTCGTCTGGCGGAGCGACTTGGAGCAATCCCGGAGATGCCTGTTTGGACTGATGGCCCCGCGTGCCGGCATACTGCGAGGATGAGCGAAGATTTCAAGCCCGGGACAAGACCGCTTTTGCGGCTTGCCGGGCTCGACGCCGTACGAGCATTCGTGTCGCGTGCCGACGAGGCCCACGTCATCTGGACCGCCGTCATGGCCCTGATGTTGCGGCTGTACGCGGAACCCGATGCCAAGACGCGACGCGAGTCCGGGCCGACGGACTCCCAGGTCGTCACGGCCCTGCGCGCCGTGCTGAGCGAGAACTTCGGCGGCGAGGCGGCCGACTACGCCTCGTGGGCCCTGGTGCGCTTCGGCTGCCGCCAGAAGCCGACCATGGCCGCGCTGCATCCCTGGGAAGGCCTGATGTTCGAGTGGCAGCAGCGCAAGGCGAGCGCGCCGCGCATCGCGCTGATGCTGCGCGACGGCGGCTTCGACAAGCCGCTCAAGCCGGCGTCGCTCGAGGCGCTCGACGGCTGGGTGGCCGACCCGGTCACCGCGCTCGGCGCCGCCACCGAGATCATCGAGGCCTTGTTCGGCGAACGCCTGGTCTCCTATGACCTGCACGACGACGGCACCACGCCCGCGCACGACACGCTGTTCGGCGGGCTCGTGGCTTCCCTGCTGCCTCAGGCCCGGCTCGCCGACCTGCGCCAGCAACTCGTGCGCGGCGGCAACGGCGCCATCTGGCGCGTCGAGTACAGCTTCGAGGACGAGGCTCGCGGCTTCGAGGCACCGGCCAGCGGCTCGGCCCTGGACGTGGATGCGGTGATGGCGGCCGTCGACGACCTGCTCGCGCACATGGGGCGGCCCGAACGCGTCTATCGCCTGGCGCCGGGCCGCTACAACAACGGCGAGACCGGCACCTTCGTCCTGGTCGACGCCAGCCGGTTCCCCGAGATCGCCTGGCGGCTGCGCCTGCCGCTGCTGCGCAGCCCGAGCGTGGCCGAGTTGTCGCCTGCGGTGCCGTCGGCGGCGCCGGAGCCGCTGCGCGTCGGTGCCCGTCCGATGGCCCCGCGGCCGGCCGCCGCGCCTGCCGCCGCGGCGCGCGAGGCCTCGCAACGCGACGCCGCCGGGGCCACCGAGGCGGGCACCGCGACGGCGCCGATGTCGCTGCTCGAGTCCACGTTCATCACGACGCCGCCGGCCGGCGCCGGCACGCTCGAACG
>JBJMWF010000240.1:0-26713 GCA_045810265.1 Vitreoscilla sp. | reverse complement strand
GTCAACAAGCGCTACGGCACGGTCGGCGTGCTGGCCGGCATCGACCTGCGCATCGAACCGGGCGAGTTCTGCGTCTTCGTCGGCCCGTCGGGCTGCGGCAAGTCGACGCTGCTGCGCCTGATCGCCGGGCTCGAGGACGCCAGCGAAGGCGACATCCAGATGCATGGGCGGCGCGTCAACGACCTGCCGCCCGCGGAACGCGACGTGGCCATGGTGTTCCAGAGCTACGCGCTGTACCCGCACATGACGGTGCACGAGAACATGGCGTTCGGGTTGCGCTATCGCAAGCTGCCGGGCGCCGAGATCGAGCGCCGCGTCAAGGCGGCGAGCGACATGCTGCAGCTGGGGACGCTGCTGAGCCGCCGTCCGCGCGACCTGTCCGGCGGCCAGCGCCAGCGCGTCGCGATCGGGCGCGCGCTGGTGCGCGAGCCGTCGGTGTTCCTGTTCGACGAGCCGCTGTCCAATCTCGATGCCGCGCTGCGCGTGCAGACCCGGGTGGAGATCGCGCGCCTGCACCGCTCGCTGGGTACCGCGGCGATGGTCTATGTCACGCACGACCAGGTCGAGGCGATGACGCTGGCCGACCGCATCGTGCTGTTGCGCCCGCAGGCCGGTGCCAACGGCCTGCCCAGCATCGCTCAGGCGGGCGCGCCGCTGGAGCTGTACCACCGGCCGGCCAACCGCTTCGTCGCCGGCTTCATCGGCTCGCCGGCGATGAACTTCCTGCCGGCGACCGCGCTGGCGCAGGCCGGCGACGCGCTGTCGCTGCGCATCGCGGGCCAGCCTTGCGTGGCCGATGTCGATGCGGGCGGGCTGGCGCCGCAGACTCCGATCACCGCCGGAATCCGTCCCGAGCACGTGCTGCTTGGAGACGGGCCGCTCAGCGCCTCCGTCACGCACGTGGAACGGCTGGGCGAGCATGCGTACGTCTACCTGCGGCTGGCCGACGGCGAGCCGCTGCTGGCCAAGGTGGCGAGCGAACAACTGCAGGTCGGCGACGCGGTGACGCTGACACTGCCGGCCCAGCACCTGCACGTGTTCGCGGCCGATGGCAGCGCGCTGCCGCGGCGCGGCGCCGCGCTCGGCTGAATCGCTGCCGCCGTGTTTCATTCATTTCAGCGGCGCATGCGATTCGAAACGAAGTTTGTGTGCGCAGTTCAAGAACAAAATTCTGCCGTCGATTTCGCTTCCTACATTGATTCCCGGCACTGCGCGACCGATGCGCCTTGCCCGGTAGACGCCCGGCGCCACACGACCGGGTGCACCGCCACAGAGCCGGCGGCTCCGATTCCCGGAGCGGCCGGATAAGACAACTCACGGTGGGGCGACAAGCTTATGACCAGAACACGATCGACACCGAGCACGCTGATGCTCGCAATCACGGCGCTGACGGCCTCGCTGGCCGCCCAGCGCGTCCTGGCACAGGCGGCCACGCCAGCTGCCGCGGCATCGGCGTCCGAGGGCGATGCGCGCGCGGAGCGCACCCGGGACGAGAAGGACCTGACGCAGACGCAGCAGGTCGTCGTCACCGGCAACGCGCGGCGCGAAGGCATCCTCAAGAAGGAGGCCGGCTATTCGATCACCACCGCCGACGCCGAACAGATCAAGGACGCCGCGCCGACCAATACCGCGGACCTGCTCAAGATCGTCCCCGGCGTGTTCGTCGAGACCACCGGCGGCCAGGCCGGCGCCAACATCCGCGTGCGCGGCTTCCCCGAGGCGGGCGACTCGCCGTATGCCACGATCCAGATGAACGGCTCGCCGATCTACGCGGCGCCCACACTGTCCTTCATCGAAGGTTCGTCGCTGTTTCGCATCGACGACACCATCGAGCGGGTCGAAGTGCTGCGCGGCGGTACCAGCCCGATCTACGGCTCCGGCCAGCCGGGCGTCTCGGTCAACTTCGTGCAACGCAAGGGCACCGAGAATCCCGAAGGCGACATCCGCCTGACCGCCGGGGACAAGGGCACGGGCGGCCTGCGCCGCGTCGACGGCTACTACTCGGGCAAGCTGGCCGACAAGTGGTACATGACCGTCGGCGGCTTCTACGAGAGCAGCAACGGCCAACGCAACACGGAGTTCCCGTCCGATCGCGGCGGCCAGCTGAGCGCCAACCTGACCCACAAGCTCGACGGCGGCGGCGAACTCGAACTCTACGCGCGCACGATGAACACCAGCGCCGCCTGGTACACCGACGTGCCAGTGACTTTCAGCGCGGACGGCAAGCACGTCTCGCCCTACCTGGCCGTGAACCCGCGCACCTTCACCTACTACGACAGCGAGACGCGTTTCGCGACCGTGGAGACCTCGCCCAACCCGGGCGGCCAGCCGGGCACCACGACGATCGACTTCAGCAAGGGCCGCGGCCCGACGCTGACCAATCTCGGCATCGTCCTTGACCAGAAGATCGGCGACTGGGCGTTCAACAGCAAGACCGGCTACACCACGGGCGATGCGCCGTCCGATGGCCTGGTCAATGGCGGCACGCCTCAGACCCTGGCCAGCTACATCGCCGGCAAGGCGACCGCCAACGGGGCCGCGAGCGGAACCGGCACCTACGTCAGCGACGGCGCTGCGGTGGACCCGGGCCAGATGGTGATGGAGGTCGGCGCCTGGGAGGTCCGCAAGAAGCTGCAGTCGTTCACCGAGGAGGCCCACGTCAGCAAGGAGATCTTCAAGGCGAACACGCTCACCCTGGGCGCCTACTTCGCCGACTATTCGGCGACCGACTTCTGGAACCTGGGCAACACCGAGCTGATGACGTACGCGAACCGGCCGCGGCTGGTCGACGTCGCCTTGAGCAACGGCGACAGGGTCTCGAAGTACGGCCTGACCTCGGAGGCCGGCTTCATCGACAGCTCGAGCTGGAACGGCCGCAACACCGCGCTGTACATCGCCGACGAATGGAAGCCGCTGGACGCGCTGCGCCTGGACATCGGCCTGCGGCGCGAGCACCAGACCCTGACCGGGACCAAGGCAAACACGACCTCGGGCGACCTGGACGGTGACGCGACGACGCTGTACGACAACAGCGGCTCCTACATCAGCGGCGGCAGCACCGCCTACGCCGAGCATGCGACGCGCAACTCGTGGACGCTGGGCGCGAACTACGACCTGAGCAAGCAGTACAGCGCCTTCGTGCGCGCCAACAGTGGCGTCCACCTGCCGATGTTCGACGACGTGCGCAGCAACACGGGCGGCTGCACCGGCGGCGTGAACTGCGCGGATGTCGAGAAGATCACGCAGTTCGAGGTGGGATTCAACGCGGTCACGTCGTTCTACACGGCCTACCTGTCGCTGTACACGAACAGGCTGAAGAACTCGCAGTCGCAGGTGTTCTCGGTCACCGGGGTGAGCACGACCTACCCCTCGTCCTCGCAATCGACCGGCCTGGAATTCGAGACGACCGTGCGTCCGCTGACGAACTTCGACATCAGCTTCTCGGGTGACATCGCCCAGGCCAAGTACGTCGATTCGGGCCCGCTGACCGGCAAGAAGGTGGCCCGCATGCCGGGCAGCGAGCTGCGCCTGACGCCCTCGTACCGCATCCCGACGGATCTGGGCACCTTCCGCGTCTTCGGGACCTACACCCGTATCGCCCATCGCTACAGCGACGCGCCGAACACGCAGTTCCTGCCCGGATACGGCACGCTGGACCTGGGTGCTTCGGCCAACCTGGCCGACGGCCTGGACCTGCGCCTGTCGATCACCAACGTGACCAACACGCTGGGCCTGACCGAAGGCAATCCACGTGCGTCGGGCTCCGGCCTGAACACCAGCAACGTGGCGATGGCGCGCCCGCTGTTCCAGCGCGCGATCCAGGCGTCGGTGGGCTACTCGTTCTGAGCCGGGCGCGATGAGCGGCGACCCGCACAGCCCGTTCGTCTCCCGGGCCGCGCGGGGCGTGCTTACCGCGCGCTTCGCCGTGCTGGTCGATGCGGATGGGCGCATCCTCGATGTGCACGTCACGCTTCCGAGCGGCCGCGAGCCGGAGCACCTGATCCTCGATTGCGCGTTCGTCGAGGCCTTGCGGCGCTTCCATTTCCAGCCGGCCCTCGCCGCCGGCCATGCGCAACGCGCCTGGAGCACCGTGGAATGCGCGTTGCGACTGGGGCCGGCCGGCGAGCGCGGCGACGATGGCCTGTCGCCGCGCAGGCATGGGCCTTGCCGTTCCGAGCCAGGGAGCCGTCGAGAGGATCGCGAGAACCTGTAGCATCACACCATGACCCATGCCATCACCGATCGCCCGCAGACGCTTGGCGAGGAAATCGCCAACTCCATCAGCCACGGGCTCGGGTTCCTGCTGGCCGTCGCCTCGCTGCCGATCCTGGTGGTGATGGCCGCGCGCCACGGCACCGCCCTGAACATCGTCGCCGTGTCCATCTTCTCGGTGACGATGATGCTGTTGTACCTGTCCTCCACGCTCTATCACGCGCTGCCCGAAGGCAAGGTCAAGGAGGTGCTGGCGCGGGTCGACCACGCGGCGATCTACCTGTTCATCGCCGGCAGCTACACCCCGTTCGCGCTCGGCGTGCTGCACGGTCGCTGGGGCTGGACGCTGTTCGGCGCGATCTGGGCGATGGCCGCGGCCGGCATCGCCGTCAAGCTGATGAACCGGCTCAAGCACCCGCTGTGGTCCACCGGCCTGTACGTGGCCATGGGCTGGTCGGCACTGCTGGCGGCTGGGCCGCTGATGCACGCGATGCCCGCCACCGGCCTTTTGTGGCTGCTGGCCGGCGGCGTGGCCTACACGCTGGGCGCCATCGTGTTCATCTTCGATTCGCGTGCCAGGTACATGCATTTCGCCTGGCACCTGTTCGTGCTGGCTGGCACCACCTGCCACTTCTTCGCGGCGCTCTGGTACGCCACGCCCGCCCGGCTCGCCGGCTAGGCCTGCCGGACGGATCAGGCGCGATGCCTGAATCCGAGCCGCCCCGGCTTGCGTATTCCCCTTGTTCCCTGCCGTGCCCGTCGGGCTGCCGGCATGGGCGTTGCCAGGGAAATGCATGTCCGGCTTCATCGAGATCCAGCACGACGAGTGGGTGGCCGCGGCCCCGGATCTCGTCCGTGCGCACTACGGCGACCTGCATCACCGCCAGGTCGCGCGCGTGCACCCGCGCGAGCGCCTGCGCCAGCTGGCGCCCGGGCCCTCGGGCCCGCGTTACGAGTGCATCGCGCGCTCGGGCTGGCACACCGTGCGCGATCTCTACGAACGCCACGAGCGGCCGGATGGCAGCGTGCTCGACCAGTGCGTGGCCGGTTCACACTGGGGCCGTTCCATCGTTGCGCGCTTCTGGCGCAGCAACGACGGCGGCGCCGCGGGCACCCTGATCGAGCTGACGCTGACCCAGCCGCTGCGCCCGGTCGCGGTGCGCCTGCTGGGCCGGTGGCTGCGCCGGCGGCTCGAGTCCGAGTTGCGGGAATTCGGGGCCGACATCAAGGCCGACATCGAGCGCGGCTACAAGAAGGAGCGCAGGCTGCGGGTGGCCTAGCGGCTACAGCGCCGGGTGTTCGCGCAGCCGCGCGGGCAGGGCGCGCACGTCGGGCGCCAGCGCGGCGGCGGACAGCGGCGGCAGGTCGGTGTCCAGGGCGTTGCGCACCAGCCGGTCCAGCGTCTGCGCATGCGGCAGCACCGGGCCGAAGAACAGCACCTGGTCGCCGCGGGCAAGCAGGATGGTGGGGAAGTCCTCGATGTCCAGGTCGCCGACGAGCTCGGATTCGTCCTCGATGTCGACCCAGACGAAGCGCGTCGCGCTCGCGGGATGGCCGCGTCGCATCGCTTCGCGGGTGGCGGCGAGCGTGTCGCGGTAGGCGTCGCAGGTGCGGCACCACTGGGCGCACAGGCAGGCGACCAGCAGCGCAGGAGCGGCCGGATCGGCGGTCGGGTTCGACGGATTCATCGGCCGTGAGTTTGCCTGCAAAAAAGGAAAAGGGAGCGAGACCTGAAATCTCGCTCCCCCCACCCGCCAGGGCCCGTCAACCCTGGCGTCCCGTCACGCCCCCTTGCGTTGGCGCAGCGCCAGTTTCGGCGCGCGGGCGGGGCGCTGCAAGGAAGCGGTTTGCATTTGCTTGTGCGGCCGGGCCGAGGATGCTTATTTGTGGTTCATCGCCGATGTACGCAGAAGCGCAGCGACAACCGACGAGGTGGTACTGCGCTGCAGCCGCGGCATGACGCCGCGGCCACGGCTGCAGCGAGGTGCCTGGCATGTCCTCGTCCGCGCTGCGATGCCCGACGAGCGAGACCCGCTCTTCGCGGACGAGAGCGTGCCTGGCGCCGATCCCGTCGGGGCCGGCGTCAGGCACCGCAACGAGTCGCCGGCCACCTTGGTTCCGTTGGCGGCGTCAGTCGCGGCGACTCGGTGCGATGCCAGACACCTCTGGCACCATCCCGGCATGCGAACGACCTGCTCGCCTTGATGAGCCCTATTTGTTGGGCTGCGGGGTGATGCGCAGATACGGGCGCACCGGATCCCACCCCTTCGGGAACTTGGCCTTGAGCACTTCGGGATCCTGCAGCGACGGCACGATCACAACCGGGTCGCCGTCCTTCCAGTTCACCGGCGTGGCCACGCTGTGCGAGTCGGTCAGCTGCAGCGAATCGATGACGCGCAGGATCTCGTCGAAGTTGCGGCCGGTGCTGGCCGGGTAGGTCAGCGTCAGGCGGATCTTCTTTTGCGGATCGATGACGAACACCGAGCGCACCGTGGCCGTGGCACTGGCGTTGGGGTGCAGCATGTCGTAGAGGTTGGCCACCTTCTTGTCGGCGTCGGCCAGGATCGGGAAGTTGACCTGCGTCTTCTGGGTGTCGTTGATGTCGGCGATCCACTTGTGGTGCTGCTCGACCGGGTCGACCGACAGGGCGATGACCTTGACGTTGCGCTTCTTGAACTCGTCGGACAGCTTGGCCGTCATGCCCAGCTCGGTGGTGCACACCGGCGTGAAGTCGGCGGGGTGGGAATACAGCACGCCCCAGCTGTCGCCCAGCCACTGGTGGAAGTGGATGGGGCCTTCGCTGGACTGCTGCTCGAAGTCGGGGGCGATGTCGCCGAGGCGCAAGGTCATGTCGGTGCTCCTGAGAGGTCTGTCGAGGGCGCCGTCGCGGACGGACGGCGCAGCAGGGCAGTCTAGCCAGCGCGGATCTCCGCTTCAAGGACGCGATGCGCATGACCATTCGCGCGAAAGCGCTGTGCGAAGGCTCGGCGGTCGCGGCGGCCACCGCGCCCCGGGCGGCCAGCTAAAATGCGCGTTTCCCCCAAATTCCCGCCCGCCGAGCGCCACCGCTGCGGGCAGCGTCGTTTCCAGGAGCGTTTTCTTATGGCCGGGCACTCGAAATGGGCCAATATCCAGCATCGCAAGGGCCGCCAGGACGAAAAGCGCGGCAAGGAATGGACGCGCGTCATCCGTGAAATCATGGTCGCTGCCCGCACCGGCGGCGGCGATCCGGGCATGAACCCGCGGCTGCGGCTGGCCATCGAGAAGGCCAAGGCGGTCAACCTGCCGGCCGACACCGTCAAGCGCAACATCGACAAGGCCACCGGCAACCTCGAAGGCGTCAGCTACGAGGAGATCCGCTACGAAGGCCGCGGCATCGGCGGCGCGGCCGTCATCATCGACACCATGACCGACAACAAGGTGCGCACGGTGGCCGAGGTGCGCCACGCGTTCTCCAAGTACGGCGGCACCATGGGCACCGAAGGCTCGGTGGCGTTCCAGTTCAAGCACGTGGGCCAGTTCATCTTCGCGCCGGGCGCGTCGGAAGACCGGATCATGGAAGTGGCGCTGGAAGCCGGCGCCGACGACGTCGTCACCAACGATGACGGCTCGATCGAGGTGCTGACCGCGCCGTCGGCCTTCGAAGCGGTGCAGCAGGCCCTGGAGGCGGCCGGCCTGAAGCCCGATGGCGCCGAGGTGACGATGCGTCCCGAGAGCCATGTTGAACTCGCCGGCGAGGACAGCGCGCGCATGCAGAAGCTGCTCGACATCATCGAAGATCTCGACGACGTCCAGGACGTCTATCACAACGCGGTACTTTCCGAATGAAGATCCTCGTCATCGGCGGCGGCGGGCGCGAACACGCGCTGGCCTGGAAGCTCGCCCAGAGCCAGCGCGTGCAGCGCGTCTACGTGGCGCCCGGCAACGGCGGCACCGCGGCCGATCGGCGCCTGGTCAACGTCAACATCACCCAGCCCGAGGCACTGGCGCAGTTCGCGCTGGCCGAGAAGATCGCGCTGACGGTGGTTGGCCCGGAAGGCCCGTTGTCGCAAGGCGTGGTGGACGTCTTCCGTTCGCACGGCCTGCGCATCTTCGGCCCGACCAAGGCGGCGGCGCAGCTGGAGAGCTCCAAGGCGTTCTCCAAGGACTTCATGAAGCGCCACGGCATCCCCACCGCGGCCTACGAGACCTTTACCGACATCGCTGCCGCGCACGCCTACGTCGACCGGCTGGGCGCGCCCATCGTCGTCAAGGCCGACGGCCTGGCGGCGGGCAAGGGCGTCGTGGTGGCGGCCACGGTCGACGAGGCGCACGCCGCCGTTGACTGGATGCTCAAGCCCGAGGGCGGGCTCGCTGTGCAGCACAACGACGCGCCGCGCGTGGTCATCGAGGAGTTCCTCGCCGGCGAGGAAGCCAGCTTCATCGTGATGGTGGACGGCAAGAGCGTGGTCGCGCTGGCGTCCAGTCAGGACCACAAGCGCCTGGGCGACGGCGACACCGGCCCCAACACGGGCGGCATGGGCGCGTATTCGCCTGCGCCCATCGTCACGCCCAACGTGCATGCCAAGGTGATGCACGAGATCATCCTGCCCACCGTCGAGGGCATGGCCCGCGACGGCATCCCGTTCACCGGCTTCCTGTACGCCGGCCTGATGATCGATGCGCAGGGCCGTCCGAAGACGCTCGAGTTCAACACCCGCATGGGCGACCCCGAGACGCAGCCCATCATGATGCGCCTGAAGAGCGACCTGGCCGAGGTGCTGATGCACGCGACCGACGGCACGCTCGACCAGGTCGAGCTCCAATGGGATAGGCGCGTCGCGCTGGGCGTGGTGATGGCCGCCGCCGGCTATCCGGAGAATCCGCGCAAGGGCGACGTCATCACCGGCCTGCCGGCGGAGGCCGACGAGGCCGTCGTGTTCCACGCGGGCACCGCGCTGGCCGGCGGCGTCACCACCGTCACCGGCGGCCGCGTGCTGTGCGTCACCGCGCTGGGCGACTCCACGCGCGCGGCGCAGCAGCGCGCATACGAGACGCTGCGCCATGTGCAATTCGACGGCGAACAGCATCGCACCGACATCGGGCATCGTGCCATCCACAAGCGCTAGCCATGACGGCGCGGCTCCTCTTCATGCGGAATGACTGACGTCGTCGA
Organism: Vitreoscilla sp.; assembly: GCA_045810265.1. GTDB lineage: Bacteria > Pseudomonadota > Gammaproteobacteria > Burkholderiales > Burkholderiaceae_C > Scleromatobacter. Next base: position 17,346 of record JBJMWF010000240.1, on the reverse strand, counting down.
CATCGCGGCCGTCCGCGGCTGGCTGCTGGAGCTCCAATCGCGCATCGTCTCCGCCCTGGAGGCCGCCGACGGCGGCACCTTCGCGAGCGACGGCTGGGTGCGTCCGGCCGACGGCAAGCTGACCGGCGATGGACTGACGCGGCTGATCGAGGGCGGCGCCCTGATCGAGCGCGGCGGCTGCAACTTCAGCCACGTCGCCGGACAGGCGCTGCCGCCGTCGGCCACCGCCGCGCGGCCGGAGCTGGCCGGCGCTGCCTTCGAGGCGCTGGGCGTCTCGCTGGTGATGCACCCCCGCAATCCCTACGTGCCCACCGTGCACATGAACGTGCGGCTGTTCTGCGCGTTCCCGCAGGGCGGCCAGCCCGTGTTCTGGTTCGGCGGCGGCATGGACCTGACGCCGTACTACGGCTTCGAGGACGACGCCCGGCACTTCCACGCCACCTGCCGCGACGCGCTGCAGCCCTTCGGCGACTCGCTGTACCCGCGCTTCAAGACCTGGTGCGACGAGTACTTCTTCCTCAAGCACCGCAACGAGCCGCGCGGCATCGGCGGCATCTTCTTCGACGACGTGACCGAGCTCGGCTTCGAGCAGGGCCTGGCGATGCTGCGCTCGGTCGGCGAGGCGTTCCTGGCGGCGTACCTGCCCATCGTCGAGCGCCGCCGCGACACGCCATACGGCGAACGCGAGCGCGACTTCCAGGCCTACCGCCGCGGCCGCTACGTCGAGTTCAACCTGGTGTGGGATCGCGGCACGCTGTTCGGCCTGCAGTCGGGCGGCCGCACCGAGGCCATCCTGATGTCGATGCCGCCGCTGGCGTCATGGCGCTACCAGTGGGCACCGCAAGACGGCACGCCCGAGGCGGCCCTGTACGCCGACTTCCTGCGTCCGCGCGACTGGATCACGTCCTGAAGCCCGCCACCCGCACCGCCGGCCTGTTCGGCGGCAGCTTCGACCCGCCTCACCTCGCGCATCGCGCGCTGGCGCAGGCTGCGCTGGCGCAGCTGTCGCTGGACGAGCTGGTCTGGCTGCCGGCGGGGCGCTCGCCCCACAAGGCGGACCACGCGCCGGCGTCCGGCGCCGACCGCGTGGGGATGCTGCGCTGCCTGACCGAAGGCGAGCCGCGTTTCTCGATCGACCAGCGCGAGCTGGGTCGCAGCGGCCCCAGCTACACCGTCGACACCCTGCGCGCGCTGCACGCCGAACAGCCCGGCACGCGCTGGTGGCTGGTCATCGGCCAGGATCAGTACGCGCGCTTGGACGCCTGGCACGAATGGCGCGAGATCCTCGCGCTGGCCGGCCTGGCCGTGGCCGCGCGCGACGGCCAGCCCGTGCGCGCCGCGCCCGGACTGGCCGGCGTCCCGCACATGCTGCGCATCATCGAGATGCCGGCTCTTCCCCATTCCGCCTCCACGGTGCGCTCGCGCGCCGCGGCCGGGCTGGACGTCACGGCGCTGGTCGGCACGCCGGTAGCGCGCTATATTGCCGACCACCACCTCTACCGAATCGCCCGGCCCTGAGCCGGATTCCCTCCCGATTCGCAACAACGCAGAACAATTAATGGACATCCGCAAACTGCAACGCGCCATCGTCGATGGCCTGGAAGACGTCAAGGCCCAGGACATCCAGGTCTTCAACACCGAGCACCTGTCACCGCTGTTCGAGCGCGTGATCGTCGCTGCCGGCGCCAGCAACCGCCAGACCAAGGCGCTCGCCGCCAGCGTCCGCGACGCGGTGAAATCGGCCGGCATGGACGTGCTGCGCACCGAGGGCGAGGAGAACGGCGAGTGGATCATCGTCGACTGCGGCGCGGCGGTCGCGCACATCATGCAGCCGTCGATCCGCGACTACTACCGCCTGGAAGAGATCTGGGGCGGCAAGCCGGTGGCGATCAAGCTCAACACGAAGTCGGGCGGGCTGGTCAAGGCCTCCGAAGGCTTCGACGAGGACGAAGCCGAGGACGAGGCGCCCAAGCCGAAGAAGCGTGCCAAGGCCGCCAAGCCGGTCGACGTCGACGACGAATCGCCCGCCAGGAAGGCCGCGCTCAAGAAGCCGGTCGCCAAGAAGGCGGCGGCCAAGCTGCCGCCCGCCAAGACGCCCGCTGAGCGCTCGACGTCCACGCGCGGCCCGGCTCGCAAGCTGACTGCCCGCGAGGCCGCGGCCACCAAGCCGGCCGGCTCGCAGAAGGGCGTGGCCAAGCCGGCGCCCAAGTCGGCGGCCGGCAAGGTCGCCGCCGCCAAGAAGACGCGCGCCGGCTCGACGGCCGTGCGTGAAGGCAAGGCGCCGGCCAAGACGGCGGCGGTCAAGAAGCTGGTGGTGTCGGCGCACAGCTCGCGCAACGCCGGCACGGCCGCCAAGAAGACGGTCGCCAAGAAGGCCGCCACCAAGACTGCCGTCGCCAAGAAGATCGCGGCGCGGCGCGGCTGAGTGGCCTGACTGTCGAAGCCAACGGCGACCTCGGTCGCCGTTCTTCTTTCCGAGCAAAGCCATGCGCCTGATCATCGCCTCCGTCGGCCAGAAGCCACCCGCCTGGGCCGAGGCCGCCTACGAGGAATTCGAACGCCGCTTCCCGCCCGAGATGCGGCTGGAGCTCAAGGCTGTCAAGGCCGAGCCGCGTGCCGGCAAGGCGCCGGCGCAGCTGATGCAGGCCGAGGCGAAGCGGCTGGAGGCGGTGTTGCCGGCCGGCGTTCGCCGCGTCGTGCTCGACGAACGCGGCACCCGCTGGACGACCCGCGCCCTGGCCGACCGACTCGAGTTCTGGCGCGGCGACGGCCGTGACGTCGCTTTCCTGATCGGCGGCCCCGACGGTCTCGATCCCGACCTGAAGGCGACCGCCGACGAGACCGCCCGCCTGTCCGACCTGACGCTGCCGCACGCCTTCGTGCGCCCGCTGCTGGCCGAGGCGCTGTACCGCGCCTGGTCGCTGTCGACCAATCATCCGTATCACCGTGAGTGAACATGCAGCGCCACGACATGCCGGAAGGTGCCTGGCATTTGCTCCTTCCGCGCCCGGCTGCCGGCGACTGCCTGCGACGTGCGCCGCGGAGGGAGGAAGTGCCTGGCACCGATCCCCAGCGAGGCCGGCGCCAGGCACCGCCTCGAATCGCGGCAAGCACCTCACCGAAGCGAAGGCTGCAGCGCGATTCGAGCCGATGCCAGGCACCTTCGGTAGCGTCTCCGTGCGCAAGCCGATGCCAGGCACCTTCGGCAGCGTCTCCGTGCGCAAGCCGATGCCAGGCACCTTCGGCAGCGGTTCCTCACACCGATAAAGCGACATGAAGAAGCATTCGTTCATCTACCTCGCCTCGCAGAGCCCGCGCCGCCGCCAGTTGCTCGATCAGCTCGGTGTGCGCCACGAGCTGCTGCTCGCGTCGCCCGACGAGGACGCCGAGGCGCTGGAGGATCACGTCGCCGGCGAGACGCCCGCGGTCTACTGCCAGCGCGTCACGCAGCTCAAGCTCGACGCCGCCGTCGCGCGCATGAAGCGGCGCGGCCTGCCGCCCGCGCCGGTGCTGTGTGCCGACACCACCGTCGCGCTGGGCCGGCGCATCTTCGGCAAGCCGGTCGATGCAGATGACGCGGTCGCCACCTTGCGGCGCCTGTCGGGTCGCACGCATCGCGTGATGACCGCGGTGGCGCTGGCATCGGGCCGCACGCGCACGGCCAGGCTGAGCGTGTCGAAGGTGCACTTCGCCGTGCTGCCCGAGCCCGTGATCGCCGCCTACGTCGCCAGCGGCGAGCCGTTCGGCAAGGCCGGCGCGTATGCGATCCAGAGCCGCATCGCCGCCTGGATCGAGCGCATGGCCGGGAGCTACTCCGGTATCATGGGTTTGCCCCTGCACGAGACATCGCAACTGCTGCTGGACGCGGGGATCGAGTTCGAAGAATAAGAGACGAGACACGGCACATCCCATGCACGACATCCTGGTCAACTGGTCTCCGCAAGAGACACGCGTCGCGATCATCGAGAACGGCGCGATCCAGGAACTGCATCTGGAGCGTTCGCTGGAGCGCGGGCTGGTCGGCAACGTCTATCTGGGCAAGGTGGCGCGCGTGCTGCCCGGCATGCAGTCGGCCTTCATCGACATCGGCCTGGAGCGCGCGGCCTTCCTGCACGTGGCCGACCTGCATGGCCATCCGTCGACCAAGCCCGAGGGCGCGCCCACGGCGATCGAGAAGCTGGTCTTCGAAGGCCAGGCGCTCACCGTGCAGGTGGTCAAGGATCCGATCGGCACCAAGGGCGCGCGGCTGACGACGCAGGTGAGCATCGCGGGCCGGCTGCTGGTCTACCTGCCGCACGACAACCACATCGGCATCTCGCAGCGCATCGGCTCGCACGAGCTGCGCGAGCAATTGCGCACGCGCATGATCGCGCTGGCAGGCAACCCCAGCGAGGGCGGCGGCGGCTTCATCCTGCGCACCAACGCCGAGGAGGCGAGCGACCAGGAGCTGGCCGAGGACATCGCCTATTTGCGCACCACCTGGAACCGCATCCGCGAACGCGCGTTGTCGCGCCCGGCCGGCTCGCTGCTGCACCAGGACCTGAGCCTGGCCGAGCGCGTGCTGCGCGACATCGCAACGGAGAGCACGCAGTCGATCCGCATCGATTCCCGGCTGCAGTACGAGGCGCTGCGCACCTTCGGCGAGACCTACGCGTCGAGCTCGGTGGGCCGGCTCGAGCACTACAAGGGCGAGCGCCCGATCTTCGACCTCTTCAACATCGAGGAGGAGATCGCGCGCGCGCTCGCGCGGCGCGTCGACCTGAAGAGCGGCGGCTACCTGATCATCGACCAGACCGAGGCGCTGACGACGATCGACGTCAACACCGGCGGATTCGTCGGCGCGCGCAACTTCGACGAGACGATCTTCAAGACCAATCTCGAGGCCGCGGGCGCCATCGCGCGCCAGCTGCGCCTGCGCAACCTGGGCGGCATCATCATCGTCGACTTCATCGACATGACGCGCGAGGATCACCAGCAGGCCGTGCTCGCCGAGTTCCGCAAGCAGCTCAGCAAGGACCGCACGAAGGTCACGCTCAGCGGCTTCACCGGCCTGGGCCTGGTGGAGATGACCCGCAAGCGCACGCGCGAGTCGCTGGCCCACATGCTGTGCGAGCCGTGCCCCACCTGCGCCGGCCGCGGCCAGGTCAAGACGCCGCGCAGCGTCTGCTACGACGTGCTGCGCGAGATCCTGCGCGAGGCGCGCCAGTTCGACCCGAAGGAATTCCGCGTCATCGCCAGCGCGGCGGTGGTGGAGATGCTGCTCGACGAGGAGAGCGCGCACCTGGCCGACCTGTCGGCCTTCATCCGCAAGCCGATCTCGCTCAGTGCCGAGCCGACGATGAATCCGGAGCAGTACGACATCGTGCTGCTCTGAGAACCTGGATCAGCTCGCCTGCGGCCGTGGCCGTGGCGCGGTCGCCTTGTCGAAGCGTTCGAAGTAGTCGTCCCGCTCGGTGCCGCACCAGCGATCCCACCAGGTGAACCACAGCCCGTAGTTGCCGCGGCCCGTCTCGTGGTGCAGGTGGTGGTGCGTGGTGGTGACGAAGCGGCCGCCCAGCCAGTGGCGTGCAAAGCCGCGCGGCAGGCTCTCGATCCCGGCATGCCCGTGCGCGTTGCGGATGATCTGGTGGATCGCGAACGCGAGCACCACGTACTCGTTGAGCGGCACCGCGAACAAGGCCAGCGGCAGCACCATGCTGTTGACCAGCGCCTCGACGGGATGGAACGAGAACGCCGCCCAGGGCGAGGGATTGCGCGAGCGGTGGTGCACGCCGTGCACGTGGCGGAACAGCCAGCGCGTGTGCAGCAGCCGGTGCGTCCAGTAGAAGTACAAGTCGTGCCACAAGATCATCAGCGGCAGGCTCAGCAGCAGCCAGGCCAGGCCGTGCTCGAGCGGCCGCGCATAGACCTCCACCACGCCACTCACCACCAGCGCCAGCACGCCCGCGTTCAGCGCGGTGATGACGCACAAGGTGCTGACGGAGTAGGTGATCTCGCGGCGCAGGTCGGCGCGCGTGGGCCAGCCGCCGATCACCCGGTGCGCGAGGCGCCGCTTGAGCACGACGTGCAGCAAGCCCCAGATCACCAGCGCCGACAACAGGTAGTACTTGCCGTCGTCCACGAAGCTCATGAAGAAGACATGGCGAAACGAACGCCATGCGCCGGGGCTGCTGAGGGCGGCGAGAGTGTCGTGGAGCCGGTCGGTCATGCGCGGAGGATCCTCTGATCCCGATTGTCGGGCCGGGCGGCGGCCCGGCGCGGCCGCGTCCGCTGGGTGCAAACCCTGAAAATCTTGTCGCGCGACTGCAACTGCGCATGGCGCGAAGCCGCGCCGCCTGCGGCAATACCCGGGTTGGGGGATGCAAGCCCGCGTTTACAGTCGGGGCTGCGCTTGATCCAATGAACGATGCTCGAAACCGTTGAACTGCCGCAAGAACTCCCGACCCGCATCCTGGTCGTGGACGACGACGATGCCTTCCGCGAAACGGTCTGCGCCGCCATCGCACGCGACGGCGCCCTGGTGCTGGCCGACCAGGTGAGCAACGCCGAGAGCGCCCGCGAGGCGATCGCCCACGGCGAGTTCGACGTCGCGCTGATCGACCTGGGCCTGCCCGACGGCAATGGCATCGACCTCATCCGCGAGATCGCGAGCACGCGGCCCGACACCGACGTCATGGTCGTCACCGTGTTCGGCGACGAGGCCCACGTGCTGGCGTCGATCGAGGCGGGCGCCACCGGCTACCTGCTCAAGCGCAGCCTCAACGACACGCTGGGCGCCACGGTGCGCGAGCTGCGCGCCGGCGGCTCGCCCATCAGCCCGGTGATCGCGCGCCAGCTGCTGCACCGCTTCAAGAAGGATTCGCCGGCGCCGTCGCAGCCCGCGGTCGTGGACGATGGCGGGCTGTCCGAGCGCGAGCGGGAGGTGCTGCTGTTCATCGCCAAGGGTTTCACCGTGGGCGAGATCGCCAACATGCTGCACCTGTCGGCGCATACCGTGGCCACGCACGTCAAGCACATCTATCGCAAGCTGGCGGTGCATTCGCGCACCGAGGCCGTGTTCGAGGCGGGCCGCATGGGCCTGCTGTGACGCCAGGCCTGGGCTCGCTGACCTTCGGCCGGCATGCGTTCTCCATGCGGGCCCGCGCGTGGATCACGGTCGCCACGCTGGTGCTGCTCACGCTCGGGATGGCCTATGGCCTGGTCGCGCTCGAGCAGTCCTCGCCGACCTCGGGGCCTTCAACGGCAGGCCCGTCGCTGATCCTGTCCCAGGCCGAGTTCTGCCAGCGCCCGGGCATCGACGACACGCTGCCCGACGCACGCTGCGGCTGGAAGACGGTGCAGCTGGCCAAGCTGTGGAAGGGGCCGTCCGAGCACGGGCTGGCCGATGCGTGGTATCGCCTGCATTTCCACCTCGACGCCGCGCCGGAGCGACCGCTGGCGATGTACCTGGTGGCGTTCAATCGCACCGGCCGGCTGTTCGTCAACGGCCGCGTGGTGCGCGACCTGGGCGCCATGCAGGAGCCGCTTCCGCTCAACTGGAACCGCTCGCAATACGCGGTGATCCCGCCGGCGATGCTGCGCGCCGGCGACAACGAGATCGAGATCCAGGAGCGCGCCTATGGCTGGGACCTGGGCTGGCTGGCGCCGGTGCGCCTGGGCAGCGAGGAGGAGCTGCGGCCGGTCTGGCAGCGGCGCGTCTTCTGGCAGAACGACCTGGTGCGGCTGCTGGGCGCCTGTACCGGCGCGATCGGCGTGTTCATGCTGGGCGTGTGGCTGGGCCGCCGCCACGACACGATGTACTTCTGGTTCGGCTGCGTCTCGCTGCTCTGGACGGTGTTCAGCCTCGACTACTTCGCGCTGGTGCCGCCGTCGTCGCCCTGGCTGTGGGAGCGCTTCATCGAGTCGGCGCCGGTGCTGCGCGGCGTGCTGATGTTCATGTTCGTGCTGCGCTACTGCGGCATGCGCCGGCCGGTGATCGAGACGCTGTCGTGGCTTTATTTCCTCATCGGCGCGGCGGCGATCTTCGGCGAATTCATGCCCACCGAGACGATCGACCTCTGGTACCTCGTCGTGCTGGTGGCTTCGGCCTATTTCTTCTTCCTGCAGACGCTGGTCGGGCTGCGCCGCAGCCTGCTCGAGGGCCTGATGCTGGCGATCGCGGGCATGGTGCAGATGGTGCTCAGCGGCTACGACCTGTGGCTGTATTCGGCCAACACCTGGACCGACCGTGTCTACCTGGCGCACTTCAGCGCGCCGCTGTACCTGTTCGTGGTCGGGACCATCCTCATCCGCCGCTTCACCGAATCGCTCAACGCCTACGAGAAGCTGGCCGGGGTGCTGGAGCAGCGCGTCAGCGCCAAGGCCGCCGAGCTCGAACGCAACTACGAGCAACTGGTGGAGGCGCGCCGCAACGAGGCGCTGGCGCTGGAGCGCACCCGCATCATGAGCGAGATGCACGACGGCATCGGCTCTCAGCTGACCATGGCCCTGTCGCTGGTGCGCCGCATGGATCGCGAGGCCGACCCGGCCTACAACGGCGAGGACGGCCGCGTGGCCACGGTGCTGCGCGAGAGCATCGAGGACCTGCAGCTCATCATCGACTCGCTGGAGCCGGTCGAGAACGACCTGCTCACCGTGCTGGGCACGCTGCGATATCGCCTGCAGGACCGCCTGGGCAAGGGCGGCATCGAGCTGCAGTGGAACGTGGTCGACCTGCCGCCGCTGCCCATGCTGACGCCGCACAGCGTGCTGTCGATCCTGCGCATCGTGCAGGAGGCCTTCGCCAACTGCCTGAAGCATTCCGGCGCCACCCGCATCGCCGTGACGACCGGCCTGAAGGGCGAGCAGGGCGTGGACGAGACGGCGCACATCGGCATCGCCGACAACGGGCACGGCTTCCAGCCCCACCGCGGCGTCGGCCGCGGCATGGACAACATGCGGCGCCGTGCGGCCGCGCTCGGCGGCCGGCTGCTGGTCACGTCGCATGCCGGGCGCACCGAGGTCCTGCTGGAATTCCCGACCCTGAGGTCGGCTGCCGCCTAGCGCCGGCCGGGCGCCGTTCACCGGTTTGGGGGACGCCCAACCCTGAGGTGGAGCTCGGTGCCCATCAAATGCACACACTTTCAGGGAAAGTCCCTGCCCTGGGTGCCGGCGCTAACGGCGAGCATCCCGATACCGTGCATCCGTATTTCCGTCCGGGCAGCAGCGAGTGGGCACTCCGCGCCGCGCCGACGCCGAAATCCGCCGGTGCAGATCCCATCCCAGACTCGTTGGAGAACGTCATGAAGAAATCGATCCTCCTCGCGGCCCTCTTGCTGACAGGGGCCCTGCTCACAGGCTGCGGACACCCGACCGACATCACCGACGAGGTCGCCGCCGTCGCCGTCACGCCTGCCCAGGCCTGATCCCGCCTTACGCCTCGTGCCGCGGCCTGGATGGCCGCGGCGGCTCTCACGCGTTGCGGAACTGCATCGCATGCAGGCGCGCGTAGAGCCCCCCGGCCGCCAGCAACTGCGCGTGCGGCCCTTGTTCCACGATGCGCCCGTGCTCCATCGCGATGACGCGATCGGCGTGCTCGATGGTCGACAAGCGATGCGCGATGACCAGCGTCGTGCGGCCCTTCATCAGCACTTCGAGCGCCGCCTGCACGGCGCGCTCGGACTCGGAATCGAGCGCGGAGGTGGCCTCGTCCAGGATCAGGATGGGCGCGTCCTTGTAGATCGCCCGCGCGATCGCCAGCCGCTGGCGCTGGCCGCCCGACAGCTGGGTGCCGTTGTGGCCGATGCGCGCGTCCAGGCCGCCCGGCATGGTCAGGACGAACTCGAGCAGGTTGGCGCCCGCCAGCGCGCTGCGCACTCGGGCGGGGTCGGCCGCGTCGCCCAGCGCCACGTTGGCGGCCACGCTGTCGTTGAACAGCACCACGTCCTGGCTGACCAGCGCGAACTGGCTGCGCAGGGTGGTCATGTCGTAGTCGCGGATGGCCGCGCCGTCGATCAGGATGTCGCCGCTGGTGGGCTCGACGAAGCGCGGCAGCAGGTTCACCAGCGAGGTCTTGCCGGCGCCCGACGGGCCGACGAAGGCCACCGTCTCGCCGGCGGCGATCTTCAGCTCGATGTCCGACAGGGCCGCCACCTGGGTGCCGTCGGGCACCTCGGAGGAGTCGCGCGCCACGTAGCGCAGGCCGACGCCGCGGAACTCGATGTCGCCGCGCACGCGCTCGGGTGCGAGCTTGCCGCCGCTCTCGACCGGCACGCCCTCCATGATGTCGAGGCCGCGCTCCATCGCCGCGACGCCCCGCGTCAGCGGCGACATGACGTCGGACAGGTGCTTGGCCGGCTGGATGAGCAGCAGCATGCAGGTGATGAAGGCGACGAAGTCGCCCGGCGTGCCGTGCGTCTTGCTGCTCTCGGCCAGCGCCATCCAGAGCACCGCGGCCAGCGCGAAGGACGCCAGCACCTGCGTGACGGGCGTCATCAGCGAACCGGCGGCCTGCTGCTTGATGTTGAGGCTGCGCATCAGGCGCGAGCTGGTGTCGAACCGGCGCTGCTCCTGCTGCGCGGCACCGTGCAGGCGCACGATGCGCCAGGCCAGCACGTTCTCCTCGACGACGTAGGCCAGCTCGTCGGTGGCGTCCTGGCCGGCCACGTTGAGCCGTTGCAGCCGCTTGCTGACCAGCCGCACGAGCAGGCCGGTGACCGGGAACAGCACCAGCACGAACAGCGTCAGCCGCCAGTTCAGGTAGATGAGCGAGGCGACGAAGAACAGGGCGGTCAGGGAATCGCGCAGCAGGATCTGCATCGATCCCATCAGCAGGTTCGCGCCCATCTGCACTTCGTAGACGATGTTGTTGGTGATGCTGCTGGCCGAGTGGCGCGAGAACAGGGCCGGCGCCGCCCTCAGCATGTGCGAGAACAGGTGGGCACGCACCGCGAGCACGGCGTTCTGGGAGGCCTTGGTCATGCCGTAGCTGGACACCCACCAGGAGATGCCGCGGATCACGAACAGGACGACGATGGCCAGCGGGATCGACCAGATGGGCAGTCCGGAGGTGTCCTTGAAACCGCTGTTCAACAGGCGCTTCAGGATGAACGGGATCATCGGCTCGGTGGCCGCGGCCACCACCATCCCCGTGGCCGCGAGTCCGATCGCGGCGCGGCTGTTGTCGCGGAAGAACGGAACGACGCGCGCCAGGCGCTGCTTGAGGGTGGTCATCGACGCAGGGTGGGGCGGCCGGCCGGGAGCCGTCCGCCAGTGGGCAGGAAGGCCATTATCCGGCCCGGCGCGGGATGCGCCCTTGACCTACAAGCAGGCCTCTTTCTTGCTGCCTACAATGCGCTGCTGTACAGCATGCGACGTTTCCCGGAACCTTTCCGACTGAACAGGACTCATTGAATCCTCCATGTGGCCTAGAAGACAAGTCCTGCGCGCCTTCGGCGCCTCCCTGGCGCTGCCTGCGCTGACGCCGGCGCTCGCCCAGTTCCACGTCGAGATCAACGGCGTGGGCGCGACCCAGATCCCCATCGTGCTCGGGCATTTCCGCGACGAGGACCGCCAGGCCCAGTCGATCTCGGCCATCGTGCGCGCCGATCTGGAGAGCAGCGGCGTCTTCAAGATCATCGACGCCCCTGCGCCGGCCGACGAAAACGGCACGCCCGACTACAACACCCTGCGCTCGCGCGGCGCCAACGCGGTCGTTGCCGGCTCGGCTTCCCGCCTGGCCGATGGCCGCATCGACGTGCGCTTTCGCCTGTGGGACGTCATCAAGGGCGCCGACCAGGGCGGCCAGAGCGAGCCCACGCTGCCGGCCGACCTGCGCCTGTCGGCCCATCACGTGTCGGACCAGATCTACCAGAAGCTGACCGGCGAGCGCGGCATCTTCTCCACCCGCATCGCCTACGTCACCAAGGGCGCGGGCAAGTACACGCTGCGCATCACCGATGCCGACGGCGCCAACATCCAGGCCGCGCTGATCGACAACGAACCGATCATTTCACCGGCGTGGTCGCCCGACGGCTCGGAGCTGGCGTACGTCACCTTCCACGACCGCAAGGCCAAGGTGGTCATCCGCAACGTCCACGCCGGCACGGTGCGCGAAGTGGCGGCCTTCAGGGGCTCCAACAGCGCGCCGTCGTTCTCGCCGGACGGCCGCACGCTGGCGGTCACGCTCTCGCGCGAAGGCGGCTCGCACGTCTACCTGATGGATCGCAGCGGCGGCAACGTGCGGCGCATCACCGAGAGCACCGGCATCGACACCGAGGCCAAGTTCTCGCCCGACGGCGCCTACATCTACTTCGTCAGCGACCGCGGTGGCGGCCCGCAGATCTACAAGCAGGCCGTGGCCGGGGGCGGCGCGACGCGCGTCACCTTCAACGGCGCCTACAACATCAGCCCCGCCTTGAGCCCGGATGGCAAGCTTCTTGCGTACATTACGCGGGGCAGCGGCTTCAAGGTCATGGTGATGAACCTGGCCACGGGCGACGTCCAGGGCGTCAGCGATACGAGTGACGACGAGAGCCCGAGCTTCGCGCCGAACAGCCGCTACATCATCTACGCGACCAAGGCCAACGGCCGCGACGTGTTGATGAAGAGCATGGCCGATGGAAAATCCAAGTCGACGTTGCTCGAAACGGGCCTCGACATCCGAGAACCTGTCTGGGGCCCGTACGGCCGCTGATTGTGGGGAAAAGCCGCGACGCCGGGGGCGTCGCGTGCATGTGTTCATAGTGCTGGTAGGAGAAAATCGATGATCAAGAATTCCGGGAAGATGTTGCTGGCGCTGGCCAGCGTGGCGGTGGTGGCAGGTTGCGCATCGACCAAGCTGGACAAGCCGGCCGAGGTCGAGAAGAAGGACGTGACGACCACGACGCAGACCCAGACCACGCCGGGCACGGGCAATTCGACCGTCGCCACGACCGACCTGAGCGGCCAGAACGCGGCGCCGGCCACGCTGGACCGCGTCATCTACTTCGACTTCGACAGCTACGCCGTCAAGGACGAGTTCCGCCCGATCGTCGAGGCGCACGCCAGGCTGCTCAAGGCCAATTCGAGCGCCAAGGAAGTCGCCGAAGGCCACACCGACGAGCGTGGCGGCAGCGAGTACAACCTGGCGCTGGGCCAGAAGCGCGCCGAAGCCGTGGTGCAGCAGATGAAGGTGCTGGGCGTGGGCGATTCGCAGCTCGAGGCAGTCAGCTACGGCAAGGAGCGTCCGGCGGTGGACGGCCATGACGAAGCGGCGTGGGCCAAGAACCGCCGCGTCGAACTGCGCAGCAAGTGATGATGTCGCCGGTCGTGCAGCCTGGGTCGCGCCGTCCGCGCGCCTTCGTCGCGATGCGCCGCGCCTGCGCGGTGGCCGCCTTGCTGGCCTGCGGCACGAGCGCGCACGCCGGTCTGTTCGACGACGACGAGGCGCGCCGCGCGATCATCGACCTGCGCACCCGCATCTCGCAGCTGGAAGACAGCTCCAAGGCGCAGACGTCGCAGACCGCGCAGCAACTGCAGCAGCTGCAGAATGCGCTGCTCGATCTGACCAACCAGAACGAGCAGCTGCGCCAGCAGATCGCGCAGTTGCGCGGCGCCAATGAGCAGCTCGCCAAGGACTTGTCGGATGTTCAGCGCCAGCAGAAGAACATCGCGCAGGGGGTCGACGACCGGCTCAAGCGGGTCGAGCCGCAGCAGGTCAATCTCGACGGCAAGACCTTCATGGCCGATCCCGAGGAGATCGCCGCATACGAGGCCGCCACGGCCACGCTGCGCAGCGGCGACTTCGACAAGGCCCAGCTTGCGCTCGGCAACTTCCTGCGCCGCTGGCCGGCCAGTGGCTACGCCGACATGGCGCGCTACTGGATGGGCAACGCGCAGTACGGCAATCGCGACTTCAAGGGCGCCATCGTCACGTTCAAGTCGTTCATCGCCGCCGCGCCCACCCATGCGCGCGCGCCCGAGGCCGAACTGGCGGTCGCCAATTGCCAGATCGAGCTGCGCGACATCAAGGGCGCCAAGGCCACGCTCAGCGACCTGATGAAGACGTATCCGAAGTCGGAAGCGGCCGTCGCCGGCCGCGAGCGCCTCGCGTCGCTGAAGTGAGGCGTCACTGGGCGCTGGCGCAGTGACCGCTCTTCTGGCCGCCGTGGACGACGCCGATCTCGAGCGCCGCTTCGGCGGCCTCAAGCGCCTGTACGGCGCCCGCGGCTACGCGCGCGTGCGAGCCGCGCGTGTGGCCGTGGTGGGACTCGGCGGCGTCGGTTCGTGGGCCGTCGAGGCGCTCGCGCGCAGCGGCGTCGCCCAGCTGGTGCTGATCGACCTCGACCACGTCTCCGAATCCAACGTCAACCGCCAGATCCAGGCTACGGGCCAGACCCTGGGCATGTCCAAGGCCGAGGCGCTGGCGCGCCGCATCGCCGACATCCACCCGGGCTGCGCCGTCCACTGCGTCGAGGAGTTCGCCGACGCCGACAACTGGCCCGGCCTGCTGCCCATCGAGGTCGACGCCGTCATCGACGCCTGCGACCAGAGCAAGGCCAAGCTCGCGCTCGCGGCCTGGGCGCGCCGCAGCGGCACCGCCTTCGTCACCTGCGGCGCCGCCGGCGGCAAGCGGCAGGCACAGAGCATCGAGATCGACGACCTGCACGCCACCACGCACGACCCGCTGCTGGCCAGCCTGCGCCAGCGCCTGCGTGCCCAGCACGGCGCGCCGCGCAGCGGCAGGATCGGCGTGCGCTGCGTGTTCTCGCGCGAAAGCGTGGCGCCGCCCGAGCCGGAGGAGGTCGCGTGCGAGATCGACGAAGGTGGCGACGCCGCCGCATCCTCCGAGACGCGCCGCGACAACACGCTCAACTGCCATGGCTACGGCTCGACGGTCGTGGTCACCGCCAGCTTCGGCATGGCCGCCGCGGGTGAGATCGTCGCGCAGTTGCTCAAGTGAACCGCTCTTGCCGTGCTGCGCGCGGCTATGCTATGATTTGAGGCTCTGCCGGAAACGGGGTTGTTAGCTCAGCTGGTAGAGCAGCGGACTTTTAATCCGTAGGTCGTGGGTTCGAGTCCCGCACAACCCACCACCCGTTCGGATGACTCCGCAGGTCGCATCGTTCGATGGATGCGACCCGATCGACAGGCAAGCAGTTTTTCTTGCAAGTCGAGTCGAAGTCAAAGTAGAATCTGAGGCTGCAGTTTTCGCAACAGCGAATACCGCAACCGAGAATTTCGGGCTCTTAGCTCAGTTGGTAGAGCAGCGGACTCTTAATCCGTAGGTCGAGTGTTCGAGTCACTCAGGGCCCACCAAATTAAGAAGTGAATCAAGCACCTGGCGCACATCGCGCCCGGTGCTTTTTTCTTGCCCGAGACCACTTCGGGCCGGCGTGCCGCCGATTGGCCCGTGAGGCCTCATGCTGCAACCCAGGAATCCATGGTCGGATCGCGGTCGAACCTGCTGGATCGGGACGTTCCTGACCGTGGGCGGATCGAAGCGCTCGAGCGATCTGTTCGGCGGAGTTCCGAAATGCATTCGAGCACCCGCCGTCGATCAGTCTTCCGGCGTCGTCGGCCGCGGCGTCTTCATCTAACATCCGCGCCATGAAATCCACCAGAATGGTCCGCCGGGTTGCATGCGCTTTGGCGTCCGCGAGCGTATTCATGGCGCCCGACGCCTTCGCTCAGCGGGCTCCGAAGATCTCGCAGGGACAGATCGACGCGATGTTCGCGAACATGCGTGCGCATGCGCCCTGGAACGTCGACGGTCCGCTTCTGTGGAGCTTCTTCTTTCTGGACCCCGACAAGTCCAGGCTTCAATCGCTCGGCGCCGATCTGACGGCGCAGGGCTATCGATTGGCGGATGTCTCTCCAACCAGATCAGGCGACAGATTCCGCCTTCGCGTCGAGCGGGTCGAAACGCTGACGCCCACGACGCTGTATTCGAGAGACATCGAGCTCGAAGCCTTGGCGCGCAAGTTCGGCGTTCAAAGCTATGACGGCATGGATGTCGGCCCCGCTCCGAAGGGCGCGGCTGCATCGGCGGTCGAGCACAAGGAATGACAGGATCGCTTGCGTGACAGGTGTTCGACGATGTTGCGCCGAGCTCGATCTGCGAGAGCCCGCAATGTCAGATCGAGCTCGACGCCGATCGCCTTCATCCGTTCTTCAGCGGGAAGTACTGGAAATACGGCTCGGCCTCTGCCAGCACCCGGGCCACGCTGGGGCGCGCCTTGAGGCGACTCAAGTAGGAGCCGAGTGATGGCCAGTCGTCCAGGGGGACGGCGTACTGCGCATAGAACAGCGCCGGCACGGCCGCGCAATCGGCCAGCGTGAATCCTTCGCCCATCGCCCACGGGCGCGCGAGCATGGGCTCGATCAGGCTGTAGCCCGCGCGGATCTGGCTCCTGGCCTGCTCGACGCCCAAAGGATCGCGCTGGTCCTGCGGGCGCAACCGCTCGGCGACCACGCGTTGGAGCGGGACGTGGACGTAGGCGTCGAGCAGGCGGTCGAGCAGGTGAACTTGCAGGGCGAGCTCGGGATCGCCCGGCACCAGCGACGCGGCGCGCGGGTCGGTCATCGCCAGGTAGTCGATGATGATGCTCGACTCCGGAATCGTCTTGCCGCGCGGCTCGTCGCGCAACACCGGGAACTTGGCAAGCGGCCACACGGCCTCGAAGGCGGCCCGATCGGCTGGATCGCCCAGGTTCACCAGGCGCGGCTCGAAGGCGATCTCGGCCTCGTGGAGGGCGATCAGCACCTTCCAGCAAAAGGACGACAGTGGATGGTAGTAAAGGGTCAAGGACATGCGACGGTCCAATACTTAAGTGATGACTTAAGTATTGCAGCGCGCTCCAGCGACGTCAAGCGCCGTTCGTCCTGACCGCCGGAACGCACCTGGATCGCCCCGCCCAGGTCGTCGTTCAGTGGCTGTACAGCACCCCGCGGCCGGTACCGCTGAGGTAGATGCGTCCCTCGATGTTCTGATCGGCCGCCATCACGCCGATGCCGCCGAACTGGTGGGCGTCGTCGTTGAAGCGCTTCCACGTGGCGCCGCCGTCGTCGGAGCGGTACACGCCCCACACGCCGTTGACCACGCCCACCACGTAGACCGCGGCCGAGTACGCGGCACCGGCCGCCGGCTTGCCCACGGCCACCAGGGTGGCGCCCTGCACGTCGGGCCACGGGTTGCTGCCCATGATCGACGCGAACTGGCTCAGCTTGGTCCAGCTCGTTCCTGAATCCACCGAGTGGTACACGGCGTTGCCGTCGGCCAGCCAGACGTCGCCTTCGACGTTGGGGTTGACGACGACCGAGGTATTCGCGAAGTAGTTCGGGGCCAGCGCCGCGACCACCGGGCTGGGGCTCAGCGTGAACGTGTGG
>JBJMWF010000239.1:0-12959 GCA_045810265.1 Vitreoscilla sp. | reverse complement strand
GCGCCAGATCCCCTTCATCATCGCCAACGAGGGGTGCGAGCGCTTCAGCTTCTACGGCATGCGCAACATCCTCACCGTCTTCCTGATGACGAGCTTGCTGCTGTCGATTCCGGAGGCGATGCGCAAGGACGAGGCCAAGGAGATCTTCCACACCTTCGTCATCGGCGTGTACTTCTTCCCGCTGCTGGGCGGCTGGATCGCCGACCGCTGGTTCGGCAAGTACCACACCATCCTCTGGCTGAGCCTGGTCTATTGCGCCGGCCATGCCTGCCTGGCGTTCTTCGAGTCCAACCTGCATGGCTTCTACTTCGGCCTGTTCCTGATCGCGCTCGGCTCCGGGGGCATCAAGCCACTGGTCAGCGCCTTCGTCGGCGACCAGTTCGACAAGAGCAACCGCAGCCTGGCGCAGAAGGTCTTCGAGGCCTTCTACTGGATCATCAACCTGGGCAGCTTCTTCGCCTCGTTGTTCATGCCGCTGATCCTCAAGAAGTTCGGCGGCGCCGTCGCCTTCGGCATCCCGGGCGTGTTCATGTTCATCGCCACCGTCATCTTCTGGTCGGCCCGGCGCAGCTACGTGCACGTGAAGCCGGCGGCCCACGAGGATCCGAACAGCTTCCTGAAGGTCGTGCGCACGGCGCTGAGCCAGGCGCCGGCCGGTCGCGCCGTGGCCTTGGCCGGTGTCGTGCTGGCCGGCGTGGCGCTGGCGTTCTGGAACGATCTCGGCGTCGTCGCGGCGCTTTGCACGGCGCTGGTCCTGGTCATCGGCTTTGGCGGTGCGGGTGCCTGGATGGGCCTGGAGCGCGCGACGCCCAAGCATGGCCCGGAGGCGGTGGCCGCAGTGCGCGCCGTGCTGCGACTCCTCGTCCTATTCGGCCTGGTCACGCCGTTCTGGTCGCTGTTCGACCAGAAGGCCTCCACCTGGGTGCTGCAGGCCGACCAGATGACCAAGCCCGCCTGGTTCCAGTCCTCGATGATGCAGGCACTGAATCCGGCCCTGGTGCTGATCCTGATCCCGTTCAACAAGGTGGTGCTGTATCCGCTGCTCGAGAAAGCCGGCCTTCGGCTGACGGCGCTGCGCCGCATGGGCGCCGGCATCGCGTTCGCCGGCGCCGCCTGGATCGTCGTCGGACTGATGCAACTGTGGCTCGATGGCGGCCAGAAGGTCGACATCGTCTGGCAGGTGCTGCCCTATGCCCTGCTGACGCTCGGCGAAGTGCTGGTCTCGACGACCGGCCTGGAGTTCGCCTACAGCCAGGCGCCCATGGCGATGAAGGGCGTGATCATGAGCTTCTGGAGCCTGTCGGTGACAGTCGGCAACCTGTGGGTGCTCTTGTCCAACGTCAGCGTCAGGAGCGAGGCGGTGACGGCCAGGATCGCCGGCACCGGCCTGTCGGTCACGGCCTTCCAGATGTTCTTCTTCGCGGGCTTCGCGCTGCTTGCGGCGCTGGCATTCGCGCTGTATGCGCGGCGCTACCAGGTGCGCGACTACTACCGCGGCTGAGGCGACGGGTCGGCATCGAGGCGCCTGCCTGGATGCGGTCGCCGACGCTGCCAGGCCCCCGTGCCGAGCGCGGCCAGCCCCAGGGACAGCATCCACAGGCCGGTCGGCTCGGGCACCGGCGTGGTCAGGCTCAGCGCATAGTGGCCGTCGCCGAGCGAGCCCGGGTCGCCCAGCCCGATGAAGCCGTCGCCGAGCGTGCCGCTGCCCATGTTCTCGGCGAACGACATGTTCTCGAACACCCCAAGCGCGATTTCGTAGGTGCCGACGCCCAGCGTGCCGAGCCAGGCGAAATCGCCGCCGGTGGAGGTGGCCTGCGCGTAGTTCGAGTCCAGGAAGGTGGCCGTGGCGCCGCTGCCCACGAACAGAGAGAAGTACGGATCGACGCCGCCGCCGGCAAAGCCGGTGCTCACGATGGTGACCGTTCCGGCGCGCGCCACCGTGAACGTGTACAGGGCAGTGTTGTTGGCGATGGCGTTGTCGTCGTCGAAGCTGGGCGCACCCAGGTCCAGGCCGACCAGCGCGCCGTTGCCGGCGTCGGCCAGGCTGCCCGAGAACGTGGTGGCCGCGGCAGCCAATGTGCTGGCGATCGCCAGGGCGGAGGCGGCCAAGGTGTTGCGGATCGTCTGCACGATGCGGCTCCCGGCGATCAGTTGACGACGCCGTTGATGTCGACTGCGACCGAGCCGCCGTGCAGCAGCGTGGTGACCTCGGCGGCGATGCAGGTGTTGCCCGCGTACGGATTGATCACCAGCGGGGTCGGGTAGGTCAGGTGCAGCGTCTGCTGCGGCTGCACGTAGAACGTCATCTGGGGCGTGGTGCCGCCGATGATGCTGCTGCCACCTGCGCCGCAGCCGGCGCCCGAGAAGATGGGTATGAACAGGAACACCTGCTGCGGGCTGGTGTCGAAGTTGGTCAGCGTGATGCTGGTGATGCCCAGGATGCCGGTGCCGGGCCCGATGGAGTTGGTGCTGTTGAGCACGAGCATGTGCCCGGTGTACGTGTGCGAAGGGATCACTTGCTCGACATAAGCGGCCTTGAGCGAGCCGGCGGCCAGCGCGGGCTCGGCGGCCAGCAGCGACGCCAGGACGCCTGCAAGGCCGGCGGGCACGCGGGAGCGGTTGGAATTGAACATGGACACCTCCGGAGTTGTTGGAGCCTCGACGGGCTGCCCCGCAGTCTGTTCCCCGGCGCCAGGCGGGGCAAGGAGACGCGGGCGTGGAACTAGGGGCGACGCATGGACCTAGGGGCGGCCGATCCGGATGACCCTGCACAAGGATCGCTGCAACTGGCAAGCCGCCTGCAGGTGTCGTTCGATGATCGGCGCGGGGGAGGCGGCCACGTGCCCGGACCTTGGGTGGCAGCGCACTTGGGCGACGCAATCGCGCCAAGCTTGTTACTCACGCCTGCCGGGCTGGATCACCAAAGATGAACTCCGACGACGCGCCAGCCTCGGCGCGTCGCGCAATTCGTTCAACGATCGATCAGGAGTTCACCATGACGGATATTGTTCATCGCATCGGCATCAAGGCGCCTGCTGCCGACGTCTACACGGCGCTGTCGACCATCGAGGGTCTCGCAGGCTGGTGGACGCAGCAGACCACGGGCAGCTCGAAGGTCGGCGGCGTCGCCTCGTTCAAGTTCTACCTGGAAACGGGAGAGCTGCTGGGCGGCTTCGACATGGACGTGATGGAGCTGTCGCCGAGCGACAAGGTGCGCTGGCGAGTCAAGGAAGGGCCGGCCGAATGGGTCGGCACCGACATCGAGTTCAGCCTCTCTCGCCAGGACGACTTCACCGTGGTGATGTTCAGTCACCGTGGCTGGCGCGAGGAGGTGGAGTTCACCGCACACTGCAGCACCAAGTGGGCCACCTTCCTGCTCAGCCTGCGCGACCTGGTCGAGACCGGCAAGGGACGTCCGGCGCCGAACGACCTGCGGATCGGCAACTGGCACTGAGCTGCGCTGCGCGCAAGGCGGCCGGGGCGCGGGTGGAACCCGGTGCCAGGTCTCGCCTCGAACCGGTGCAGTCAACCCACTGCCAGGTCTTGCCAGGCAACGGCGAGACGTGCCACTGGGCTTCCCGGGACATCGGTGAGTCCCGATTCGAGCAAGCGCTGCCTATTGCCGCAGCCTCGCCCACGCCGCGCGGATCCGGCGCCCCCGCTCCTCGAACGCATAGGAGGCCGCCAGCGCGAGGAGGCCGGCCACCACACCGGTCTGCAGGATCTCGGCGGGGCGGATGCCATCGCGGTGCAAGTGCGACCAAAGGTCGCCGACCATCGTGAGCGCCGCAACCACCGCCGCGCTGCCCCGGCGGCTGCGGTACAGCCGCGAGGCCGGCGTGAATGTCAGGACGACGGCGAGGAGTCCCGTCATCAGCCCGGTCTCGACGGCGGTGATCCAGTGCGCAAGGCTGTCGATCTTCGCAAGGCTGCCCGGCATGCAGGTCATGCAGGCGCAGGTCGGCTGCCACAGGCGCTGGGCAAACAGAACCAGGCGACGCCGCCATCCGATCGGTTGCATGTCCGTCCTCCATCGATATGGGTCGATCAGGACGCTTCCCCGATCGCCCGCCGCGTCTCCTGCGCGGCCTCCTGCAGCCACGCCACGAAGCTCTCGAGCTCCGGCCGAGGCCGGGCGCCGCTCAGGCTGATCTGCCAGTAGGCCCAGGGCGAGATCATGCGGCCTTCGCGGCCGAAGGGCTCGATGAGGTCGCCGCGTTCCAGTGCGTCATGGATCAACGGCAGGCGGGCCAGCGCGACGCCCTGTCCGGCGAGCGCCGTCTGCACCTGCTGGTGGGTGAAATTGACGCTGATCCAGCGCCGCGGCTCGAGAGGCGCCAGGCCGCGTTGCTGCAGCCAGAACGGCCAGCCCAGCACGTCGCTGCTGGGGCGGTCGTCCTCCATCTCGATCAGCGTGCAGTCGACCAGATCCTTCGGCGTCTTCAGCGGCGGGGCGGCGCCGCGCGCGATCGCGTCGGCCAGGCTGGCGCCGATCACCGGCGTGCAGACTTCTCCGAACAGGCGGATCGCGCCGGGCGGCGCGTCTTCGGGGCGGATCTGGCGCAGCACCAGGTCATGGTCGGGATCGTCCAGCTCCACCAGGCGGTCGGTGGCGGAAATGCGGATGTCGATCGCCGGCTGGCCTTTCTCGAAGGTCGGCAGCCGCGGCAGCAGCCACAGCGAGGCGAACGACGGAAAGGTCGACAGGCTCACCTGCGCGCGGCCGCGCAGCTGGCGGATCTGGCGCACCGCGCTGTCGATGCGGCCCAGCGCCGGCGTGATCGCGCGCAGGAGCACCTGGCCGGCCTGCGTCAGCTCGACGCGGCGAGTGCCGCGCGTGAACAGCGGTGCCCCGAGCTCGTCTTCCAGGCTCTTGATCTGGCGGCTGACGGCGGACTGCGTGACGTGCAGTTCCTCGGCCGCGGCACCGAAGCCCGCGCGCCGCGCGACGGCCTCGAAGCTGCGCAGGTGGTCAAGCACCAGCGGACGCTGGCGGGCGAGGTTCATGGCTTGGCGGCTCTCTTGGCGGCCGGCTTCTTCGCCGCGGCCTTGGCGGCGGCCGCCCGTTTTGCGGGCGCCGCTGCGGCGGCCTTCTTGCCGGGCGCCTTCTTCGCGGCGACCTTTGCTGCCGGCGTCGCCGCTTTCTTCTTCTTCGCCGGCGCCTTCGCGCGTGCGGCCACCGCCGCAGCCAGCCCGCGGCGAGCCCAGGGCAGCATTTCGGCGGGCGACTCCATCGCTTCCTCGGGGGCGGTGTAGTAGCTCATCACGTGCACCTCGTCGTGCTTGCCGGCATAGGTGAACGGCCGGCAGCCGGCGCGCTCGAACAGGGCCCGGTGCGTATCGTCCACCTTCAGGTACAGCGTGTCCTGGATGATCAACGCCATGCACAGGTCGTCGATGTACAGCGCGTGGCCGCCGAACATGCGGCGCGACGAGGTGCGCCCCAGCGGGGACAGCAACTCCAGGCAGTGGCTGACGAATCCGGTATCGCTCATCGGCCCGAGTCTAGCGGCGGATTTGCAGGATGCCGCAGGCGCCTCCACAATCGCCCCATGACCACGCCGCCCTGGAAGTTCTCCCTCGAGCCTGCCCGCGACAAGCCCACCCTGCGCCGGCAACTGAAGGCCGAGCGCCTCGCGATGGCCGATCGCCACCAGCGCTCGGTGCACATGCAGGAGGTGCTGCGCGTCTGGCTGGTCACGCGGCCGGAAACCTCGATCGGCGCGTATTGGCCGATCAAGGGCGAGTTCGACGCCATGCCGGCGCTGTTCCGCTGGACCGAGGGCGAGCCGTATCGGCTGATCGGCCTGCCGGTGATCGACCGGGACACCAAGCAGCTCGATTTCCACGTCTGGCACCCGGGCTGCCCGATGGAGGACGACGCCTACGGCATCCCCAAGCCCAAGGGCACGCCCAAGTTCGAGCCCGAGCTGCTGCTGGTGCCGTGCGTGGGCTACGGCGACAACGGCGTGCGCCTGGGCTACGGCGGCGGCTTCTACGACCGCACGCTGGCGGCGCTGTCCCCACGGCCGTACACCGTGGGCATCGGATACAGCCACGGGTATGTTCCCTGGCTCGAGCCCGAGGCGCACGACATGCCGCTCGACGCGATGATCACCGAGGACGGCGTGTTCTGGCAGCGCGATCGCGACTGAGGGCGGCTGTTCGCGAGGAACCGCTCGCAACGATCCGATCATTCATTGCCGCTTGTCACCGTCAACACGTAACGGTGTGTCTCGGGCCTTCTCGTTTACCCGATGCCGCGTGATTTTTGGCACGCTCGGCAGGTAAGCTACGGCCGTGCAGGGAAGGTTCGGCTCACGAAGACGAACCGGTCCTGCATGAAGACGAGTCGCAGCACCAGGGAAACAGCAGCCATGTCCAGAACGATCGATCTCAAGGTACCCGGCACGCGCAATCGCGTCCCCGTGCGCACGACCGGTCAATGGCGCAGCCGCTTCCTGGGCCTGGCCGGCGCGCGCGAGTTGAAGAAGTCGTGCGGCGTGTGGGTCAAGCGTTGCAGCTCCGTCAACACCTTCGGCTTCGACCAGCCGGTGGACGTCGTGTTCCTGAGCGCCGATGGCGTGGTCACCAAGATCGTCGCCGGCATGAAGCCCTGGCGCATGTCCAGCTGCCCCGAGGCCCGCACCGTGCTCGAACTGCGCGCCGGGCTGGCCGACCGCCTGAACCTGGCGCCCGGCGTGGAGATGGGCCTGCTGGCCTGATCCTGCGCGCGGCCCGGCCGCGTCAGGCGCCCGTCGGCATCTGTGCCAGCGTCGGCCAGTGGCGGCCGAACACCAGGGCCACCGCGGGGTGCGAATCGATGCGCTCGAGCAGCGCCGAAAACGCGGGCCTTGATGCCTTCATGTGCTTGCGCGCGCCCGACCACTTCGACACGACCGCCGCCAGCAGGTCCAGCGCGCCAGGCTGCTCGCCGGCGATGAAGTGCTCGTCGGCCACCGGGTACAGGTCGGCGAAGATGTCCCAGTGGTGGTGCAGGCGCTCCGTCGCGCCCGCGCGCACCGCCAGGCGCGCCGCCTCGTCGGTCGCGGTGGTGAAGCGCTCGGGATAGTCGATCACCGTGATGCACGAGTAGCAGTTGGCGGCGATGTAGACCAGCCCGCGCAGCGCGAGGTCGCGCTCGCGGGGCACCTCGCTCAGCAGGCCCGAGTTGGGGAACGTGAGACCCAGGTGCATCAGGATCGCGGCACTCTCGCTGAGGATGGTGCCGTCGGGCAGCTGCAGCGTCGGGATCTGCTTGAGCGGGTTGACCTGCTCGAGCTCGGCAAGCGCGTCGTTATGCTCCCAGGACGCCGTCTCGACGATGCGGTAAGGCGCACCGGTCATCTCCAGCGCGCACTCGGCCGCGGCCGATCCCGAGCCCTTGAATCCGTACAGGGTGTACATCCGAGTCTCCTGTCGCGCTGGCCGCGCGCCATGCAAAGAGGAGCGGCGATCTTAAGCCGGCACGACTGGCCTATCCCGCAATGAGGCTCAGGTCGAACGCGCGCTGCACCAGCCACAGGCCCGCGACGGCGGCGATTGCCAACGAGCCGGCCGCGAATGCGCCGCGGTAGGTGCGCGTGCCGCGCATCGACCAGGCGATCGGCAACACCACGGCGACGATGCACAGCTGGCCGATCTCCACGCCCACGTTGAAGCCCACCAGCGGTGCGACCAGCGCGCCCTTGGCCAGGCCAGCGTCCTTCAGGGCCGAAGCGAAGCCGAAGCCATGCACCAGTCCGAACACGAAGGTCAGCTTCCACCGGGCCTCGCTGACCACGGGCCAGATGTTGTTCAACGCGGCCAGCACGACGCTGGCGGCGATGACGGACTCCACCCAGCGCGATGGCGGGTCCACGACGTCCAGCACCGACAGCGCCAGCGTGATCGAGTGCGCCACCGTGAACGCCGTGACGACCTTGAGCACGTTGGCCAACGCCAGGCGCAGGTTCTGCGACGGCAGCCAGCGCGTGCGCGTCGCGCCGGTGCGCGGGTCGACCATGGCGCTGCGGATCCACACCGCCGGCAGCAGCAGCGACAGCAGGAAAAGGATGTGGTCGTAGCCGATCAGGATGTGGTGGATGCCCGCGCGCACGAAGCCGGCCAGGGACGAATCGGGCGCGTCGTCCGCGGCAGGGCGCTCCGCATCGGCCTCGGGCTGCGGCTGGCGCACGGTGGCCGGCGTTTCGATGCCGTCGACACGCGACGCGGCCTGCGGTGGTGCAGCGGGCAGCGGCGGCAGGGCGAAGCGGTGCCAACCGTTGCCCGGGCTCAGCACGGCGAGTTGCGGGGTGTCGGCGCCGAAGGTCGCGCCCGCGCGCGAGACGCGCACGATGCCCCGATGCGTCGGGTCCGTCTTATCGAACAGCTGGTAGTCGATGCTCAACGACTGCACCGGCGCCGCGCAACGCCACTGCGTCCGCACGACGGCGTAGCGGCCGTCGCTGTGGCTGGCGAGCGCGGGCGCGTTGGTGGCAGTCGTGGATGCCGCGGCCGCCTCGGGCGTGCAGCGGGCGCCGTCGGCACTCAGGCGGATGCCGTCGCGGGCCAGCGTGGCGATGTCCGCCCAGCGGGTGCGCACCTCCTTCCAGCTGAGCTGATCGTCGGCGTCGGTGTCCAGGTCGAGATCGCGGTCGATGTCGCGCAGGGCGATGTCCATGCGGGCGTCGACGACCGCGCCGTCCACCCGCAGCGTGACGTAGGCGTCGCTGGCCTTGTGAGCCTGCGCGAACGGCGTGACGGCCAGCAGCAGGGCGGCGATGCGGGCGCGGTTCATGGCGCACTCCGGGACGCTGTTTGAAGGGGCGGTGGCAGGAAGGGCGCGGCGGCCGGACCGCCGACCGCCAGCCGCACGTCGCGTCCGCCGGTCTCGCGCAGGAACTGCCACAGCGGCGCGGCCTCGTCGTCGCGCCCTGCCGCATGCGCCGCCCGTGCGAGCACCACCTCGTCGGCCGGCTCATGCTGCACGGCCCAGTTCGACTTCGCGTAGCGCAGCGCGGCGCGCCGGTCGCCGCGTAGCTCCAGCTCGTAGCGCGACTGCTCGCGGCCGTGGCTCTTGTCGCCGCGCAGCAGCGCCGCGTCGTAGCGCTCGCCGAGCATCGCGGTGGCGTTGCGCGTCAACGGGTGCTTGTCGCCATGCAGTTGCCGATAGGCGAGCGCCAGGCGCAGCAGCACGGGGTCGGCGGCCTCGCTGCCCTTGAACAGCGCAACGACCTCGGCCGCTCGATGCTGGTCGAGCAGCCAGTCGGCGTAGGCGCATTGTGTGTAGACGTCCGCGTTGGCCTGCAGTGCGGCAGCGAACAGCGCACCGGCCGAGGCCTGGCCGCGCCGCTGCGCGAGCTCGGCGCGCATCAGGTTCAACCAGCCGGGGGCGGGATCGCCGGCCACCGTGACGGCGCTGTCCGGGTCCGGCGCGCCCGCGAGGCGCCCGAGCGTTGCAGCGGCGCTTTCTGCATGGCCCCGGAGGCTGGCGAGCTCCGCGATGCAGGCCAGCGCATTCAAGCGCACGCCCGAGCCCAGCGCGAAGTAGTCGGCACCGGCGAGGCGGCGGCAGCCGGCCTCGGCCTCGGCGAAGCGGCCCAGCACCTGTTGCACGCCGGCGCGCGTCAGTTCAGCCTGCGCGCGCACCGGCAGCGACGCGCCTGGAGTCGCCAGCACGGCGTCGAGTTCGACCAGCGCGGCCTGGAATTCGTGCTGGCTCTGCATCACGGTCGCGCGCACTAGGCGGACTTCGGGCGGCGCGTCGGCTCGCGTCCACCACGGTGCGAGTGCGGCCTGTGCCACGCCCAGCTCGCGCGGATCGCCACGCAGGCGGCCGCGGGCGAGCGCGTCGTGCGCGGCCTGCAAGGCCAGGCCCAGTTCGTCCGGATGCCGCTGCAGCGCCGCTCGCTGGGCGCGCTCGGCCGCGCGCGCGGCGCGGCGTTCGGCGGGGTCGCCCAGGTGGCTCGGCAGGCGTTCGACGACCGCGCTGTCCTGGGTCGGGAATTGGAGGGCCGATTCCTCGGCCGCGAAAGAGGGCGCCACCGCGACCAGCATCGACGCCAGTGCGAGGAGCCAAGCGGTGGCGCGGGTCATCACGGGGTCGCGATGGGTTCCTCGGTCTCGCTGGTGGGCAGCGTGGGCACGAGGTCGAGGGTCAGCGGCTCGGTGGTGTCGGTCTTGGGCAGGTTGAACGCGAACGACTCGAGCGCCGCGTCGTTGGCCGCCGCCGAGACGGGCACCTGCGTGATCGCCGCCGGGGGCGGGGACGGCGCCGGTGAATTGCCGTCACCGCCGCACGCGGCGAGGAACAGGCTGGCGAGCGCGCTGACGCCGATCAGCGAGGCGGTGCGGCCCGCCGGCGATCCGCCTCGCGGCGGGGGGCAAGTGGAGATGGTCATGGCATTGCCTCGCTGCTTACTTCGAGCCGTTGCCACGCGCGGCGGCTGCCGCGGCGGCGCTCGGGGCCGGCGTCGCCTCTGCACGCGCACCGGTGCCCGGGATCGGCGTGTTGAGGTACGGGAAGCCGGGCAGGAAGGGCTGGGCGGCCTGGTCGACGGTGTCGTTCAGGTTGAACACCGCGCTGCCCAGCGGTACCGCCGACGGGTTGCACGCCGCGCCGAAGCCCAGGCCGTCGCTGTTGCCGTTGGCCACGCACAGCCCGCCCATCGCGGCGATCAGCGTGATGTCGACGACGTCGTCCTTCGGCCGGCGGCCGTTGGGATAGCCGGCGCTGTCCGAGCCCCCGGCCAGGATGTTGCCGACGATGCCCAGCCGGTTCTGCTGGTCGAAGGGCACGGCGGCGATCGAGGTGTTCAGCCGCAGCATCTCCGACGGCGTCACCGTGGCGAGCTGGTTGACGCCCTTGATGCCGGTCAGGAAGGTCGTGACCAGGTCGTTGCGCGGGATGTTGGTCGGCGCGATGCCAGGCGCGCCGAGATAGCTCTCCAGAAGCTTGGGATACGACGGGTTGGTGACGTAGCTCAGGAAATACGTGTCACCGCTGGGCTTCGAACCGTTCCACGCGTCCTTGTCCTTCAGGCCGACGACCAGCTCGTTGACCAGCGGCATGCCCAGGCGCGACACCTGCGTCCACGCACCGCCGTTGCGGTCGGTGGTCTGGTAGCCGGTCTTGGGCGACGGGTCGAGCACGCGCGTCTGGCGCAGCGAGGCCGTCGTCCAGCCACCGATCACGGGATTGGTGCTGGTGGCGCCGAGGCAGCTTGCCGGCACCTCGAGCTCGAGGGCCGTGACGTTCTTGTAGTACAGCGAGCCGCGCGGCGTCGCGTTGTAGTCGGCGGCGTTGGTCAGCACCGACACCGGCGCGTCGACCATGTCGAAGACGACGCCCAGGTTGACCGCGAACGGATCCTGGCGCGCGCCGACGAACACCTTGCCGGCCGTCGCGCAGCCGGGAATCGTGATCGGGTAGACATGCGCGGCCGCGTAGCCCGCGTAGTCGGCGATCGTCTTCTCGCCGATGTTGTCGACCGGCTTGTCGAAGCTGGCCGAGCCGGTCGTTGCGTTGACGATGGGGGCCGTCGTGCCGCTGCGGCGGTCGCCGGTGACCAGCGTCAGCGTGTAGGTCTCGTTGACCTGCAGGTGCGGGTCGTGCGGCACGCTGACGGCGCCGTTCTGCAGCGGCGCGATGTCGACGCTGGAGCTGCCGACGGTCTGGGTCAGCGCGTTGAAGTTGTTCTTGAAGCGGAACTGGAACGTGAGGTGTTCCCTGGCGTCGCCGACGTTGTCGATGTGGATCTCGTACAGCGCGTTGGCGTCCATCGCGTGGTAGTTCGGGCCGTCGAAGCCGTCCTGCATCGGCTGGTAGTTGGCCACCAGCGTCACGAAGCCGGCTCGGCCGGTCTCGTAGCTGTTGAACATGTAGAAGTCGGACGCGTCGACCTTGGGCGAGGTCGTGATGAACGGCGCCTCGCGATGGCTCGAGGCGAAGGCGCTGCCCGCAAGGGCGAGCAGGGCGGCGGCCACGACGGGCGTGGCGCGCAACAGAGGGGGTCGGTCAAGTCGCATGTCGTCTCTCCTGGTGCTTGTGATGGGGCGTTTGGCGCGAAGCACCGGCACCTTGGACGCTTGGGGCGTCGTCGAAACCGTGCGCTGGCAGGAGTCGTTACGTCGCTCGAAGCGCTGGCGGATGCAAGGCGGTGCTTGACCGTTTCGCGCTCGCTGGCTTGCATCCATCCGCGGCTGGCGCTCGTAGCGGCGGCGCGCGGCGGGCAGCCCGACCGTCCCGGTCGAGCGTCGTCGGAGAGAGGCTGCGAGTGCGCCGCGCGCCGCGCGCCACCGGCCCAGGTGCCTGGCATGTTCTCGTCCGCGCCACGATGTCGGCGACCGGGAAGAGTGCTTCGCGGACGAGAACGTGCCCGGCGCCGACCCCTGGCCAGGCGCAGCGTCAGGCACGCTTCAAATCGCGATCGGCACCGCGCTCGCCGGCAGTCGCTCGACGCGATTCGAAGCCGCCAGACACCTCCCGCACCGACCGGGCGTGTCAGCGATCCCGGTCGTCCCGCGGGCTCAGCTTCCCAGCAACGCGGCGCCCAGCGCCTCGGCCACTTCGATGCCGTCCACGCCGGCCGACATGATGCCGCCGGCGTAGCCCGCGCCTTCACCGGCCGGGTACAGGCCGCGCACATTCAGGCTCTGGTAGTCCTTGCCACGCGGAATGCGCAGGGGCGACGAGGTGCGCGTCTCCACGCCGGTGAGCACGGCGTCTGGCAGTGAGAAGCCCTTGACCTGGCGCTCGAACGCCGGCAGCGCCTCGCGGATCGCGTCGAGCGCGTACTCGGGCAGGCTCCCGCGGCCCTTCTCCTGCAGGTCGGTCAGGTGTACGCCGGGCTTGTACGAGGGCTGCACGTCGCCCAGGGCGCTCGAACGCTGGCGCTTGACGAAGTCGCCCACCAGCGCGCCGGGCGCCAGATAGCCGCCGCCGCCGAGTTCGTAGGCGCGCGATTCCCACAAGCGCT
>JBJMWF010000238.1:0-7431 GCA_045810265.1 Vitreoscilla sp. | reverse complement strand
CGTGATGCTGTGCAGCACGTCCTGGATGCTGGTGTAGCCGCTGTTCCTGATGTCTTCCGACGTGATGACCTGCACCGGAGAAGGCGTCTCGGAATTCGTGCGCCGGATGTTCGATCCGGTGATCTCCACTCGTTGGACTTCCGCAGCGGACTTGCCGGAATCCGTGTCCTGCGCCCGAGCGCCGTTTGTCAGCATTGCCAGCGTTCCGCCGAACGCGATGAGAAGGCAGGACGCCATCTTCGTCTTCTGAAACATGCAGAGTCCTCGGTTGATCTTCAGCTTTTGGTGATGACCGTCGCACATCGGGATCGATGGCGATGGAGCTTCCGTCCATTCAGGTTGTTGACCTTCGTTGGACGAACCGCTCTGTGTGCAAGGTGCATGCCGGTGGATACAGGGATTGCCCTCGTGCCGCCTTGCGCCCAGCTTGCGCGCCCAGGCAAGCGTGCGGTCGGCACAGCGAGCGCGGCTCGCCGCCAGCCTCGACTGGCTCGGGCGAGCACATGCATCGAAAGCGTCAAGCCTTGTGCGTTCCGAGTGCGCTTGTCACCAACTCGGCACACCGTCTGATGCGCTTTCGACACCCGGATGCTCATGCGTGGGAGTCGGATGCCGGAACTTCAGCATCGCCTTCCTGAGCCCAGGCTGAACGATCTATCGGAGTGCTCTGGCCGATGCCCGCGCCGCACTCGGCGGGTGGCCAATCACGCGCTTGAACGCGCGGCTGAAGGAGGCCTCCGAATCGTACCCAAGGCGGTCGGCCGCCACCGCCACGCGCATGCCATCCTGCACGATCCAGCGGCGGGCCTGGAACATCTGCATCTTGGCGACGTACTTCGCAGGGCTCTCGCCCATCGTGCGCGTGAAGGCCTCGGCGAAGGTCGAGCGCGAGGCGCCCATCAGGCCGGCCAGCGATGGCACCGTCCAGTTTCGCGCCGGGTCGGCGTGGATGGCCGCGACGACCTTGCCCAGCTTCGGGCAGCGCACCGCCGCGATCCAGCCGGTGGAGTCGCTGCAGCCGCATTCGACCCACGCGCGGATGATGCTGGCCGCCAGCACGTCGGCCAGCCGCGCGAGGATGCCGCACGCGCCAATGCGGTCGAGCGCCACCTCGCGCTCCATCGCCTCCAGCAGCGCGGGCACCGCGGGATCGCGGCGCGCGAGGTCGTCGGCGCGCATCGCCTCGGGCATCATCACGACGAGCGGATGCAGCGGGTCGAGGTTGAACCGCATTTCGCCGCAGAACATCAGGTCGGGGCTGCCGTCCTTGAGCTCATCCTGGTCGCCGGCGTTCTGGCACTCGACGACGTAGATGCCGTCGGCCACCGCCTTGCGCGAGAGCGTCTCGATGTCGACCGCCGGCACTTCCGGCGAGCTCGCGATCACATGGAAGCTGCCGCGCGGCAGCAGCACCGCGCTGCCAGGGTTCAGGCGCATCCAATCGGTCGTGCGGGTGCGCAGCCAGCAGCCGCCGCGCGCGACGAAGTGAAAGCGCGCGTGCGGTGTCTCGTGGAACGCGATCGCCCACGGCGTGCGCAACAGGCAGCGGCCGTACTCGACCCCGTCCAGCCGCAGTCCCAGCAGCACCTGAGTCAGTGGATCGACCTCGGCAGCGTCCGGCCCGGACAGCCGGGGCGCGATCGAGGCGGCAAGTGGTTCGGACGAAAGATCAAGCATTTCGGACATTTCGGCATGGAAACGCCGGGATGTTATTCCTAAGCTGGTGTTCCCCTCCCACTGAAAGCGTCTTGCCGTGTCCTCCACTCTCTGCACCGACTGCCCGGCCGAACTCCCATCCCGGCTCGTCGAGCCGCCCGCGGCGCACTGGAGCGCCGTCGTCTCGCTGACGCTGGGCGTGTTCGGCCTTGTCACGAGCGAATTCCTGCCGGCGAGTCTGCTCACGGCGATGGCCACCGACCTGGGCATCAGCGACGGCATGGCCGGACAGGCCGTGACCGCGACGGCGCTGGTCGGCGCCATCGCGGCGCCGACGGTGCCGCTCGTCACCCGGCGACTCGACCGGCGCCTGGTGATGCTCGCGCTGACGCTGCTGCTGCTGGTCTCCAACGCGCTGGCCGTGGCCGCGCACGGCTTCGCGATGCTGGTGGCGGCGCGCGTCGTGCTGGGCGTCGCGTTGGGCGGCTTCTGGTCGATGGCCGCGGCGCTCGCACTGCGCCTGGTGCCCGACACCCTGTTCGCCCGGGCGATGGCCTTGATCCTTTCAGGCGTGTCGATCGCCACGGTCTGCGCGGCACCGATCGGCGCGTGGATGGGGGCCACCTGGGGTTGGCGCAGCGCGTTCGTGGCCGCCGGAGCCGTCGGCCTGGCGGCGTTCGCCGCGCAGGCGTGGGCACTGCCAGCGCTGCCACCGCGCGACAAGCCGGACTTGAGGGTGCTTGGCGAGCTGCTGCGGCGGCCCCGCGTGCGCGTTGCGCTGTTGTCCGTCGTGCTCGTGATCTCGGGCCACTTCGCCGGTTTCACTTACGTGCGGCCGTTGATGGAACAGGTCGCGCGGCTGTCGGTCGGCGCGGTGTCGGGCGTGCTGCTGGGCTACGGTGTCGGCGGCTTCTTCGGCAACCTCGCGGGTGGCTGGATCGCCGAGCGCAGCGAACGCCGGGCGATCGTCGCCGGCGGCGCGCTGATCGTGCTGCTGGCGCTGAGCCTGCTGCTGGCCGGGCGCTCGCCGGTCGTGACGGCGGTGGCCGTCGCCGCATGGGGCTTCGCGTTCGGCGCGTTCCCGGTCGGGTTCCAGACGTGGATCACTCGCGCCGCGCCCGACCACGCCGAAGGCGCGGGCGGCCTGCTGGTGGCCGCGTTCCAGGTCGCCATCGCCATCGGCGCGATCGGCGGCGGCCTGCTCGTGGATCGCATCGGCGCGCTCGGCGGGCCGGCTTTCGCGATCGCGACGATCCTGCCCGGCACCCTGATCGCGCTGCGCCATGGCCCGCGCCCCGAACGTGCGTGAGGGACCGCCGGACAGCACTGGAACGACGAAGCCATGATCGCTTGCGGCCCCGCCGGAAGCAGTACCTTCAAGGCTCGACGACGACGTGCGGCGCGGCGCCCGACCAGTCGAGCATCAGATAGCTGTTGGTGAGGTTCTTGGGCCGATAGATCGCGCCCCCGTCCGCGCCCAGCTGCACCAGCACCTTGCCTGCCGCCAGGCGCTGCAGCACGCGCTGGCTCAGGCGCATGCCCGGCGGGAACTGGCGCGGTCCCGTCTTCATCTTCAAGGCGCCGTCGGCCCAGGGCTGGTGCTGGATCGCCGTGGCGTCCACGTCGCCCGCGGGCATGTGGTCGAACTGCACGCCCACCGAGGCCATCTGGCGCGCCATCCAGGCCAGGCCGCCGTTGGACAGCCCGGATTCCTTGAGCGGGTAGCCGCCGCCGATGTCGGCGTGAGCGCCAGGAAACAGCACCTGGACGATGCCGTCGCGCGCGTCCCAGAGCGAGGGCGTGAAGTCGACTCGCTGCTCGTCGATCGCCACGGCCTGGAAGCCGTGCGCGACACTCGCATTCAGGATCGAGTCGCAGAACTGGAACACGTCGACGCGGACGGCCGAGCCGTCCTTCTCCTCGATGTCGGGAATGCCCAGGGCGCCGACGGTGTCCCAGACGCCGACGGCCACGATGCCGGCGTTGGCCATGAACTGCAGCTTGGGGGCGGGATGCATTCCGAGGTCGAAGCTGTCCCGCAGATCGCTGACGACCTGGGACAGGTCCTGCAGCACGCTGCCCTTGCCGTGGTAGATCGCCTTCTTGTATTGCGTCCAGGCCGCCAGGCCGGCGCTGTAGCTCTCCTGCGAGCCGGCATCGAGCTTCATCGCGTTCCAGTCGAGCAGGCCCTGGTGCGTGACGAAGCCGGCCAGGGCGCGCGCGGTGTAGGCGCCGCGGCTGAAGCCGAGGATGAACAGGTTGTCGCCGGGCGCGTAGACCCGCGACAGGTACGTGTAGCCGCGGATCACGCGCGCCACCAGCCCGAGGCCGACCGCGCCACCGACCGCGTGCGCCAGCACGTTGCTGCTGTCGCCGACGCCGTGGATGTACTTGCCGACCTGGGTCGTCTCGGCACCCGCGGCGGCAGCCAGCGCGAATTCCTTTTCATCGTCGGTCGGGCCCAGCCTCGCCGATCCGCTGAGCGCCTCGAACAGCTTCTGCACGTTCGTCGGCGTCTGGTTGCCGTCCTTGTCCTTGCTGTTCGGCCCGTTCCACGTCCCATCCAGGCACAGCACGATGTTCTTGCCCATGGCTCGCTCCTTCGATTGGGCGACCGCCGGACTGCGACGGCCAGGCCGTCACGAATCATCAAGCCGGACCGGGTGCCGTCCCATCCCCAGAAACCGAGGGCAAGCGCACCGTGGCCACGAGCCCGCCGTCCGGGTGGTTGTCCAGCCGCACGTCGCCGCCGTGCTCGCGCAGGATGCCGCGCGCGATGCCCAGGCCCAGGCCGCTGCCGTCGCGGCTGGCCTCGCGCCCGTGGGCCAGCCGCACGTAGGGCTCGAAGATTTCCTCACGCGAGCTTTCGGGCAGGCCGGGGCCGTGGTCGCGGATGGTCAGCGTCAGGCCGGCGTCGTCCGCGCTCGCCCCGACCTCGATGTGCTGCTCGCCATAACGCAGGCCGTTGTCGATCAGGTTGCCGAGCGCACGCTTGAGCGCCAGCGGCTTGCCGCGCACGGTCAGCGGCGGCACGGCGAGCGCGATACGTGCGCCCGCGGCCAGTGCCGGGGCGGTCAGGCGCTCGACGAGGCGGTCGATGCGCACATCCGAGACGTTCTCGTGCACGGCGCTGTCCTTGACGCTCTGCAGCGCGCCCTTGACCATCACGTCCAGCTCGTCGAGATCCTCGTGGAAGTCGGCCCGCAGCGCGTCGTCGTCCAGCAGCTCGGTGCGCAGCTTCAGGCGCGTGATCGGCGTCTTCAGGTCGTGCGAGATGCTGGCGAACAGCCGCTCGCGATCCTCGACGAAGCGCTGGATCCGCGCCTGCATGTCGTTGAACGCGCGCGCCGTGCGGCGCAGCTCGATGGTGCCGGTCTCGTCCGGCACGTGGTTCGGGTGCATCGCGCTGCCGAACGCGCTGGCGGCGTCGGCGATGCGTTGCAGCGGGCGCGTGAGAGTGCGCGCGACCACCACCACCAGCACCAGCACGGTCAGCAGCGTGACGCCTTGGAGCAGCAGGCGATCGCGCGTCAGCGGATTGGCGCTGTCCAGGAAATACGGGTCGGGCAGGGTGGCGGCGAGCAGCAGGCTGCCACTGGGCTCGAGGTCGACCTGGATCACCAGGACGGGCGCGCGGCGCGGGCGCAGCAGCATCGGCGCGACGACCCAGTTCTCGGGCAGCTCGCGCAGCGAGCGGCCGTCGCCGGTCACCGACAGCGTCTCCGGCCACGCGAGCGCGACGTCGGCCTGCACGCCTTGCGGCAGCTCGGCCTGCAGCGTGCTGCGCACCTGGCCGACGACGGTGCGCGCGAGCAGCGAATCCTCGACCGGCTGCACCGGCACGTGCTGGCGGTTGACCGCGACGAAGAAGCGCGTGCCGCCCATCTGGCGCAGCTGGTCGATCAACAGCGGACGATACTGGCCGGGCAGGTCGCGCAGGAAGCGGATCGCGGCCGCGGCGCTGACGGCCGTCTGGCGCGCGGCGTCGCGGGCGTCGTTGCGGGCGGTGTCGCGCAGCTGCCAGGTCCAGATCGCGCTGCCCAGCAATTGGCTCAGCAACACGCCCACCACCATCACGCCCATGATGCGGCCGCGCAGCGTCGCGGGCAGCAGGCGGTCGATCCAGCCGGCCGCGCGGCGCCGCGCCGGGGCGTCATTCATGGCTGGCGACCACCTCGACCGAGAACACGTAGCCGCTGTTGCGCACAGTCTTGATCAGCACCGGCTGCTTGCCGTCGTCGGCCAGGCGCTGGCGCAGGCGGCTGATCTGCACGTCCAGCGAGCGATCGGCCGGCCCGAGGTCGCGGCCGCGCGTCTGCTCCATCAGGCGGGCGCGATCCAGGGTCTCGCCGGCGTGCTCCGCGAAGATGCGCAGCAGGTCGAAGTCCATGCCGGTGAGCGCGACGAGCTCGCCGTTGGCGTCCTTGAGCGTACGCTCCAGCCGATCCAGGCAGAAGCCCGCGAAGCGCATGTAGCGGCGGGCGTGGGCGTCGCCCGGGCTCGAGCGCCGGTGGATGGCCTTGATGCGCGCCAGCAGCTCGCGCGGGTTGTAGGGCTTGCCGATGTAGTCGTCGGCGCCGAGCTCGAGGCCGACGATGCGCTCGGTGTCGTCCGAGCTCGCGGTCAGCATGATGATGGGCACCTCGGAGCGCTCGCGCACCATGCGACACAGCGCGAAGCCGTCGGTGTCGGGCAGCATCACGTCCAGGATCACCAGGCTCAGCTCGTTGCGATAGCGCTCGAACTCCGAGCGGAAGCTCTCGCCGTCGTGCGCCAGCTGCACGACGTACTGGTGCTTTTCCAGGTATTGCTTGAGCAGCTGGCGCGTCTTCTGGTCGTCGTCGACGGCCAGGATGGTCTTCTTGCGCAAGCTGGTCACTGCGCGGCTCCGCGGACGATGGCCATCAATTGCGATTGCGCCTGTTGCGGCGTCATGCTGCGTGTCTTGACGAAGCGCTGCAGCACGCCGGCCATCGCGTCGCGCACCGATTCGACGGCGGCCATGCGATGGGCGATGCTCGGGAGCAGCGCGCTGCCGGGGCGCGCCAGCGTCTGCCAGGAGTCGCGGGCGCAGACGTCGAGCTGCGACGGATCGATGTCGGTGCGCACGGGCACCGAGCCCTTGGCCTGGTTGTAGGCCATCTGCGTGGCGGGCTGCGCCAGGATCTCGGCCATCTTCTCCTGCTCGGCGCGGTGCGCGTTGCGGCCCACCAGCATCACCAGCGTGTCGATGCTGTACAGGTGCATGCCGGCGGTCTGCGGGATGGTCACGCAGTCGAAGTCGATGCCGGCCTGCTCGCCCCACGCCTCCAGCTCGCCGCGCGCCCAGTCGCCCATGATCAGCATGCCGGCGGCGCCGGACTGCAGGCGCCGCGTCGACGTCGTCCACGCCTGCTCGGTGGTCGGCTCCTCATCGAGATCGCGGAGCCAGCGCAGGCGATTCAGCGCCGCGACCACGCGGGCGTCCTGCCACGACGACCATCCCTGCGACGACGCCAGCTCCGCGTACAGCGCCGGCCCGCCTTCGGACAGCAGCACCGTCTCGAACACGGTGGCGACCTGCCACGGTTCGTCGCTCCAGGCCAGTGGCGTGATGCGATGCGCGCGCAGCGCCTTGGCGGCGGCGTCGATGTCGGCCCAGGTGCGCGGGGGCGCCAGCCGCAGCTGCTGCCACAGGTGATGGTTGTACAGAAGCGTGTTGATGCGGTGCACGCCCAGCGGCGCCGCCATCACCCTGCCGCCGCGGCTGACCGTCTGCAGCACCACCGGGAACAT
>JBJMWF010000237.1:0-6378 GCA_045810265.1 Vitreoscilla sp. | reverse complement strand
CCGATCGAGCGGGTGATCGGCATGCTGCCGGCGCGCGCCTCGTCGGTGATCTCGGCGGCCGCGCGCAAGGCGATCCACGGCGCGCTCAACCTGTCGCTGCGCACGCTGTCGACCAACGGCCCGCTCGCCAAGGGCGCACCACCGCCGGCCTCCAACGGTTGGCACAAGCTCGCGAGCGCGGCCAGTGGCGCGGTGGGCGGCGCGTTCGGCCTGGCGGCGCTGGCCGTCGAACTGCCGGTGTCCACCACCATCATGATGCGCTCGATCGCCGACGTCGCGCGCGGCGAGGGCGCCGACCTGGCCGACCGCCAGACCCAGCTCGAATGCGTGATGGTGCTCGCGCTGGGCGGCGAGGCGAAGAGCGACGACGCGGCCGAGGTCGGCTACTTCGCGGTGCGCGAGGCGATGACGCGCGCCGTCTCCAGCGCCGCGTCGCATCTCGCGCGCCACGGCCTGGCCAAGGAGGGCGCGCCGGCGCTGATACGGCTCATCACGCTGATCGCCGAGCGCTACTCGGTCAATGTCACCGAGAAGGCCGCCGCGCAGATGGTGCCGCTGATCGGCGCGGTCGGGGGCGCCGCCATCAACACGATCTTCATCGACCATTTCCAGTCGGTGGCTCGTGGCCACTTCGCGGTGCGCCGCCTCGAGCGCAGGTACGGCGAGGCCGCGGTGCGCGAGAAGTACCGGGAGCTGGCCGCCCGCATTGATTGAGAACGTATATTGCGGGCTCCTTGTCGCGCCGGGATCCTGCATGAAGCTCAAACGCTCTCTCGTCCGCCATCGCGACGCGGCTGCCGTGGCCTTGTTGCTGGCCTGCGGACTGCCTGCCGTCTTCGCCGCGTCGCGCTTTGCCTGCGCGCCGCGTCCGGCCGCGGGGCGACGTCGCCTCGCAGACGGCCGATGCGCTCTCGGTGAGCCTGGACGCCGCGCATCCGATCGCGCTGGCCAACTGGGACGCGGGCCGCTGGCAGCGCCACCGCGTCTGGATCGCGCTCGAGGCCAGCAACCTCGGTGATGCGCC
This sequence comes from Vitreoscilla sp., assembly GCA_045810265.1. Classification (GTDB taxonomy): domain Bacteria; phylum Pseudomonadota; class Gammaproteobacteria; order Burkholderiales; family Burkholderiaceae_C; genus Scleromatobacter. The sequence continues at coordinate 5,354 of JBJMWF010000237.1, read as the reverse complement.
GGCGCAGGTGCTGCCGCAGATGGTGGTCGACGCGCGCGCCGACGGCGGCGCCACCTCGGTGCTGTTCGGCGTTCCGATGGCCGTCGGGCCGCACGCGCGCGCCACGCAGCACCTGGCGATCTATGTCGCCGACGACGCCAGGACGCTGGGCGTGCGCACGCTGGTGGCCACGCCGGCGCAACCGGTGACCGTGAGCTTCGCGCTCGAATGCTCGGACGCGCGCTTCGACGTCGGCCAGTTCGCACCCTCGGTCGCGCCAACGCTGGACGAGGCCGTGAAGACCTGGTTCAACAACTTCGCCGATCCCTTGTCCGATCCTGCGCGGGCGGTCGAGGCGGTGCGCGTGCTGGCCAGTGGCGCGCAGGACGCCGACGACGTCGTGTGGACGGTGCGGGGCCTGATGCAGACCGTGCACGACGATCATGGCTTCGTGGTCGGCCCGGGCGAGCCGGTGCCGGCGCGAGGCACGCTGGTCACGCGCGCGCCCGAATTCGAGCTGCGCGCCGATGGCACGGCGGTCGTCCGCCTGCACGCGGTGGACACGCGCGTCGACGCACAAGCGCTGGCCTGGGCGACGGCGCTGCACGACGGCATCGCGGAGCTGGCGGCGCGCCATCCGCGCGGCTGGATCGTCGACCTGCGCGACCACGACGCCGACAGCCCCTGGCCCTCGTTGGCGGGACTGTCCACGCTGCTGGACGGACCCGCGGTGGGGGCCTACGTCAGCCGCCATGGAACGCAGGACTGGATCGTCGAGCGCGGCGTCGGGCGCATCGCCGGCAACCCGCCGCTGATCGACCTGCAGTCGCCGCCCGAGCCAGGCTTTCGCGGGCCTGTCGCGGTGTTGATCGGGCCCAACACTCGCAACGCCGGCGAAGATGTAACGGTTGCCTTCCGGGGGCGGCCGCACACGCGTTTCTTCGGGGCCGCGACCGCCGGATTCCCGATTTCGGGCGTGAAGGTGCACCGCCTGAGCGATGGCACCAGCCTGGGTGTGCTGGAGACCCGCGACGCCGACCGAACCGGCGTTATCCACCGCGAGCCGGTGGAGCCGGATACCGTCCTGAAGGAAGCTGCGCTCCCCGGCGCGCTGCCGCCGGAAGCGGCCCAGTGGGTGCTCGACGAGCGCCAAGGCGGCGGGGCGCTTCGCTAGCGGATCGGGCTTTCGCGCGCCCGCAGGCGCGCGCCTTAAGGCCGCCGGACCCCCGTCCGTCCGTGACTTTGTTCCGGCAGGACTCGACGCGCGCGCCGACGCCTCTTCTTGCAAGATGACGTAATGCGCGGGCATTCCATTCAAATCTGTCAAGCGAATATGCCCTATTCGCGTTTCTTGCACCCCTAACTTGCACCCGCTCTGTTGCATCTTGTTTCGAGTTGGCGACGGTAGAGTGACTTCGTCGCAGCCCCCGAAAAGGGCTGCGCAGCAACCCAGCCGTGGCGGAAACGCATGACGTTTCCAGTCCGGTTCGACCCGACGTCTTTTCTACAGAAGAGTTGACTACATGCGAAATATGAAACTCGGCAAGCGTGGACCGCTGGCCCTTTCGGCTCTTTCCCTCGCCGCAGCGCTCGCGCTCGGCGTGGCCGCCCCGCAGGCGGTGGCAGTGGTGATCCCGAAAGTCGCACCGGTTGACCTGGGCGCGGCTTCGCCGACCCAGGTGCGCACCTTGTCCCTGGGCCTGACCCCGCGCAACGCCGATGCGCTCGACGCGTTGGTCGAGAGCGTGGCGGATCCGAAGAGCCCGAACTTCCGCCAATTCCTGACAACTGCCGGCTTCGCCGCGCAGTTCGGCCAGACGCCCGCCGTCGTCGCGCAAGTGACCGCCTACCTGCAGTCGCAAGGCTTCACGGTGACGAACGTGCACGCCAGCAACCTGCTGATCACGTTCAAGGGCACCAACGCCCAGGTCGCAGCGACCTTCGGCACGCAGATCCACAACTACACACAGGCCGGCAGCGCCTTCCAGGCTCCGGCCACGTCCGCCGTGATGCCCGCGCAGATCGCCGGCGTGTCCGTCGGCGTCGGCGGCATGGGCACCCGGGCTCGCCCGATGTCGTACGCGCACACTGCGCCCAGGACCGGCGCGCTGGCCGGCGACACGGTGGCGCCCGCCGTCGCCGGGGTTCCCAACGGCGTCGGCAACCCGGTCGGCTCGTGGACCGTCAAGGACCTCGCGGCCAAGTACAACGTCAACCCGCTGTATGCCAAGGGCCTGACCGGCGCCGGCAAGACGATCGGCATCGCCACGCTGGCCACCTACGACCAGGCCGACGCCTACGCGTACTGGGCCGCCCTGGGCCTGACGGTCGATCCGAGCCGCATCACCGACGTCATCGTCGACCCGGCCGACGGCGCACCCGGATCCGACGGCGCCGACGAGACCACGCTCGACGTCGAGCAGTCCGGCGGCCTGGCCCCTGGCGCCAAGATGCGCGTGTACATCGGCCCGAACGCGGGCAACGGCTTCCTCGAGACCTTCGCCACCGCAATCGACGAAGACCAGGTCGACGTGCTCTCCGCCAGCTGGGGCAGTCCGGAAATCTTCTACGACGGCGACCCGACCCTGGCGCTGATGCACAACGTGTTCAAGCAGGCCGCAGTGCAGGGCATCCCGGTCATCGCCGCCTCCGGCGACTCGGGCGCCTACGACATCAACCGCAACGTGCCGTATCCGGACTGCTCGACGCTGCTGACGGTCGACTACCCGGCCGCCGACCCGTATGTGCTGGCCGCGGGCGGCACCTCGCTGCCCAACGTCTCGCTGCACAAGCACGGCACCGTGTCGCAGCCATACGAGCGCCCCTGGGGCGGTGACTACCTCAAGGACTACATCACCAAGTACTACGGCCTGGGCCTGTACTACTCCACCTACCTGCCCGAAGGCGGCGGCGGCGGCGTGAGCGTGCGCTTCGGGCGTCCGAGCTACCAGAGCGGCCTGACGGGCGTGCAGACGTCCGCCACCGCGCAGTCGCTGCTGTGCGGCCCGGCCATCACCGGCGGCGGCTATGCGGACTACTGGGACCTGGCACCGAACGTGGCCGGCCGCAACCTGCCCGACGTCGCGCTCAACGCCGATCCGGCCAGCGGCTACGTGCTGCTGTTCGAAGGCGTCGCCCAAGGCGGTTGGGGCGGCACCAGCTTCGTGGCGCCGCAGCTCAACGGCCTGCTGACGCTGATCAGCCAGGACATCACCCCGACCGCCGGCAACCCCAAGGGCCGGATGGGACGCCCGATGCCCAAGATGTATGCCGCGTTCAAGGCGCAAGGCTACGCGGCCGGCTCGCCGTTCCTGCCAATCACGGTGGGCGACAACGAGTACTACAAGGCGGCCCCGAACTACAACCCGGCATCGGGCCTGGGTTCGGTCGACTTCACGGCGCTGGACGCAGCGCTCAAGTAAGCGGTTCGCCGCCGGCGCGCCGTCCTGGCGCGCCGGCCTTCAAAGACTCCAATTTTCAACGGATCGATTCCACATGACCTCCTTCAAGAAGCTGGCCCTCGCCACCGCCTTCGCCGCCTTCGCCATCACGGGCGCGCAAGCCGCGACGGAAGGCACCCTGTTCAAGCTCGACCCCACCACCGAGGGCGTGCCCGGTGTCTTCACCGAGACCTACCTGATCAGCAGCATCGGCCCGGACATCGGCGGCGCCGTGCCGACCCGCACGGCCGGCGACGTCTTCTTCGACGATTACCTGCTGGAGATCAACGACACGCAGAACGTTTCCTTCTTCGCCCAGGCCAACGCGATCAAGTCGGGCCGCAAGTTCATTCCGGGCGTCTCGTTCACGGGCTTCGTGTTGACCGACCTGACCGGCTCGACGGTCTTTGGGCCGTCCGACTTCGACGCTGAATCGGGTTTCCTCAGCGCCGAGTGGACGCTGGGCTCGGGCACCTACGACCTCGAGATCACCGGCACGATCAGCGCCAACGGCGGCAACTACTCCGGCGAGGTGGACACGGCTCCGGTGCCGGAACCGACCGGCCTGGCCCTGATGATGGCCGGCCTCGGCGCGATCACCATGCTGGCCCGCCGCCGCAAGAACCAGGCTTGACCCGGTTCGGTGCCGATGCATTGGATCGCATCGGCTGCCAGACAAAAAAGCCGCGACACGTCGCGGCTTTTTCACGTCCGCTGCGCCCAGCGCCGTCTAGCGTTGCCCCGGCGGGCCGTGCGGATCGGCGCACGGGTCGGCGTCGGCGATGGTGTGCCGCAGCTTGCTCGTGACGCGATGGGTCGTCATCGATGGCGCGGGGCGTCCGGGACAGGCCGCCGACGCTGGCGCCCAGGCGGCGCTGGCAGCGGCTGAAGCTGCCGCCGCGGAGGGGTCGGGTGTCGACGCCGGCGATGCGGCGACCGACGCTGCGACGAGCGCCAGGCCGGGAACGGCGAACCAGGACTTCAAGAGCTTTCTCCCGCATCAATGGCGACGCGGCAAGGTGTCCCGCCGCACGCAGATTGTGACCGCCAGTCGAGGCCCGAGTTCCGTGGTGGCAGGAAAGACGAATGCCGACGCACCCGGCTTTTCTTGACTGCGTCACGCCATCGACTTATATTCAACCAAAAGGTTGAATACAGACATGCTCGACAACGTCCTCGCCGCCCTCGCCGATCCCACCCGCCGCGCGATCCTCGATCGCCTGGTGGCGGGCGAGACGCGCGTGACCGACGTCGCCGCGCCTTTTCAGATGTCCCTCAACGCCGTCTCCAAGCACATCCAGGTGCTGGAGCGCGCAGACCTGGTCGTGCGGCGCCGCGCGGGACGTGAACATTTCCTGTCCCGCAACCCGCGTGGACTCGAAGAAGCCGCGGCCTGGATGGCCGCCGAACACCAGAAGTGGAACGACGCCTTCGACCGCCTGGCCAAGGCCCTGGAGAACGACACATGACGACCCCCGCAGCCGACGCCGGCATCCTCATCAAGCGCGTGTTCAACGCATCGCCGGACAAGGTCTGGCGCTTCTGGACCAGCGAGGCCGGCCTCGAGCAGTGGTGGGGCCCGGTCGGCTTCGTCTCGCGCGTGTCCGCGCTCGACGTGCGCGTGGGCGGCGGCTTCGACATCGTCATGCGCGCCACCGCGGCCGACGTCGTGGCCTACCTGCAGGGCCACGGCATTCCGCTGGAGTCCCACGCGCGCGGCAGCTACACCGAGGTCGACCCGCCGCGGCGCCTGGCCTGGCGCAGCCAGGTCGACTTCGTACCGGGCGTCGCGCCCTACGAGGTCACCGCCTCGATGGAATTGAGCGCGCTCGCCGACGGCCGCACGGAGATGATCTTCCGCAGCGATCGCATGCACGACGCAATGTGGACGCGCAACGCCGAGGCCGGCTGGACGCAGCAGATCGACCACCTCGT
>JBJMWF010000236.1:0-14158 GCA_045810265.1 Vitreoscilla sp. | reverse complement strand
TCCTCGGCCTGGCCGCTGATGATCAGCGGCGTGCGCGCCTCGTCGATCAGGATCGAGTCGACTTCGTCGACGATCGCGAAGTTGAGCCCGCGCTGCACGCGATCACCGGTCTCGTAGACCATGTTGTCGCGCAGGTAGTCGAAGCCGAACTCGTTGTTCGTGCCGTAGGTGATGTCGGCGTTGTAGGCGGCCTGCTTCTCCTCGCGCGACAGGCCCGGCACGTTCACGCCCACCGTCATGCCCAGGAAGTTGTACAGGCGGGCCATCCACTCGGCGTCGCGGCGCGCGAGGTAGTCGTTGACCGTGATCAGGTGGACGCCCTTGCCGGTCAGCGCGTTCAGGTAGATCGGCAGCGTGGCCATCAGCGTCTTGCCTTCGCCGGTGCGCATTTCGGCGATCTTGCCCTCGTGCAGCGTGATGCCGCCGATCAGCTGGACGTCGAAGTGGCGCATCTTGAGCGCGCGCTTGCCGGCCTCGCGCACGACGGCGAAGGCCTCGGGCAGCAGGTCGTCGAGCGAACTGCCCTGGGCCAGGCGCTCCTTGAACTCGGCCGTCTTGCCCTTCAGCGCCTCGTCGCTCAGCGCCGCGGTGGCGGCCTCGAACGTGGCGACCTTCTCGACGACGCGCCGGTATTGCTTGAGCAGGCGATCGTTTCGGCTACCGAAAATCTGGGTAAGAAGCTTGGGCAACATGCGTGGGTTCTGGGCCGGGAAGGCAGGCCGCGGACAACGCACGGCGGCCGGTTTCGGCGGAGCCGGCTGTGAGCCGCGGGCCTGCCAGGGGTGGCAAGCAAATTCTCGAAGCCTTCTGGCGGCTTCGCACTGCGGCGCATCTGGGGACGCAACCCGCGAGGGCAAGGCCACGACACGACAGGATCCGCGTTATCCCCGAGAGGAACGTCGGCCCGTGCACGCCAGGCGGTCGGCCAGGGACCGAGCTCGCCCAGGAGGCGAAAAACGGCGAAGTGTAGCATTCAGGGCCAGCTCGCCGGAGGCGGCCAACCCTGGGCGATCAGCGGTGTTCGGCTCCCAGCGGCGTGGCCTGGCCGGCGGCGGTCTGCAGCGCCGGTTTGGCGTTGGGGCCGGCCAGGAAGCGTTGCGGATCCTGCGGGATGCCGTCCACCAGCACCTCGAAGTGCAGGTGCGGGCCGGTGGAGCGGCCGCTGGTGCCGACGTCGGCCACGACCTGGCCGCGCTTGACCAGATCGCCCACCTTCACCAGGATCTTCGAGGTGTGGCCATAACGGGTCATCAGCCCGTTGCCGTGGTCGATCTCCAGCATCAGGCCGTACTCGGGATGCGTTTCGGCGGTGCGCACGACGCCGCTGGCCGCGGCATGGATCTCGGTGCCGGTGGGCGACGGGAAATCGAGGCCCGTGTGCAGCGCGCCGCGGCCGGTGAACGGGTCGGCCCGAAAGCCGAAGCCCGAGCCCACCGCCACGTCGATGGGCCGGCTGCTCGGGATCATCAGCGTCTTCAGGCGCGACTCGAGCAGGCGCGATTCGGTCAGCGTCAGCACGTCGCTCTGCTCGCCCGCGGCCTCGGACAAGGCCTCCAGCGCACCCTCCAGCTCCTTGAAGCCCGGGCTGTTCATCGCCACGAACGGGCCGCCGGAGCCGCCGCCCCTGGGCCGCGTCACGCCCGACAGATCCTCGGGCTTCAGGCCGGCCATGCCCGAGACGCGGTCGCCCATCGCCTCGATCTTGATCATGCGCGCCTGCATGTCGCCCACCTTCTGCGCCATCGCGTCCAGGTTCTCGCGCATGATCTTGTCGCGCTGTGCACTCTCGTCGTGCACCACCAGCTTGACCAGCTGGCTGACGACGGGCCAGCGTTCGCGGGCGGCCTTGAGGAAGAAGTAGTGGTAGACCGCGCCGGACAGCAGCAGGATCGCGATGACCAGCGCGGACAGGGCCAGCATCGCCTTGGCCAGGCTGACGTGCACGACCCGAGTGCGGGAGACGCCGCCGTGGGTGATCAGTATCTGCATCGCTACACTCTCCGAGAAATGGCCCCGCCAAGACCCCAAAAACCCGCCGACAAACCCACCGCCCCGCGGCCCCAGGCGTTCTATGCGCCCCTGCCCAGCCGCCAGTCGGTGGTGCCGCTCGCGCGGCCCCTGGTCGAGAGCCTTGCAGGCGACGCCAGCCTGTCCAGCCTGCTGGCCCGCGTGCGCGCATCGCAGGCCCGCCTGGACGCGCTCGCGGACGTGCTGCCTGGCCTGCTGCGCCAGCACCTGCGCGCCGGCCCGCTGGACGATGACGGCTGGACCATCCTGGCCGCCAATTCGGCCGTCGCGTCCAAGCTGCGCCACCTGCTGCCCACGCTCGCCGAAACGCTCGTGGCGAAAGGCTGGCAGGCTACTTCAATCCGGGTCAAGGTTCAATCGACCCAAGCCCCAGCCGGTAAATGAAAGAAACCGCGCCAGGCGCGGTTTCGGTGGGCAAGCGACGGGGCGAACGGGATCAGAGACTGATCGCCTCCGCCGTGGCATCAGGCACTTCGACGGCGTTGGTTTCGACCGGCGCGCCGGCTGCGGGCGGTGCGGTGCCCATCACCAGATCGGGCGCCCCAGGCGCGGCAGAGGCCGCGGGGGCCACTGCCGTGGCACGGTGCTCGACGAGCGCGCCCGAGATGGCCGCATCGACCACGCGCAGCGCACTGAACAACAGGGAGATGCCGATGACGCCCAGCACCAGGGTCATCGCCCGGTCGATGTGGTGGCGCGCCAGCCAGCGCGGGGCATGCAACCAGTGGAAGTGCAGGGTCATCATGGCTCTTTCGAAGGCGCACCGGCCGAAGGGCCGACACGCGTTTCTGCTGTTACCGACCTTACTCGGTCGGGGCCGGAGCCGGAGCCGGTGCCGGGTTATCCGGAGTCGGCGCAGGGGTCGGCGCAGGAGTCACTGTCGGCGTGTCAGGTGTCTGCTGCATTGCTGGCGCCTGAACCTCGGCTGGCGGCGTCACCGCCGGTGCCGGCACGTCCGGCGTGGCTTGCACCGGCTTGGGCGTGGCGCGGGGCGTCGTGACGTGATGCGGCTGGCGGGCCACCGGGGCGTTGGCGACCGACGGCGCGTCCGGAATCGCGGCCTGGACCGGCGCCGGGACTGGCGGGGCAGCGACTGGTGCAGCGGCCTGCTGCGTGGCGGCGGCATCGGCCGCAGCGGTATTGCCGGCCGCCGGGGGATTCTTCTCCAGCTCGTTGACCGCCGCGGTCGACGAGTCGACCGACTTCTGCGCCGCGGTGTTCTGTGCCGTGGCCTGCGCGATCGGGTCGGGCGAGACCTGCTTGGTGACCTTGTTCGACGGCGCCATCAGCACGATGGCCAGCGCCACACCCCCGACCAGCGCCGCGCCCAGTGCGCCGATGGCCGCCTTGGGCACGCCACCCTTGGCGGCACCCGGCTGCCAGTCGGGCGTGGGCCCGTCGGCCAGCGCGGCGGCCTCGTTCGAGACGCCGGCGGTACGGTAGGGAGCCGCCGAAGCGGGCCGGGCGCGAGTGATGGACGGCTCCGTACGCAGGTTGCGGTCGGAGACGCCAGTCGCGAAGTGGGGAGTGTTGTAGGTAGTCATGGCCCCACGGTACGCCCCCGCCGGGCTGAACCCAATCGGTCAAGGCGCCGATCGCCGGTAGGCCTGATCCGTCCGCGGGTAGGCGACCGCCGACAAGCGCAGCACGGCTTGATACAAACACGAGGCGCACAGGTGTAGGCCTGGTCTGACAGGGCGTGTGGCGGTCTGCCTATGTTCAGTTGGCCCACGCCTGAGCACACTTTGTTGACGGTAGACGAGCGCCCGCCAGCGCAGTCGCCCAACAGACCCGGCTGGTTGGAGGCGGACATGGACAACTTTCCTGCAGGACAGGCACACGACGCAAAACTCGAACACAGCGCCATGCTCAGCATCGGCGATCCGTTCGACCTGCTGCATGCCGACGACAACCTGGGTGACGAGGCTGCTTTCCCATCGACCTGGCAAGATCTCGCCTCCGGCGACGTTCCGAACGACTGAGTCGAGCGGACGAGCTGCGCGGCGCCATGTCTGCGCCGCAACGGAGGCGCCGCGAGCAAGCGCCCCGCCTGATCGGACTCGCTCCGGTCGTTGCACAATGTGGAGCAGAAGGTCGCGCCGGCTTCGTCGGCGGACCGGCTTGTGGCATGTCGAACCTGTTGGCATTCGTCGTCGAGGACAGTCCGGTGATCCAGGAGAACCTGATCGCGGCGCTGGAGGAAATGGCCCCCGTGAAGGTGGTGGGCACCGCCGTGGACCAGGCCGGCGCCCTGACCTGGCTCACCGACACCGGCAACCGTTGCGACATCGCCATCATCGACATCTTCCTGCGCCAGGGCTCGGGCATGGGCGTGCTGCGCGCGCTGCACGCCGCCGAGGCGCCGTTCGAGCGCGTGGTGCTGACCAACTACGCCACCGCCGACATCCGGCGCCAGTGCCTGGCCCTCGGCGCGAGCGCGGTGTTCGACAAGTCGGGCGAGATCGACGCACTGGTCGATCACTGCGTCGCGCGCGCGTCGCGTTGAGCGCGCACTTGGCGCACGCCTCGTGGCACCTCGGCGAATGCCGGGCGAAAGCGCGCGGCCGCCGCGCTCGGCCGCTCCGGAGCAAGGCCGCGCCCCCCTCGGAGGGTGGACGCCGTACCCGGCGGCCGGGGGCCGTCATTTCATTGGATCAGCCCGTTCTTCAGGGCGTAGTACGTCAGGTCGCTGTTGGTCTCGAGCTGCAGCTTTTCCAGCGTGCGTGCCCGGTACGTGCTGACCGTCTTGACGCTGAGGAACATGCCCTCGGCGATCTGGCCGACCGTCTCGCCCTTGGCCAGGCGCAGGAACACCTGCAGCTCGCGCTCGGACAAGCCTTCGTGCGGCGGACGGCCCGCCGCACCGGCGGCGCCGTCGGCCAGCATCTCCGCCACCTGGGCGGTGATGTAGCGGCGGCCCATGGCCACCGTGCGGATCGCCTTGACGATGTCGTCCGGATCGCAGCCCTTGTTGAGGTAGCCGCTGGCACCCTGGCGCAGCAGCGTCGTGGCGTAGTGGGTTTCAGGAAAGCCGCTGAGGATCAGGACAGGCAGGTCGGGACGGCGGGCCTTGATGGCCGCGAGCGCATCGACGCCGCTCTGGTCGGGCATCGACAGATCCATCAGAAGCACGTCGAGATCGCCGCCCCGGACGAGCTCGAGCGCTTCACGGCCATCGGCGGCCTCGCCCGTGACGCGCAGGTCCACGTGGTCGGACAGGAATTGCCGAAGGCCGGAGCGAACGATCGCATGATCGTCGACGATCACAACGCGAATCATGTAGTCTCCCGCGGAATCGATGAACTTGAATTCGGGTCGGCGATTTGCCGAATGGATCGGCCGGTTCGCCTCGAGGGTCACGCTGTCGCGTTGAGGGCAAGCGGCGGGCCGAGTCGATCAAGTGTAGCGGGGAACCCGACATGTCATTTCTGAGAACGCTGGAAACCGCGCGGCGCAGTCGCTTCGCGGCACCAGTGGCGCTTTTGCTGGGGCTGGCCGTGCTGCTGACCAACGAAGTCGGGCACGAGCGGGCGCGCAGCGTGATCGCCAGCCGCGAGGCCCTGCTCGATGCACGCGTGGAGGTCAGCGTGCTGATGCGCGAGGTGATCGCGGCGGAATCCGGCCAGCGCGGCTACCTGCTGACCGGCCGTCCTGAATACAAGGATCCGTACACGCGCGCCGCGGCGCAGGTGCAGGCGCAGCTGGCCAGGCTGGCCCAGATCTACTCCCGGTGGCCGGACCGCAACGCCGACGTGAAAAGGCTCGACGAGCTGACGCGCCAGCGCATGTCCGAGCTGGACACCACGATCAAGATGTTCGACAACAAGGCCAGCGAGGGTTGGCGCGACCTGGTGCTGACCGACATCGGCCGCGAGACCATGCTGGCCATCGAAGGCCAGGCGCGCAACATGGCGCGCGTGGAGACTGCACGCATCGACGAATCGCGCGAGCTCCTCACCGAGACGCTGCTGTTCAGCCGCATCGGCATCGCCGCGCTGGTGGTGGTGAGCCTGGCCGCCCTTCTCATGTACGCTCGCCAGGCCCGGCGCTTTGACGACGAACGCCTGGAGCGCGCCGCCGCCCTGCGCTTCGAGCGCGATCGGCTCGAGGTCGAAGTCGAACGCCGCACGCGCGACATCACGCAGATCGCCAACCACCTGCAAACGGCGCGCGAGGACGAGCGCAGCAGCCTCGCGCGCGAGCTGCACGACGAGCTGGGCGGCCTGCTCACCGCGGCCAAGCTCGATGTGGCGCGCATGCGCAGCCGGCTCGCCGCCGCGCCGCCGGAGGTGCTAGAACGCATGACGCACCTGGTCAAGACGCTGGACGAAGGCATCGCCCTGAAGCGCCGCATCATCGAGGACCTGCGGCCGTCTTCATTGAGCAATCTCGGCCTGAAAGCCGCGCTCGAGATTCTCTGCACCGAGTTTGCCGAACGCAGCGAGATCGAGGTCCGGACCGAGATCGAGGAGCTGCCGCTGGACGACGCCGGCAAGCTCACCGTCTACCGGCTGGTGCAGGAGGCGTTGACGAACGTGGCCAAGTACGCGAGCGCCTCCACCGTGCAGGTCAACGTGGCGGCCCATGGCGGCTGGGCCGTGATCGCGGTGCGTGACGACGGCATCGGTTTCGACCCGACCGCCTCGCGTGCCGCGGCGCACGGGCTGGCGGGCATGCGGTTCCGGGTGCAGTCGTCGCGCGGGCAGCTCAAGATCAAGTCCAGGCCGGGCCACGGCACGACGATCCAGGCCCGGCTGCCGCTGCCGGACCACCTGCAGGACGCCGTCGATTCCATGACCGACGTCGCCACCCTGCTCGGGCCGGCCAGTTATCCGTAGCGGGCGAATGCGCTGCGACGGTGCGTTGCGGCATCCTGGGGCACGCTGTCGGTGCTGTCCGACAGCGCGACACGTCGTCCGCCTATCGTGCTCTAGCGTTGGTCGTCCTATCGTGCAATGACCGTATCCACCACGATCCAGAAGGAGACAACATGATCACACGTCTTGCCATCGCCGCCATGGTCGCCGCCACCGCCCTCGTCACTGCCACGGGCTGCGCCGTCGAGCGCCACCAGGAGACCGTCGGCGCCTATGTCGACGACTCCGCCGTGACCACCAAGGTCAAGGCCAAGTTCGCCGAGGATCCCACCGTCAGCGCGATGGCCATCAAGGTCGACACGATGAAGGGCGTGGTGCAACTGTCCGGCTTCGCCAAGTCGAGCGAGGAACGCATGATGGCCGAGCGCCTGGCGCGCGGCACCAACGGCGTCACCGGCGTGCGCAACGACATCATCGTGAAATAACGGCTCTCTGCGGCGGGCGCGATGAGCGCCCGCCGCCGTCACGATGGATGCCCCGCGAAGCGGGGCTTTTTTTCGCCCAATCGGCGCCCTACGCGCCGCGCCCGAAGGCGCCTCGCCCGAAGGTGCCTGGCATGTTCTCGTTCGCGCCGCGATGCCGGCAACCGCGACCCCTTCGTCGCGGACGAGAACGTGCCTGGCGCCGATCCCCGGGGCCGGCGTCAGGCACCCCACCGAGTCGCCGGCCGCGAGCCGGCCGATGGCAGCGTCCTTGGCGGCGACGCGGTGCGATGCCAGACACCTGCGGCATCGTCAACCCGGACGCCGGCCACGCTTCAGTGCTGCACGCGCTCCGGCGGGGCGTAGCGCAGGCCGATCGCGATGCGGCCGGTCCAGAACACCATGCGGCCCGTGCCGGGCAAGGCGACGGGCCCGACGTAGCCCTGCGGCACCCATCCCTTGTCGAACGGGGGCGGGGACGAAGCCGGTATCTTGTCGGGACTGGAGACGGTGGAAATCATGGCTCACCTCCGGGTGGATTCCCCGCCTTTTGGCAAATTGCGAGCCCGGCCGTGGCGTGACAGGATGTGCACAGCGGCGGTGCGAGGCGGGAGCCGCAGGCCGCCCACCGATCCCCATCCTCGCCAGCCGCCGGCCAGGAGGCGACTCGCTTTGGCGGCAACCTTCAGCCGATAGCGCCTTTTTCAGCAACTCCGGCTGCGGTGGTTGCACAAGTCGAAGGTCGCCAGCCTCCGGAGCGGCGACACACCGGTGGGCCACCAAGGGGAACGATATTGCTCGAGTCCCCGGCAGCGCCACGCAAGGGCCAGCACAGGCCGCCCCGCTTGTCCATTGGCGCGTTCGACGCGCGCCACACCCGCGCGAGTTGAGGGCGCGGCTCCAGACGCTGACGGCATCTCGTGGTAAACACCTAGGCGACACACCAACAAAGCACATCGATGTCCGATCAACCCTTCAAGATCCTCGTCGTCGGCGGTGGCGCCGGCGGGCTCGAACTGGCCTGCAAGCTGGGCCGCAAATGGGGCGCCGGCCGCATCGCCCTGGTGGACGCCAAGCTGTTCCACATCTGGAAGCCGTCGCTGCACGAAGTGGCGGCCGGCACGCTGGACATCCACCAGGAGGGCCTGTCGTACCAGATGCTGGCGCACGACAACGGCTTTTCCTTCCTGTACGGCGCGATGACGGGCCTGGACACCGCGGCACGTCAGCTGGTGGTGGGCGCCGTGACGGATGGCACCGAAGAGGTGCTGCCCGAGCGCCGCTTCGGCTACGAGACGCTGGTGATCGCCATCGGCAGCGTCTCCAACGACTTCGGGGTGCCGGGCGTCCTGGAGCATGCGTTCTCGCTCGACGGCCCGCAGGACGCCGAACGCTTCCGCCTGCGCATGCTGCAGTTGCTGTCGCTGGCCGACGTGCGCAAGAGCCATGACCCGGCGGCCGGACTGGACATCGTCATCATCGGTGGCGGCGCCACCGGCGTGGAGCTGGCCGCGGAGCTGCGCGAAGCCAGCTCGCTGCATGCGCAGTACGGGCTGCGCCACATCGACGCGGCGCGCGACGTGCGCATCCGCATCCTCGAAGGCGCGCCGCGCCTGCTGGCGCCGCTGGCCGAGAACGTCTCGGCCGCCGCCACGCGGCTGCTCGCGCAGCGCCACGTCGACGTCAACACCTCGTGCCGCGTGGTGCGCGTCGAGGCCAACCGCGTGACCGATGCCGACGGCAACGTCTATCCGGCCGACCTGTGCGTGTGGGCGGCGGGCATCAAGGCGCCGCCGCTGCTGGCCGCGGTCGGACTGCCGGTCACCCGAGGCGGCCAGGTGAAGGTCGACGGACACCTGCACGTCGAAGGTGTGCCCGGCGTCTACGCCTTCGGCGACTGCGCGTGGTGCCCACAGCCGGACGGCAAGTCGGTGCCGCCGCGCGCGCAGTCGGCGCACCAGCAGGCGGACTACCTCTACACGCTGCTGCAGTTGCCCGCCGGCGCCGAGCGCGATGCACGGCCGCCGTACCTGTTCCAGGATCACGGCTCGCTGGTCTCGCTCGGTTCGCGCGACACGGTGGGCAGCCTGATGGGCAACCTGTTCAAGTCGACGACCTGGTTCGTCGAGGGCATCTTCGCGCGCATGGTCTACGTCAGCCTGCACCTGATGCACCACCGCGCGGTGATGGGCTCGCTGCGGACGGCGGTGCTGGCGATGGCGCGCTTTCTCGTGAAGCGGGCGCGCCCGCTGGTCAAGCTGCACTAGCGGAGACGGAGGCCGGGCCGGCCGCCACGACCGGCGCGTCGTTCGCCTGCACCATCCCGAAGACGACACCGCCCAGCATCACGCCCGCGACCACGGCGCTGGCCAGCGCCGAGACGATGCGCTGGCGGCGCGGCAGGCGGGCGGGGCGGTTGCGCGCGTTGTCGGTGCTGGTGTTGGGCGTGACGATGGCGCTGCGGTCGGTGGTCATGGCGTGTTCCTCGGTTGAAAGGGTGCGGGTTCAGGCACGGGCGGCGACATGGCCCTGCGAGACGATCTGGTCGGCACCTTCGCCGGTGCCGGTCATGCCCAGCACGACGCTGCCGAACAGGGCGAAGGTCACGACCGCGCTGGCGATGGCCGGCGCCAGGCGCCGGCGGCGCGGCAGCGCGGGCGAGGTCGACACGGCGTTGGTGGATTGGATGGCGATGGTGTTGGCGGCTTGGTTCATGGTGGGCTCCTCGGTGGGTTCGTTGCGGTGAATGAACTTTCGCGGATCGCGTCCGTGGCGTCATGAAAGCGCCGTGAACCGTTCTGAAAGGTTCTGAATCGCGCGCTGGGCCCGGTCGGCGCCGCGCAATGCGGTCGACCTCGCGCGCTGGCCCTGTTACGCTGTCGCGCATCCACCCGTCCCGAGGCTGTCCGCCATGGGTTCACCCGTCCAGTCGCTGAGATTCGGCCCCGCCGGGCGGTTCGAGCTGCAAGCGCATGAGCGCCGCTTGCTGGTCGACGGGGTGACCGCCAACCTCGGCGCCCGGGCCTTCGACCTCCTGCTCGCGCTGGCCGAACGGCCGGCGCAACTGCTCACCAAGCACGAGCTGATGGAGCAGGTCTGGCCTGGCGTGTTCGTCGAGGAGAACAACCTCGCGGCGCAGATCAGCGCCCTGCGCAAGGTGCTGGGCGGCGAGCTGATCGCCACCATCCCGGGCCGCGGCTATCGCTTCACGGCCCGCACGGAGTCGGCATCGGTCGAGACACCTTCGGCGACTGCCATGCCGACGCCGGCTGCGGACGACTCGCACCTCTACGCCGAACCGCCCACGCTGCGCACCAACCTGCCCGAACGCCCCCAGCCGCTGATCGGCCGCGAGGGCGACCTGGCCGCGCTGGCGGCGCTGGTCGACGGGCACCGGCTCGTCACGCTGGTGGGCGCCGGCGGCATGGGCAAGACGCGGCTGGCGCAGACCTTCCTGCACGCACAGCGCCAGGCCTGGCGCCACGGCGTGTGCTGGATCGAACTGGCCGCCCTCACCGACCCCGCCGCCCTGCCCGGCGCCATCGCGTCGGCGCTGGGCGTGCGACCGCCCGCCGGCGAACCGCTGACCGGCCTGGCGGGCGCGGTGGCGCCGCTGCAGATGCTGATCGCGTTCGACAACGCCGAGCACCTGCTGGACGAGGTGGCGGCCATCGCGCATGCCTTGCTCGACAAGGCCGCCGGCCTGCGCATCGTCGTCACCAGCCAGACGCCGCTCAAGCTCGCCCAGGAGCGCGTGTTCCGTCTCGAGGCGCTGGCGGTGCCTTCGGGGCCGCTGCCCGCGGCGCTGGCGCGCGAGTTCGGCGCGGTGGCGCTGTTCACCGAGCGCGCGCAGGCGGCCGACGCGCGTTTCGCGCTCACCGACGCCAACGCGCCCGCCGTGATCGCCTTGTGCGCCGCCCTCGACGGCCTGGCGCTGGCCATCGAGCTGGCCGCGGCGCGGGTGCCCATGTTCGGGGTGCAGCGGCTGGCCGCGTCGATGCAGGATCGGCTGCAACTGCTCACTGCCAGCCGCGACCGCGCGGCGCCCGCGCGCCACCAGACGCTGCGCGCGGCCGTCGAATGGAGCCACGGGCTGCTCAACGAGCGCGAGCAGGCCGTGTTCCGGCGGCTGTCGGTGTTCGCCGGCAGCGCGTCGCTGGCGCTGATCCAGCGGGTGGTGGCCGATCCGGGCGCCGGCGGCCTGGACGAGTGGACGGTGCTCGATGCCCTGGCCGGACTGGTCGACCGCTCGCTGGTGGCCGTCGTCGGCAACCTCGACGACGCCCAGCCGCGCTATCGCCTGCTGGCGTCGCCGCGCGCCTTGGCGCTGGAGCAACTGCAGGCGGCCGGCGAGCACGAGACGCTGCGGCGCCGCCACGCACTCGCGCTGGCCGAGCTGTACGACGAGCACTGGCACACGCGCCATTCAGGCGTCATGCGCGTCGATGCATGGAAGCGCGAGATCGAGCTCGACGCGGCCAACGCCGCCGAGGCCATGGCCTGGGCCATCCGCGCCGGCCTGACCGACTGCGCGCTGACCATAGGCGCCACCTGGCTGCACGCGATGAACCGCTTCATGCATGCCGACCGCATGGGCCTGGCCGACAGCTGCACCACGCTGGCCGCGCTCGCCGAGTCGCCGGAGCTGCGCATGCGTGCCGCGCTCGCCACCGCGCGGGCATGGACCAACCCGCGCAAGCGCCGCGCTTTCGCCGCCGTCGACCACGCGCTGGAGCTGGCACGCCGCATCGATGCGGGGGCGCCGGATCGCTGGCTGCTGTATCGGGCGCTGGCGCAGTGGGTGGTGAGCGGCTCCAGCCTGGCCGACATGCCGCCGGCCGCGTTGAAGGCGGCACTCGACGAGCTCGATCGCATCGAGGATCCGGCCTGGCCGCCGCATCGGCTGGACATCGGCCTGGAGGCACATGCCTTCTTCCTGAGCCGCTCGGACGCCGGCGCCGAGGCGGCGAGCGCGCGGCTGGCGCTGATCCGCCGTACCGCCGCCATCGCCGCGCAGCTGGGCGACGACCTCGAGACCTCGCTGAACAACCTGATGGACGCCGAACTCGCATCGGGCGACGTCGATGCCGCCGCGCGCACCGGCCGCGCGCTGATCGAGCAGCTCTCGGGCTCGCGCAACGAGCACATCCTGGCCTATGCGCGCCTGAACCTGGGCGCCTGCCACCTCGCGCAGGACCAGGCCGAGGCCGCGCGCCCGATGCTGCAGGCCGCGTGGGCCAAGGCCAGCGCGTTCGAGATGCAACCCTACTGCGCCGACTACCTCGCCCTGCTCGCGGCGCTGGAAGGCCGTCCGCGCGCCGCGGCCCGGCTGGCCGGCTATTCGGACGAAGGCTACCGCGCCAAATCCGAAGGCCGGGAGCGCAACGAAGCCGCCGCCAGCGAGCGCGTGCGCGCCTTGGCCGTGGCGCAGATCGGCGCCGAGGCGTTCGAGACCGCCCGCGACGGCGGCCGCATGCTGGCCGACGACGAGGTCGGCGCGCTGGCCTTCGCCTCCACTGACGTCGCCTGAAGCTGCCGCGGCGTCACCCGGAGGTGTCTGGCATCTTCCCGGATCGCGCAATGTCTGGCCACAGCGCGCAACGCCGCCCGCGATCCGGGAGGGTGCCTGACGCCGGCCCCGCCCGGGATCGGCGCCAGGCACGTTCTCGTTCGCGACGAGAGGGTCTCCATGGTCGGCACTGCAGCGCGAACGAGAACATGCCAGGCACCTTGCTGTGCACGGTCCGTCGCGCGAATTTGCGGTTGGCGACGGCATCGATGCCATTCGTCGCAAGTCGTTTTGAGGCGCGGGCCGAAGCTCCGATAGTCCATCCATCGGAACACGAAACGCGCTTCCGAACCACACAACCTCAGGAGCCCACCATGACCAAGACCACCGCCCAAGCCGCCGCCTTCGCCCTGTCCGTCCTCATGACCGTGGCGACCGTCGCCGGCATGAACGGCATCGCCACGAAGCAGTACGCCGCCGCGGACAGTCTGGCCATGGCGCCCTACGGCCAGGCGCATGTCGCCGTGCAGCACGTGACGATCGTCGGCCGCCGCGCCAACGCGTAAGCCAGCAGCGCGCAGCGAAGCGCGCGTCTCGCTCCTTCGAAGCCTCGCCTCGTGCGGGCTTTTTTTCGTCGCTTCGCTGACCTGCGGCGCGCGGTGAGTCCGAGGCCTGACACCGGCCCCGCTGAAGCCGCCTGTGCGTGTGTCGGCGCCAATGCGCCCTCCACACAAGCCAGCAACGATGGCACCCGAACATGGCATCCCGCCGTCCCCGCCCAGCGCCATGAATCCTGCCGACCCGCCTGCCTCTCCGGTCTCCGACGCCGCGGTGGCCGCACGCCGCCACGCCACCCTCGCAGCGCTGTTCGGCCTGGCCGCCGTCGGTGGCCCCGCGATGGCACAGATGGGCGGCGGAGGCCGCGGCATGCGAGGCCAGCAGCAGGAAGGCCCGCGCCAGGACAAGGACGGCAAGGACACGCACGAGACCGGACTCCCGCGCGATCTCGTCTCGGCCTTCGCCAAGCGCCTGCGCGACGGCGTGCCCGAGCTCGCCCTGGCGCCTGTGCAGCGCGATGCATGGCGCGACTTCGTCGCCAGCCTCGTCGAGGTCGGCCAGCACAACGAGCGCCGCCTGCAGCGCATCCTGTGGCGCAGCACCAGCGCGATCAGCGCGGTCGCGCCGCTGAAAAGCTACATCGCCGCGGAGCTCGACGAAGGTGAAGGCCGGCAGGCGGCACTGGCCGAACTGATGGTCAACTTCGACAAGCTCGATTCGCTGATCGACGAGCGCCAGCGCGGCATCGTCACGGGCCTGTTCGT
>JBJMWF010000235.1:0-5650 GCA_045810265.1 Vitreoscilla sp. | reverse complement strand
GCTGCGCACCATCCTGCAGACCATGCACGACGGGCTGGGTTTTCGCTGCGTCCTGTTCGGCCTGCGCGATCCCAAGAGCGGCATGATCACCGGCCGCTTCGGCCTGGGCGCGGCGGCCTCGGCGCTGTCGGCGCAGTTCCGCGTCGACGTCAATCCGAACGGCCCGGTCGACCTGCTGTCGGTGGCCTGCAGGAAGGCCGCCGACACGCTGATCTCCGACGCCTCGGCCGAGAACGTCCGCTCACGCCTGCCCACCTGGCTGCAGCGCGAGGCCGATGCGCGCAGCTTCGTGCTGCTGCCGATGACGATGAAGAGCGCGCCCTTCGCGTTGATCTACGCCGACTGCGCGACGCCTGGCGGCATCGTGCTGGGCGACCGCGAGCTGAGCCTGCTGCGCACGCTGCGCAACCAGGCGGTGATGGCGTTCAAGACGGCGGGGTAGCCGGCGGCTTGGGGGCCGGCGTGCACGGCAACGCGTCGGGATCCTTGTCGGCGCCGACCTGCCAACGGATGTCGGCCAGGCTCGCGGTGAACGGACCCCTGGTGTCGAGCGCGAACGGCGTGTCGACCGAGCTGAAGTCGACGCCCTGGTCCGCAAAGCAACGCAGTGGGATCTTCAAGGTGGCCTTCGCATGCAACGGCAGCGCCCGCAGCGCCTTGGTCACGTCGATCGAAGCGCCGCACGGGTATCCGCAATCGATGCGTACGTGCACCGCGGCGGCCGGCGCCTGGTCGACGACGATGTCGAACGCCAGCGCGGCGTGCGTGCCGGGCCAGCCGCTGTAGTCGCGCCTCATCAGCGAGTCGGCCGAGAACTGGCCGTCGCCCGCGAACACGATCCTGCGTGCGTCCTGCTGGAGGTTGACCTGTGCGGTACCCGCCTTGACCGCACCGTCGGCGGTGGCGACGGCCGCGTCCAGGTCGTCGCCGAGCGGCACCTGCCAGTTCGGCGGCGAGCCGATGTGCAGCTTGTGCACGGGGCCCTCGGACTGCCGGAAGATCACCAGGTCCTCGGTGGCGGCCGCCGCGGGATCGCCGCAGCGCTGCGGCTGCGGCGACTCATCGAGCAGGCCGGTCTCGGCATGGCGAGCCGCATACGTCAGGCCGTATCCGTAGGGAAACAGCGGGTCGTAGCCGGCTTCGCCCTTGTTGACCTTGGTCTGGCACGCGTTGCGGGGCCAGGAGTACGACAGGCGGCCCTTGAAATCGGTGACGCCGCCGTCGGCGCGGCGAAACAGCAAGTCGGCGATGCCCTTGCCTTCGGTGCCGGGCAGCCAGGCGGCGACGAAGGCGTCGCTGCGATTCATCTCGGGCGTCACCCACAGCGGCCGGCCGCTGAACAGCACCGTGACGACCGGTACGCCCTGGCCGGCGACGCGCTTGAGCACGGCGAGGTCCTCGGGATGCCGCCGCGCGTGTTCCAGCGTGCCGGAGCGGCGGATGTCGCCGAACCCTTCTGCATAGGGCGACTCGCCGATCACCGCGATCACTGCCTTGAAGGTCGTCACGTCCACGCCCGCGGCGTCGGCCGAGTAGACGACGTTGTCGGTGCCGACGGCCTCGCGCACGCCGGCGAGCACCGAGTCCGCGGCGGGAAAGTCGGTGTTCGTGTTGCCGGTGCCCTGCCAGGTGAGCGACCAGCCGCCAGACTGGTTGGCGATCGAGTCGGCACTGCGGCCGACCACCAGCACGCGGCCGCTGCGCGCCAGCGGCAGGGTGGCGCGGTCGTTCTTCAGCAGCACCAGCGACGCGCGCACCGCCTCGCGCGCGAGCTCGCGCGGCTGCGCGGCCGCCGCGTCATGCGCGCCCGCGCGTTGCGACGGGCGGGTCGATACGCTCGCGCCGTCGACGATGCGCAGCAGGCCCGCGCGCATCTTGACGCGCAGGATGCGCGTGACCGCGTCGTCGATGCGCGCCAGCGGGATCTCGCCCGCCTGCACCGAGGCCAGGGTGTGGGCGATGAACGCCTTCCAGGCGAACGGCACCATCACCATGTCGACGCCGGCATTGATCGCGGCCGGGCACGACGAGGTCGTGCACGAGCGAGCCTTGCCGGCGGCGTCGACGTAGCCCACCTGGCCGATCGCATCCCAGTCGGTGACCACCAGGCCGTCGAAGCCCCAACGGGTCTTGAGCAGGTCAGTGAGCAGGTAGCGGTTGCCGGTGTTCTTGGCGTTGTCGAACGCCAGCGCGCGGCCGGTGTCGTCGCGGCCGCTGAACGTCCAGCTGTTGAACGACACCATCACCGTCTGAACGCCCGCGGCGATGGCCGATGCGTAGCCCGCGCCGTGGACGCGCAGCAGTTCGTCGAGGCCGGCCATGTTCTCGCCCTGGTCGACGCCCATCTCGGTGCCGCCGTCGCCCAGGAAGTGCTTGGCGGTGGCCACGATGGTCGGCCGGCCAGTCGCCTCGAACCGGCCCTGCAGCCCATTGACGTAGCGGCCCGCGTAGGCGGCGACGATGGCCGGATCCTCCGAGAAGCCTTCGTAGGTGCGGCCCCAGCGGTCGTCGCGCGGCACCGCGACGGTGGGGGCGAAGGTCCAGTCGATGCCGGTCGAACGCACCTGGCGCGCGACGGCCTGGCCGATGCGCTCGACCAGCGCCGGATCGCCCGCCGCACCCAGGCCGATGTTGTGCGGGAACAGCGTCATGCCGTACGCGTTGTTGTGGCCGTGGACGGCGTCGGTGCCCCAGATCAACGGCACCTTCACGGCCATGTCCGTGTGCATGGAGGCGTCCCACCAGGCGTCGGCCAGCGCCAGCCAGGCGGACGCGGGGGCATGCTTGTCGCCCTGCGGCCAGTCGCCACCGCCGTTGAGCACCGAGCCGATGTAGAACTGCCGCACCTCGTCGGGCGTGATGGCGCGGATGTCGGGCTGCGTCATCTGGCCGATCTTCTGGGCCAGGGTCATGTGGGCGACGATGTCGCGGATCCGGGCTTCCTGGGCGGGGTCTTGCGGGAAGCGAGATAGGGCCGGCGTGGCCGCGGTACCGGGCACGGCGGTGCAGGCCGCGGTGACCAGGCTCGCAAGCAGCGGCATCGCGCACAGGCGCACTGCGCGCACGAGGGATGGCAGCATCAGGCCTCCTGGATCATGGGTGATGGAACCGATTCCAATCGGGATAGCGACTTTATGAGCGCAGTCGCCGGCTCGCCACTGGGTCAACTACCCATCCTGGCGTGAAATCCGAACGGTCGCGCGGATCGGTGTCAGGCACCTTTCCGTTCGCCGAAACAGGATCTCGTTGCTCCGCATCGGAGCGCGAACGAAAAGATGCCACCACCCTGCGAGCAGCAGGCCCTCGGGCGTGAGCAGCCGCGGCGCCCCGAGCCAGCGGCCAGGCCCTCGGGCGGTGAGAAGGGCGGTGCCCCGAGCAAGCCGCCAGACGCTCGGACGGTGAGCAGGGCGGCGCCCCGAAGGTGCTTGGCATTTCCGCGGATCGCGTCGCGCGTCGCCGGAGCGGGCAACGCCTTTGCGATCCGGGGAAGTGCCTGGCGCCGATCGCGAGTGGGGCCGGCGTCAGGCACCTTCACGTTCGCGATGAGTGGATCGCGAACGTCGGCAATGCAGCGCGAACGAGAAGGTGCCAGACACCTCCCGTGCCCGGCGCGGGCGCGGCCGACGGCAAACGCTCAATCGCGCAGCTGCCCCACCATCGCCTTGCGTTGCTTGGTATAGGCCCACCACGGCGCGGGCGGCGCGCCGTTCATGAAGTCGACGACGGCCAGCAGCGTGTCGAGCACGCAGGGGTCGTGGCGCTGGCCGGTGGCCGTGCACAGCGCGTGATAGAGCTGCAGGCCGTCGCGGCCTTTCAGCGCCTGCGGGGTGTGGATATCGAGCAGCCGCAGGTCGGCGGCCATCGCGGGGCCGACGTTGGGCAGTTGCTCCAACGTGAGGCAGTCGCCGGCGGTCGCGGCCTTGGGCGACTTCATGGCCTGGCGTGACGGCGAGCGGGACTGCGAAGCCATGGCGAGCCCTCAGCGCCGCCCGCGCGCGCAGGTGACGCGCGACGGCCGACGATGCAGGCGATGAGCCATGCTCAGCTCATCATGTTGTTGCGCACCAGGCCCACCGCGATGCCTTCGAGCTCGAAATCGACGTCGCCGAAGGGCACGATGATGGGCTGGAAGTCGGGGTTCTCGGGCAGCAGCTCGATGGTGGTGCGGGTGCGGCGGAAGCGCTTGACCGTGACCTCGTCGCCCAGCCGTGCGACGACGATCTGGCCGTTGCGCGCCTCGCGGCTCTTCTGCACTGCCAGCAGGTCGCCGTCGATGATGCCGGCGTCGCGCATGCTCATGCCCTTGACCTTGAGCAGGTAGTCGGGGCGGCGCGGGAACATCGTGGCCTCGAGCAGGTAGGTCTGTTCGACGTGCTCCTGCGCCAGTATGGGCGAGCCGGCGGCCACGCGGCCCACCAGCGGCAGCGTGAGCTGCGACAGGCTGGGCAGCGGCAGCGAGAACTGTTTGCCGCGCGCCTCGTTGAGTGCACGCAATGTGTCAGACTTCAGCCGGATGCCGCGAGAGGTGCCGCCCACCAGCTCGATGACGCCCTTGCGGGCCAGCGCCTGGAGGTGTTCCTCCGCGGCGTTGGCGGACTTGAACCCGAGTTCGTTCGCGATCTCGGCGCGAGTCGGCGGGGCGCCGGTGCGTTCGATCGCGCTCTGCACCAGATCGAGGATCTGCTGCTGGCGGGCGGTGAGCTTCGGCGATTCGACTTCCATGGCGTCCTCGCCGCCGGGAAACTTGCGCCCCCGGGCCGGCATCTGGTTGTTCATACAGGTCTGTATTTTTATCCAAGGTTGCCAAGAATGCAAAGCCCCATGCCGCTTGTCGTGATTCTCGCCACGGGCGGGACGATCGCCGGCCTCGCCACGGACTCGACCGACACCACCGGCTACAGAGCCGGCGCCCTGGGCGTGGACGCCCTGATCGCCGCGGTGCCTGCCCTGGCCGAACACCGCCTCGAGTCGGAAAGCGTCGCAGCCATCGACAGCAAGGACATGGACATCGGCACCTGGCAGCGCCTGGCCGCACGCGTCGCGCACCACCTCGCGCGTCCCGAGGTCGCCGGCGTCGTCATCACGCACGGCACCGACACGCTGGAGGAGACTGCCTACTTCCTGCACCGCGTGCTCGCGCCCGCCAAGCCGGTGATGCTGACCGCCGCCATGCGTCCGGCCAGCGCGCTGTCGCCCGACGGCCCGGCCAACCTGCTCGACGCCGTGACCGTGGCCGGCACGCCGGGCGCGCACGGCGTGGGCGTCGTCTTCGGGGGCGCAGTCTGGGCTGCCCTGGGACTGCGCAAGGTCCACACGCTGCAGACGAGCGCCTTCGCGGCCAGCGACTGCGGTCCGCTGGCGCGTCTGGAAGGCGGCGCGCTGCGCGCGTTCCGCCCCTGGCCCGAGGGCGAGCCGCTGGGCCTGGCGCGCATCACGGCCGCTGCCGATGCCTGGCCGCGCGTGGAGATCGTGCTGAACCATGCGGGGGCCGATGGCCGGCTGGTGGACGCGGCCGTCGCGTCCGGCGCGGCGGGCCTCGTCGTCGCCGGCACCGGCCACGGCAGCATCAGCGTGCGGCTGGAGGCGGCGCTCGCGCGGGCGCGCGAAGCGGGTGTGCGCGTGACGCGTGCGAGCCGCTGCGCATTCGGGC